>NZ_CP132204.1:2788909-3098788 GCF_030718995.1 Arthrobacter oryzae
ACGGGAAGAACGAAGCCTTCGCCCATGAGTTCGTGGAGAACGCCATGAATACCGAAGAGGGTATGGCGCAGATGTTTGAAGGAGCGAAACTGCCGCCCACGATGACGTCCGTCCGGGAGAAGATCGCCGGCCAGAACCCTGCTATTGAGACGTTTGCCTCGGCAGCGGAGTCCGCCCAGCCAATGCCGGCCATCCCTGAAATGGCTGCCGTCTTCGCCCCCCTTGGCCAGGCCTTCGCGGCGATCGTTGGCGGCGCTGAGCCGGAAAGCACCATGCGCGCGGCCGGGGAAACCATCGCTGCTGCAATCGGCAAGTAGGAAGCGGCACTGGGGGCCGATGCACGTGTCCTCGGCCCCCAGGGCCCTGCTGCTCAGATTGGAATCCAGGAGAACCCCATGATCGAAACACTTAAGCGCCTGCAGCGCCCCTCGTCGCCTGCACCGTCCGGGTCCGGCACAGGCCGTGAACGCACCACCAAACCCGTGGCCCTCTTCGCCAAAATCCTTGCGCTGGGCACAGTAGTCGGCTCAGCGGCTGCCCTCACCCCTGCCCTCGTTGCTACAGGGCGATGGGGATTCCTCGCAGCAATCTGGGTCATCGCCGGGGTCCTGCTGCTGACCTATATCACCGGCCGTGGGGTGCCGGCCAAGTATCTGGTGCCCGGCACACTACTTCTGGTGGTCTTCCTGGTGTATCCCATCGTGATGACGTTCCAGATGTCGACAACGAACTTCGGGGATGGAACGAGGACGTCGAAGGAAGAAACCATCTCTCAAATCATCGGCGCTTCGGTGGTTCAGAGCCCTGACTCTCCGCGCTACAACCTCTCCGTAGCCACGGAAGGGAACCCCACGACTGGACCGTTCGCTTTTCTCCTCGTTGAGCCCAAAAGCGGAGCGGTGTTCCTGGGTACTCCTGATGACGGGCTCCAGGAGCTTGAACCGGCAGACGTTACCGTTGCCGGCGGGTTCGTCACCGAGGCGGATGGTTACGAGCTCCTGACTCCGCAGGAGGTCAACAACGCGAGCGAAGCGCTCAAGGAATTTGCGGTACCCACCGATCGTGGTGCCATCCGGCAGCTGGGCATCCGCCAGGCGTTCGAGGGCGCTTCGCCGCTCAAATACGACGAGACGCGCGATGTCATCGCCAATACGGCCACCGGTGTGGACTACACCCCAGTCAAGCAAGGCGACAGGGAGTACTTCGTTGACGCAGAGGGAAAGCGGTTGTCCGACCAGTCCTGGCTGGCCAATGTCGGCTTTGCGAACTATCTGCGCGTCTTTTCGGACCCAAGGATCAGTGGGGATTTCCTGCAGATCTTCGCCTGGACGTTCATCTTCGCAACAGTGTCGGTAGCAGGAACGTTCCTGCTCGGGCTGGGGCTGGCTACCGCGCTTAACGATCCGCGGATCAAGGGGCAGCGTTTCTACCGGGCCATCCTCATCCTGCCCTACGCGATCCCGGGATTTATCGCCCTGCTGGTCTGGTCCAGCTTCTGGAACAAAGACTTCGGCCTGATCAACAACTCCCTGGGACTCGACCTCAACTGGCTTGGTGACCCGTTCTTGGCGAAGGCTGCCATCCTGCTGACCAATTTCTGGATGGGGTTCCCTTACATGTTCCTGGTCTGCACCGGAGCCCTCCAGGCCATCCCGGCCGACCTTAAGGAAGCATCACGGATCGACGGCGCCAGCGGATTCCTAGGCTTTCGAAAGATCACGTTCCCGCTGCTCCTGGTGACTGTTGCCCCTCTGCTGGTATCCACCTTCGCCTTCAATTTCAACAACTTCAACGCCATCTACCTGCTGACAGAAGGCGGACCGTTCGATCCCGCGAACCCGACGGCGGGAGCAACTGACATCCTGATCAGCTACACCTACCGCCTGGCCTTCGGCGGGCAGGGCGCACAGCTCGGTTTTGCCGCGGCCGTGTCAGTGCTGCTGTTCGTTCTTACCGGCATCATCGCCGCAATTCAGTTCCGTTTTACGCGCACCCTGGAAGAGGTGAACTGATGTCGTCTTCCCAGACACGTCTCGCTGAAGTACCGGTCCAGGAGCCGCACCGTACCCCCGCCTCCCGGCGCAGGCACCATCGAACCCGATGGTTTGCCGAAGTGGGATGGCGCCACCTCGTGGCACTTGCTGCGGTGTTCATAGCCCTGTTCCCCGTTTTGTTCATTGTCTCGGCGGCGCTCAATCCGCTGGGCACCGTGGCCTCCACCAGCCTGATTCCCCGTGAAGTGAGCCTTGTGCATTTTGAGGCCCTCTTCACAGACCCCAACCGGCCTTATCTGCGGTGGTTTGCCAACACGCTGATCATCAGTACAGTGGTCACGCTGGGACAGATCCTGTGCAGCGCCCTGGCCGCCTACGCCTTTTCCCGGTTCCGCTTCAGCGGCCGGCGAATCGGCCTGCTCAGCCTGCTTCTCATCCAAATGTTCCCCCAGTTCCTCGCTGTAGTGGCGTTGTACCTGATGTTCACTGCCATCGGTGAGGTCATTCCCCAGCTCGGCTTGAACACCCTCCTGGGGTACGGACTCCTGCTCATGGGCGGAGCGCTCTCGCAGGTGTGGCTGATCAAGGGATTCTTCGATTCGGTGCCGAAGGAACTGGACGAGGCGGCGATCATGGACGGAGCGGACCACGCCACGGTGTTCTTCCGGGTCATCTTTCCGCTGGTAACCCCGATCCTTGCAGTCACCGGCCTGTTGTCTTTCATCGGTGTACTGGGCGAATTTGTCCTGGCATCAATCTTCCTCACCGATAACGACGTCAAGACCTTGGCCGTCGGCCTGTACGCCACCATCGATGCCGACCGGTCGGGCAACCTGGGCGTCTTCGCCGCAGGAGCCCTCCTGACCAGCCTGCCCGTGGTGCTGCTGTTCCAGTTCCTGCAGAAGTTCATCACCGGGGGACTTACCGCCGGGGCGGTCAAGGGATGACCGCGCAGCTATGGAACCAGCCGCACCATGACGGCTCGGCGATGTACGTTTCCAATCCCAACCCTGAACTGGGGGAAACAGTCATGGTGTTCCTTCGGGTTCCCCGCGCCAGCGGTGTAACGAAGGCATTGCTCCGCGTGTGTATCGACGGCGAACAGGCCCTCCTGGCCGCGGACGTTGACCGCGAAGACGGCAATGAATTTTGGCTGCGCGCGGATTTCCCGCTGGAGAACCCTGTGGTGAACTACCGGTGGCTGCTCGACGGCCCACCGGGCGGTTACCAGTGGTTGAACGGGACCGGCCTGCACACCGGTGACGTAACGGACGCCAGCGACTTCCGGATCACCGCCTACGCGCCGCCGCCTGCCTGGGCGGCCGGGTCCGTGATCTACCAGATCTTCCCGGACCGCTTCGCAAAATCGATCGACCGGCCGGCACCCGACTGGGCCATCCCCGAGGACTGGGGGAACAAGGTCATCGGACGAGGACCCGAGACCCCCTACCAGTACTTCGGCGGAGACCTGGACGGAATCGCCGCCCGTCTCGGGCACATTGCGTCCCTGGGGGTGGACACGGTCTACCTGACGCCGATCTTCCCCGCGCGTTCAAACCACCGGTATGACGCTTCCAGTTTCGAGCAGGTGGATCCGTTGCTTGGCGGCGACGAGGCACTGCAACGACTGTCCGGTGCTTTGCATGCCCGGGGCATGCGCCTGCTTGGGGACCTGACCACGAACCATTGCGGGGACGCCCACGAGTGGTTCAAGACCGCGATTGCAGATCCGGACAGCGTCGAAGCAGGATTCTTCCTCTTCACCAAACACCCTGACGAGTACGTGTGCTGGTTCGGGCACAAGTCCCTTCCCAAGTTCAACCACGCCAACCCGGAATTGCGCCGGCGCCTCTACGAGGGCAAGGAATCCGTTGTGGCCCGCTGGCTGGGGCCGGACGGGTTTGACGGGTGGCGCATCGACGTCGCCAATATGACCGGACGGCACGGGACTACCGATCTGAACCACATGGTGTCCACCACCCTCCGCCGGACCATGGCCGAAACCGATCCGGACGCGTTGTTGCTGGCTGAACATAGCCACGATGCATCACAGGACTTGCAGGTTGATGGCTGGCACGGAGTAATGAACTACGCCGGATTCACCCGCCCTGTATGGCAATGGCTGAAGCCCGCAGCCCCCGTTCCGTTCGAGCCGGGGCCGTTTGTTGCCATTCCGCGGCTCTCCGGGAAGGACATCGTCGGCTCCATGCGTGACTTCGCCGCAGCCGCTCCCTGGCGTGCCACTGCCCACGCCCTGAACCTGGTGGGTTCCCACGACACCTTCCGGATCAGCACCATGCTCGGCGACCCACGTCTCGTCACAGTGGCTTTTGGCCTGCTGGCCACCATGCCCGGTATCCCCATGTTGTGGGCGGGAGATGAGATCGGGCAAGAGGGCGATAACGGTGAAGACGGCCGGCGCCCCTTCCCCTGGGACAAACCTGACGAATGGGACCATGACCGGCTCGCCGCCACACGTGCTCTATTCCAGGCGCGGAAGCAGTCCGAAGCCCTCCGGCATGGCGGACTGCGGTGGCTCACCATCGGCGAGGACGCCTTCACTTTCCTGCGTGAATCGCCCCATGAAACGGTCCTGGTCCACGCTGCACGGGGGGACCACGCCGCAGTCAAGATGCCGGCCGGCGTGGTCGGCGCCCACCTTCGCGGCCTGGCAGGAACCCCGGACCTCCACGCAGACACCGAGGGAACCATTACCCTGCCCAACCAGGGGCCCAGCCTTGCCATGTGGCGCTGTGAAGCGCCCGCCACAGGATTCGAAAGGAACCATCAATGACCGTCTCATCCCACTCGCGGCAGAAGACCCGCCAACTTTCCCCGGCCCACGACTGGTGGCGCCAGGCCTCCGTCTACCAGATCTACCCGCGCAGTTTCCATGACAGCAACGGGGACGGACTGGGCGACCTGCCCGGTATCACGGCCAAGGTGCCCTACCTGAGGAAGCTGGGCATCGACGCCGTATGGCTCAGCCCCTTCTATCCCTCCGCGCTTGCGGACGGAGGGTACGACGTCGACGACTACCGCAATGTGGACCCCCGGCTGGGCACCCTGGCAGACTTCGACGAGATGACCGCGGCGCTGCACGAAGCAGGCATCAAACTGATTGTCGACATCGTTCCCAACCATTCATCCGACCGCCACGAATGGTTCCGCGAGGCGCTGTTTTCCCCCGCCGGTTCTCCAGCCAGGGACCGCTACATATTCCGCGACGGGCTGGGACCCGGCGGAAACGAGCCGCCGTCGGACTGGCAGTCGATCTTCGGCGGTTCAGCATGGGAACGGATCACGGAACCGGACGGTACTCCCGGACAGTGGTACCTCCACCTGTTCGCCAAGGAGCAGCCCGACTTCAACTGGGAGAACCAGGAGGTCCGCGAGGACTTCCTCACCACGCTCCGGTTCTGGGCCGACCGCGGTGTTGATGGGTTCCGCGTTGACGTGGCACACGGCCTGACCAAGCACCTCCCCGAGACCCTGCCGGCTGAGATCGAGATGCCGGGCATGGCCTCGGAACACGGGCAGCACCTGTTTTGGGACCGTGACGAGGTCCACGACATCTATGCCCAATGGCGGCAGGTGTTCAACGAATACGATCCGCCCCGTATGGCCGTAGCCGAAGCGTGGGTCCACCCGTCCCGGAGGGCCCGCTACGCCAGCCCGGAAGGCCTGGGGCAGGCCTTCAACTTCGACCTCCTGACGGCGGACTTCGACGCGGCGGAGTTCCGCTCCTCCATCACCAGGAACCTCGCTGAAGCTGACGCCACAGGGGCCTCTTCCACCTGGGTGTTCTCCAACCACGACGTGGTCCGCCACCCCACCCGCTACGGGCTCTCTGCAGCTCCGGCGCCTGTGGCAGCCGTGGACACGGAGACGGGCACGCCGATGGCAGGCGGAGCACATGATGGCAAAGCGTGGCTGCTGGCCGGCGCGCCGGAGCACGAACTCAACCGGGACCTTGGACTCGCCCGTGCAAAGGCCGCCACGCTGCTGATGCTGGCCCTTCCCGGATCCGCCTATCTGTACCAGGGGGAGGAACTGGGGCTGCATGAGGTGACTGACATCCCGGATGGGCAACGGCAGGACCCCGCATTTTTCCGCAACCCTGGCGTGGACATCGGACGGGACGGCTGCCGTGTGCCACTTCCCTGGGACGCGGACCACACCGCCTTCGGCTTCAGCGCCACCGGGGCGCACCTGCCCCAGCCGCAGTGGTTCAGCAAGGTGGCCGCAGAACTGCAGGAAAGGAACCCCCGGTCCACCCTGAATCTCTACCGGAAAGCTCTTTGGCTCCGCGGGATCCTGCAGGGGCCGGAGGAACTGCAGTGGATTGAGGAGGATGACCCGCAGGTCCTTCACTTCGCCCGTCCGCAAGGCTGGCACAGCGTCACCAACTTCGGCAATAAGCCCGTGCCGCTCCCCGTCGGCCTGGTGCTCTTGTCCAGTGGCGTCCTTCCCCAGGACGGAACGCTGCCGCCTGCCACTACCGTGTGGATGACCCGCTAGTCATCGCAGGACGGGCAGCTACCCCGCTACCGCCGCCTTCGCCTCCTGCTTGGCCGCCATCCACTCGCTCATCCACGGTGCCCGGACGCTCGACGTGATTCGGCAGTCGGCCACGAAGGTTCCCTTCGCGCCGGCGTCGATCCAGCCCTGGAGCGCGGAAAGATCCGCCAGGGAGCGGATGATCGCCGACTCAGCCCCCAAAGCACGGGCGACGCCGCTGAAGTCCACTTCGGGGATCAGCATGGGCTTTTCGGTCAGGCCCTGGGAGCCGTACTGGTGGATCTCGGCTCCGTAGGCGGCGTCGTTGTAGATCACGACGACGGCGCTGCTCGCCGCCCCGATCAGCGATTCGAGGTCGGACAGGCCCATGAGGAAACCGCCGTCGCCGGAGGCCAGCACCAGGGTGCGGCCGTCCTCCACCGCACGGGCTGCCCCGACGGCGCTGGCAAGGCCCAGCCCGATGGTCTGGAAGGCCGTTCCCACCATGACCAGGTCCTGCGGCCGCGGGATGTTCCAGTACATGGGGGCCCAGCCGAGGAAGTGCCCTCCGTCCTGGACCACCGTGCGGCGCTCCGGCAGCACGGCGTCCAGCGCGATGGCCAGGGAACGCGGGTCCAGCCTGCCGTCCCCGGTCTCGTCGGAGCCGGCCTGGTGGCCCGGTCCCTCGGCCAGGCGCTTGCGGGCTTCCGCGCGCCAGGCAGCTGCTGAAGCCTCGCCGTCCAGCATCCCCAGGATGCGTCCCGCAGCAGACTTCACGTCCGCGCTGACGAACGTGTCCACCCGGGGGTGTGTCGGCTGCAGGGCGGTGTCGATCTGGATGACGGTGCTGTCCTGGCCGAGCAGGTGCCCGAACCGCATGGTGAAGGGGCTCAGGCTTGCCCCGGCCACCAGGACCACGTCGGCTTCACCCATGAGCCCGGCCGCGGTGTCCGTGCCGAACCCGCCCGCGACGCCAAGGTACCCCTCGCCTTCGAGCAGGTTGAGTGCCAGGACGGTTCCGGCGGTCAGCGCGCCCAGGCGGTCGGCGAGTTCCCGGAGCTCCGGGCCGGCGCCGGCGAGGTGCGCACCGCGGCCGGCGAGGATCAGCGGCCGCTTCGCTCCGGCGAGCAGGCGGGCTACCTGCCCAAGGCCGCCGTCGACGTCGTCACTAACTGTTGGTGCCAGCGGCACCGGAGGTTCTTCGTCCGCAGCCTCGAGTGCTGCGAGGTCGTAGGGGATGGCAATGACGACGGCGGTGCGCTTGGTGAGCGCGTATTCCACCGCCTGCTGCGTGATGGAGCCCGCGGCGTCGCGGGTGACAGTGAAGGTGGCCGCGCCGAGTCCTGCGGCGATTGCTGCCTGGTCCACGTCCTGGGGCCGGGCGCCGCTGCTCGGGGCGTCGCCGGTGACCAGCACGACCGGGATCTGCGCCTGGACCGCCTCGGCGAGGGCGGTGAGTGCGTTGGTGTAGCCGGGGCCGTAGGTGGTGGTGCCGGCGGCGAGGCGTCCTGACGTCCGGTAGTAGGCGTCGGCCGCGGCGATGGCGGCGCCTTCATGGCGGACGGCGGAGAAGCGGAGGCCCAGCTTTTCCGCGGCGTCCAGGAAGTAGACGTTGCCGTTGCCCATAACGCCGAAGACATCGCTGACATAGCTGCTGAGAACCTGTGCCACGCGGCCGGAGACGGTAAGTGAAGTCATGCAGGAATCATGTGGTCTGGTTCACAGATAGGCAAGAGAGGCCGATTTGATTGGGATTCTTGGCAGGAAGCAGGACTGCTAACTGAAAATTTGCCCACTTGTGGCGTGCATCATCCGCCCTTAGTGCGAGGGGCGGGATTCCTGCTCGGAGAGCCGGCTCAGGAGGCCGTCGTAGCGGGGCGGCATGAGTTCCAGTACGGAAATCGCGGTGCTGGTCCGTTGGATCCCCTCGATTTCCAGGATCTCGTTGGTGATGCGATAGAGATCTGCCGTGCTGCGGGCCACCACCTTGGCCATGAGGTCCGCGTCGCCGGTGGTGGCGTGCACCTCGATGACCTCCGGAATCGCGGCGAGCCCGTCTTCCACCGCACCTGTCCGCGTCTGGCTGATGGACAGCGAGAGGAAGGCCATCAGGTCATAGCCAAGTGCGGCGGGATCCAGCCTCCGGCTAAAGGAGCGGAGGGCGCCGCTGCGCTCGAGCCGAGCCAGCCGGGCGTGGACGGTGTTCCGTGCGACGCCGAGCGTCCGCGAGAGTGCCAGGGCGCTGGCTTCCGGATCCTTGTCGAGGGCCAGGATGATCCTGCCATCGAGGGAATCCAGGGCGCGGGGGTTCGGGATGGTCATATTTTCACCACAGACTGTTGAAGTTGAGCAGAAGTCCCAATGGGTTGAGGGTATCTTGCATTGTGGGCGGGGTCACAACCATGATCGGTCCTCATGACCCGTGATCAGCTTCTAACCGCACCGGACACCGCGCTCCCCACCCTTCGTGGCGCGGTGGCCGGACTTCCGCCCTACGTCCCGGGACGGCGCAGCGCCGGCGCGGACATTGCAGCCCTCGCCAGCAACGAAAGCCACTACGAGCCGCTGCCCGCTGCCGCCGCTGCGGTGGCCGCGGCGGCCGGTACGATGAACCGCTACCCCGACAGTGCCGCCGTCGAACTCCGCGAACGGCTCGCCGGGCACCTGGGCGTCACCGCCGGGGAGGTCGCGGTAGGGCCTGGCAGCGTGGGCGTCCTCCAGCAGATCATCACCGGACTGTGCGACGCCGGCGATGACGTGATCTTCGCGTGGCGCTCCTTCGAGGCCTACCCCATCCTGGTTGAGCTGGCAGGCGCCCGGCCGGTCCGCATCCCGCTGGACGCCGCTGAGGGCCACGACCTCGAGGCCATGGCCGCGGCCGTCACTGACCGCACGAAGGTCATTCTGCTCTGCACCCCCAACAACCCCACCGGCGTGCCGATCAGCCACGAACGCATCGATGCCTTCCTGCAATCCGTCCGTTCCGACATCCTCGTGGTGATCGACGAGGCCTACGTGGAATACGCCGAAGCGGGCAGCGGCCCCGATTCCCTGGCGCTCTACCGCGAGTACCCGAACGTCTGCATCCTGCGCACCTTCTCCAAGGCGTACGGACTCGCCGGCCTGCGCGTGGGCTACGCCGTGGCGTCGCCGGACATCGCCGAGGGACTGCGCCGGACCGCCCTTCCCTTCTCCGTGAGTGCGCTGGCCCAGAAGGCGGCCATCGCGTCGCTGGACGCGGGGGAGGAGATGGAAGCGCGGGTGGCCGCCGTCAGGGAGGAGCGCGCCCGGATGGCCGCGCAGCTGGAAGCCCAGGGCTGGAAACTGCAGCCGAGCCAGGGCAATTTCCTGTGGATCCGCGCGGACGAGGGCCTCCGGGCGAGGCTGGTGGACGCGTTTGACGCCGCCGGCATCATGGTCCGCGCGTACCAGGGCGACGGCGTGCGGATCACCGTTGCCGATCCCGCCTCCAACGACCGTGTGCTCCGGCTTTTGGAAGCGCACGCAGCCTCGACAATCGACTGACCTTTTACCAACCCGTTCCACCTACAACCAGAGGAATTCCCATGGAACAACAGACAAAGACGTCTGCCCGCGCCCTCGGCGCGGCCCTTAAACCCCGCCAGCTCACCATGATGGGCCTGGGAAGCGCCATCGGCGCCGGTCTGTTCATCGGCTCCGGCGCGGGCATCCAGGCTGCCGGCCCGGCGGTGCTGATCTCCTACCTCGTGGCCGGCACGCTCATCATCCTGGTGATGTGGGCGCTCGGCGAGATGGCCGCCGCCAATCCGGACAGCGGGGCCTTCTCCGTCTATACCGCTAAGGCCTACGGGCCGGTGGCCGGTGCCACGGTGGGCTGGCTGTGGTGGATTCAGCTGGTCGTCGTGATCGCGGCCGAGGCGCTGGGTGCGGCGGGCCTGCTGGCCACCATCTTCCCGGCCCTGCCGGTGTGGCTGATGGCTTTCGTGTTCATCGTGGTGCTCACCGCCGTGAACCTCACCAGCGTGAAGAACTTCGGCGAGTTCGAGTTCTGGTTCGCGCTGCTGAAGGTGGCGGCAATCGTGGCGTTCCTGGCTGTGGGCGCTGCCCTGCTCTTCGGCTGGCTGCCGGGCGTGCAGTCGCCGGGTCTGTCCAACTTCATGGGCGACGGCTTTGCCCCGAGTGGTTTCGCCGGGATTGCCACGGCACTGTTCGTGGTGGCGTTTGCGTTCGGCGGCACCGAGATCGTCTCCGTGGCGGCAGCTGAGACCGCGGAGCCGGCCCGTAGCGTGAAGAAGGCAGTCCGGACTGTGCTGTGGCGCATCCTGGTGTTCTACATCGGTGCCATCTTCATCATCGCTGCTGTTGTTCCCGTGGGTTCGGCGGGGCTGAAGAGCCCGTTCGCCGCGGTGCTGGATGCGGCCGGCATGCCCGGTGCAGCCACCGCCATCACGCTGGTGGCTGTTGCCGCACTGCTCTCCGCCCTCAACGCCAATCTCTACGGTGCGTCACGGATGGCGTACTCCCTCGCGGAGCGGGGTGAGGCACCACGCCTGCTTGCCTCGGTGTCCAAGGCGCGTGTGCCGGTTGTCGCAGTCCTGGCCAGCGTCGCCTTCGGCGTTGTCACGGTTGTGCTGGAGCTGGCCTTCCCCGAGATGGTCCTTCCCGTCCTGCTCAACATTGTGGGCTCGACCTGCCTGCTGGTATGGACGTCTGCACTCGTCGCCCAGCTCGCGCTGCGCCTCCGCGCCGACCGCGAGGGGACGGAGCTTCCCCTGCGGATGCCCGGCTTCCCGTGGCTCACGGTGTTTGGTCTGGTCATCCTCGCTGCTATCTTCACGGTGGGGTTCATCGGCGAGGACTCGCGTCCCCAGCTCCTGAGCACTTTCGGGCTTGTGGCGGTTCTCGCGGTGGGGTGCTGGATGAACAACCGGAACCGGAAGGCTTCGCCGGTTGTCGAATCTTCGGATGGTGCCAAGCAGCCGGTGCTCATCGACTAGATCGGCGTTTGAACCACTTCGTGTTCGATGCACAGATGGGGTGCATCCGGCTTGGCCGGGGGCGCAGTTGGGAACCCATGCCAGGCTGACCGCCTGAACTCAGGCCTGCCGGGTATTGGTCATGGACAGTATCCGGCAACCTCTTCTCCTGGGGGAGACCGCATTCATTATTGCCGTATCGGCGACGATATGGCGGGCGGGGCCCCGACGTTCAGCGCTAAGAGGAGACTGCCGCACGCTCGCGGAAGCTCACGGTTTCGCTGTCGCCAGGGTCTTCGCCGATAATGACGCCAGCGCCTTTGGCGGACGCAAGAGGCCCGAAGCCCGTAATGATATGGATCAAGCATTTCGTGGTCTTCTGAAACTTGCCGATTTCACCACGCCCGACCTCTTGGGTCGGTGCGACACCGGCAGTTCTATATATTTGTTCGGTGACATCAACTGCAGTGAGCGCCGAATCGTCCACATCGTTCAAATCCGCCTCCTGGGCCGGTGACATGGAGGACCTGAAGTATCTGATTAAGGTTTTGGATGAACTTGGCCAAAGCGCGAGCGATTCCATGCGGTTACGGCACCAGCAGTCCCATGCTGCGCGGTTTGCCGAAGCAGAGCGATCCTACGGGGCGAATGCAAGGCATCCAGCCCTTGAAGAGGGCTGGTGGATCGACAATTGGGAGGCTAGCGAGGAGAGTTCGCTCGAGGACGCCCTTCAAAGGATGACTGTCAGAATCAGGGCAGAGCACAAAGACTTTGGGCGGGTGGTTGAGGGGCCTGCGGAAGCGGTATTGGGTGAAATTGACCTTACTGATCTTGTGAGCCTGCGTCTCTCCGTGGGCAAATCCCTATACTCTGGGACGACCCCCGCCGTTCAAGTCAGGATGGATCGAGCGAACGGTGTCGAGGTGGAAATTCGCGATCAAGGATCGGATTGGGTCAGGGTCGCCGAATCAAAACTCAAGACGGCTGTCGCTAAGCACCGCCCTTGGTACTGGTGGATGCGAAGCTCATTAGTGCTAATTCCCTTGTTCTTCCTACCGGTTCACGCACTGGCACGCGTCATGTTCATCAAGGAACGGCTTGACCTGTCCGGAGAACTGACGCTGGGAGTATTCGAGGCGCTTGTGACAGTCGGTTTAGTCCTCCTGTGGCAAAAACTCATGCCGGGTTTTGAGCTATTCAAGGTCGGCAGCCGTGCCCGCGCGGCTAGGATTCTAGCCATGATTGGGACTTTGGCGTTATCGGTTGCGGGCATTATCATTCCGCTACTTATGCCATCCGGTAAATAGGGGCAGGCGCGCGCCTAGAAACGCCCATGGCTGAAGCAGAGGTGTCGTGGTGGACAATCCCACCTAGAACAATGTCTATTGATGATGAGAAGGAACCCCCGGTGCCTGCTGACGTGGAGGGCAAGATCCCCCAAAGGAGGTCCACGGCGTTGGGGACGGGGAAAAGCCGGTTCCCAATGCCGCGTGGAGTCCTCGGATGAGCCGACCAAATACTAGGGACGCCCTCAAAAGCAGTTGCTGTGCTGATTGGGGTTTCTCGACTTGATCAGGTACTTTTCACGGGTCTACTTGGACCTAAGATCGTAGGCATGGCTACATACAGAGTGACTCCTTACAAAGACGACCATGACGTGCTCGCAGTATTTGAAGCCCAGGACATGAATGAAGCTGTATTTCTGGGTATTCAGCACGCGTCCGGAGCTACCTACAAGCTGTGGGTTCAGCAAGCCAACGGAGACTGGGTAGTGGCCTCGCGCGAGCCGGGCCGCCGATACGGCAAATAGCCTCGGTAGGAGCGGACTCGCCATAAGTAGTTCAGCTGCTCGCAGCAAAGTCAGAACACATGCTTCCGAACCACAGTGAGTCCTTCGCCATTCATGTGTACCAGGTCAGATTTGAGGCTAGGGGGCCTCCCGGGGAAGGCTTCTATCGCCGCTCGTTGCCTCGCTCCGGTAACAACGTTGCCTCCGAAGTCCCCCAGAGTTCACA
The DNA here is from genome assembly GCF_030718995.1 of Arthrobacter oryzae. Classification (NCBI taxonomy): domain Bacteria; kingdom Bacillati; phylum Actinomycetota; class Actinomycetes; order Micrococcales; family Micrococcaceae; genus Arthrobacter; species Arthrobacter oryzae. The sequence continues at coordinate 2,802,377 of NZ_CP132204.1, forward strand.
GCCATCCGGCCTACCCCACAGACGTCTCCTGTGGATACTCAGCCCGCAAGACGGAGACAAGCTGCCCCACCTTCCGAAGAGCGCGGGGCGTCTTATTGGGGAACTTAGCCGATCTTGGCGACCCGTTACACGGGGTCATCTACTTCTCCTTGGGGGAACGAAATGAATGCTGCACTGACCGCTCTTGCTGAAGCTCTCGTAGCAGTTGGGGAACGTATACACGTGGTGTCCACCCAGGGCGCCGGCGGTCTGGCCAGCACCCAGCCGTTCTTCAACGATACGTCCAGCTTCACCACCATCTCCGCCGGTGCCGCCAGCGCCGCCTACTCGTTCCTCGGGTTCGACGCCGTCACCACCCTCACCGAGGAGACCGTCGAACCGCGCAAGAACATGGCCCGCGCCATCATGCTCATCCCCCTGATAGACGGCGGCATCTTCGTCACCGTCTCTTACGTGACCCAGCTGGTCCACCCGGGAGGGTGTTTGAGGACTCGGCCTCCGCGGCCAGCTCCATCGCCCTGCAGATCGGCGGGCAGCTGTTCGGCGCCGTGTTCCTCGCCGGACTGGTGGTGGCGCAGTTCGCCTCCGGCCTCGCCGCGCAGGCCAGCGCCTCCCGACTGCTCTACGCGATGGGCCGGGACTCCGTCCTGCCCAAGGCGGTCTTCGGCCGGCTCAGCGCGAAATACCACACCCCGTAGAAATTGTTCCGGCTGGGCTCATGGCGTTTGATACGATCGCGCCGAATCGCGAAAAGATGTTTGCCCATTGTCCAGTTCTGGCCCGTCTTCGGGGGAAAGATTGGCTTGACGCCGTTGCGCATTTCGGACATTATTTGAGCGCCAGCTGCCTGAATCGGCACTTAGGACTTCAGCGCAAGCGGTTCCGGTGCCTGCAGAGGAATTGAGAGATCTATTAAGAAACCCGCCGTTGCCTGCCTGGCAGTCGATGTTAGCCAGTCGTAGAGCATCTCAACGCCGTACGTAAGCCTGAGATCACCGAGGGTCGGCGCGGAACGCTTCGGTTCGGTTGTCGCCCCGGGCACCAGGATACCGATGCCGACCACGGAGAACTCAACCGCCCCCTGCTTACCTTCCACCTGGGCCAGAACGGTGATGTCCCCTGCTGACTTCGTTGGGCTCCCCAAGGAGAAGGTAAAACTAGGCCCTGGTACCTCTCCCTCAGTGGGCAGGTTGCGAAAAACGTGCGTGCTGACAAGGACATGGGCCTTGAGCAGATAATCTTCGTTCAGTTTCATCGAAGCACTTCCGCGTGGGGCGTCCAGATTGTGCAGTCTGCTGGTAACCTTTGCCCGGAATTCAGTTTCCATTCTGGACAGAATGTCCTTTTCCCGATTTCTGAGGTGTGGGAGGGGTATGGGTCGCTCGGTCTGCCCAAGCTCATCTTCCATTGGCAGATTGCGAATTTCAATTCGTTGCCCGAGTGCGGTGGCATAACGCATGATTGTGGATACGCGCGGGTCACCGCCCAAGCTTTCAAATCGACAAACGGCTTCCTGACTCACGCGCATTCGAGACCCCAATTCCTTCTGGGTGAGACCTTGGCGCTTGCGTTCGTCTATCAGCCGGCGGACAAGCTTTTGCTTCTCAGCGGAGTTCTTGAGGTGGAGAACCTCGTGAGGATCGTCGGTGTTACCGCCCAGGGCCTCAAAGATTTCCGTTAGACGATTGACCATGAATATAACCTAAAGCTTATATGCCCCTTTGGTCAACACGGTCAAGGCGTCGCTGTTTGGGCCGGCCTCCAGCCCATGGAACGCAACCAGGCAAGGTACACGTCAGCCGCCTCCAGGATCTGCGAGTTCTGCAATATCTTCCAGTCGCTGCCCTCTTTCAGCGCGTACTTGAGGGCTAGAACCAAGGTTTCGGCTGTGGGCTCGGCGAAATAGATGCGATGCCCTTCTGGGCGTTCCCCCACATACAGCTCTCCGATATCGACACCCCTCTCGGCCGCGGCGACTTTCATCGGGTATGTCACGTCACGGGAGCGGAGGCGGCTCGGGTCCTCGGCCGCAGCATCCAGGACAGCGGCTATCTCACCTCGGATATAGGGATCGGTCCTGGCGACTGCGGCAAGTTCTGCTATGAAGTTTCCGATAAAGACCCACTGCGCCCCGCCCGTTCTAACGGCTAACTCAGTCTTTGTTTTTTGAACGAAGGTTGCCTGGATTAGCCGGGATGGAAGTGTCGGGCGGTCTGCACCAGTCACTGGTGGTCCTCATCAAATAACGTTTGAACTGGAGTCAGCGCCAGGAGACGGTATGTTGTGGTGGACTTCTTGCCGGATCGCTGTTGGATCGTAGATGCCTCAAGCCGCGCGTGAATCCGCTGCCCCAGGTGCTGTTGAACTTGCGGGAGGAGGGAAGCATCAACTGCTCCGTATATGTCCACGCCCGAGTCGGGTTGGAGGTAGAAGACGCGGCGCGAGCTTCGCATCCCGTCCAGCACTCCCTCTTGTTCTATGATCCGGATGTCCTCGTGACTGGCCATGAGAGCATCGCTCAAGACGTCAGCCTGTTCACTTGTCAAAACGCTTGAGTATGAGCGGGAACCCGCCGCAGTAAATGTTAGGCCTAGGCCTGATTCATTGCTCTGTACGGCCTCGACGAGATGACTGATCGCGCTTCTAAGAGTCATTCGCTGCCCCAGCACAGCATCGAGCGACCGGTCATCATCAGAGGTGGACGGGAGTATCTCAAGCAGCTCATGGATTGCCGCCTCCGCCAGCGTGCGATGTGGACCCAAGCCCGGCATCTCGTCTTGCTCTGGGGCGTCGGGCTCAGGGAACGAGAAATAGACTGTCGAGCCTACCTGCCCTCGACAGATAAGCGGCGCCCGTTGGCGATCGACTTTAAGGACTGAGGTGACCTCCGTGCCCCCATCGCGAAGTACATGACCTATTTTGCCTGCGGCGGCTTGGAGGGACCGCAGCAGGGTGGCTGATTCGTAGGCATCCACGGTCGACTTATTGATGGCGGTAACCTTCAGAAGCGAAGACTCGGGACGCCCATAGTATTCACGCTCAGCCGCGAGCAGGGAAGCCTTGGCTAGCCGGTCGAGCCAGTTGCCGGAAGGCGCTGAATTGAAGGCGCTACGCAATGGGTTGTTCACCACGAAACCTCCACGAATCCTCGCCCTGCAGCGGATGTACCGTCACCAGTGCACGCCTTTGTCCAAAATTCCTCTTGGTCAGGTCTTGCTAGAAAAGCCTTAATGACTCCGCCTAGCGGATGGAGATCCTCAACGTAGTAAGGATCAGGAGCTCCGACAATTACGTCGCTGAGCGACAAGAGCGAAAGGATTTCCAACTGGCGAACCTCACTAAGGCGCCCCAGATCCGACCAAGAGTTTGGGTAGATGACCAGCCGTGTGGCCGCAGAATCGTCCGCCCTGTGGGTCATTGCTCCGTCGATCCAGCACCGTCCGCTCCCAATGAAGTCCCGGACCCGAGCCAAGTAGGCAGAGACTCCGCTGTAAAGCTTCTCTTTGTGGCCTCGGTGCTCGGCTTCGACCACAAGCCGCTCGTAAGCGTCGGGCATCGACGCAATATGTCGGCCTTCAGGAAGATAGCCGCTGGTTCCCCACTTAGGAAGCACTCAATTTCCCCCGTTAGTCTCAGCCTGTTCACGGCGTTTGAGCTTATGTGCGCGTCCGCTGTCGGACTCAGTAAACGAATCATAATCCGTCTTCCCTAGAAGACGAGCGACGCGCGAGTGGCGAAGAGCTTTTAGGCTGAGCGCTTCGAGCTCGCAGTCCCGCCGAGAGTCAGGTTGGCCTTATGTCACCTTGAATATGACTTGGATCGAGTGAAGCTGGGCGAATACTCATCCTGTGATCGCAGACGACAAGAGAGTGACTCCTTGGCGAATGGGCCAAGTGGCCCCTTGGCCAATAGACTGTCGAGTGGCGAACTTAGTTTGAGCCGAACCGTGACTCTAGTCCGGCGGGGACTGTTATCTCCGTAGAATAAATGAGTCATGATCCAGGACTGCAAAGTAGGCGCGCCCAGACGCCCCGCCGTTCGCACACGAGTCCCAGGCGGATGACAGGTGAACGCCCGCCTTTTTCCGTCGGCTTTTCCGGGTGCTGGTTAGCACGCAGCCAAGCTAATGTGTGGCTGCTTGGCAGCTTCGGGGGAGGCATCGCATTCAGTCCACTGCGACTGGCCGGAACGAGCTTAGTTGACGAATCTGCGGACTCATATCGTCGCGGAAAAGCGGTCGCCTGATGTATCGTCCCAACCATGGTGAATTCGTTCTTTAAGACAAACCCGGTCTCGCTTCAGGAGCTCTTGTCAAACTGCCAATCAGGCAAATTGCAGTTGCCGGATTTTCAGCGTAGTTGGGTTTGGGACGAGGATAGGATTAAGAGCCTCATTGCTTCAGTCTCCCGCGCTTTCCCTGTAGGTGCACTGATGACCTTGGAGACTGGCGGCGGCGTTGAATTCAAACCTCGGCCGGTTGAGGGCGCTCCGGAGAGCGCGTTCGAGAGGATGCCCGAGGCGCTCTTGTTGGACGGCCAGCAGCGAATGACTTCCCTGTATCAGGTGACGCTCAGGAACCAAGTGGTCAGAACGGTTACGCCGAGGAAGAAGCGAGTTGACCGCTGGTTCTACATAGATATTCGCGCAGCGCTCGACGACAGTGTCGATCGGGAGGACGCGGTCGTTGGGGTTCCTGCCGACAAGGTCGTAAGAGGTGCCTTTGGAAGAGAGATCGAGTTGGATCTCTCTTCACGTGAGGCGGAGCTCGATAATTTGATGTATCCGTTGACTATGGTCTTCGACTGGGATGAATGGAATAGATCCTGGATGGAACGAAACATGGGCAAAGATGGTTTTCAGGAAAACTGGAAGCTGCTAATGAGCTTCAAGGATGAAGTCTTGAACAACTTCATGCAATATCAAATTCCCGTCATAGCCCTGGACCGTTCGACTTCCAAGGAAGCCGTTTGCGTCGTATTTGAAAAGGTCAATACCGGCGGCAAAGCACTGGACGCCTTTGAGCTCATAACGGCGATGTATGCGGCCGATGGGCACGAGCTTCGGAAGGACTGGTACGGTGATTCGTCGACCGAGGGCCGGCACCGCAGGCTGGCTCGCGCTTACCGTCCCGCGGATGCGGAGTCGGGCATTCTGACCAATGTAGCAAATACAGATTTTCTTCACGTCATTTCGCTCTTTCACACACGCGAAAAGCGTCGAGATGCCGAGACGCGGGGAAGATCAGGAAAGGAGCTGCCGCAGGTTTCAGGGAATCGGCAGGCCCTACTTAACCTCCCTCTGACTGCATATCTAAAGTATCAGGACCAGGCCGAGATCGGTTTCCACCGGGCGGCAAAGTTCCTTCACATGTTGCATATATATCGCATCTTCGATCTCCCATATCAGTCTCAAATAATCCCCCTCGCTGCCGTTTTAGCTGATATCGGCAATGCGTGGGAGCATGAGGCAAATCGATCGAAGCTAGTCCGGTGGTATTGGAACGGAGTATTTGGTGAGCTATATGGTTCTACGGTTGATACGCGGATAGCCAGAGACTTCCTCGAGGTCCCCGAATGGCTCATGGGGGGAAAACCTCCCGCCACAGTGAGCGATACCGTCTTCAGGGCGGACAGGCTTCGAACTATGAGGATGCGGCTCTCCGCGGCTTACAAGGGTGTAAATGCGCTTTTAATGCTGGAAGGTGCTCGCGACTTTCGATCGGGCCAGGCATTTGATCACACGGTTTTCTTTGGCGAGGCGGTGGATATTCATCACATTTTTCCCCGCAAATGGTGTGAAGATCATAAGATACCGGCAAGCGTCTATGACTCCATTATTAACAAGACTCCTTTGTCTTATCGGACCAACCGAATAATTGGCGGTGCCGCGCCATCGATCTATTTGGCGCAACTTGAGAGGGGAAACAATGAAACTCCAGCCATTGCGCCCTCTGCCTTAGAATCCTATTTGAAAAGCCATGCGATTGATCCATTTTTGCTTAGAGCGGATGACTTTGACACGTTCATGCAGGATCGGCAAAAGCGCTTGATAGAACTGATTGAGCGAGCGACTGGAAACCTCGTTTATCAAGATCAGGCGACGAACTTGACTGAGGAGATTGATGCAGATGAAGAAGAGGCACTCCAAACAATAGGTAGTTAGGCCTTGCGGTCGAAAAAGGGGGGGGGCGCTGAGGCGCTCCCGAATATCAAATGCCCCGTGCACCATGCTCTGTGACCACTGAGATTCGGGTGACATTGGCCTTTCCTCTTACAACCAAATAGCCTGGCGTAGTGATTACATTCAATGGGGGATCGGCAGCAGAGCGGCTGCCCGCGGGCTTGTACGAATTACTCAAAACGGACGCTCTCGCATCGCGGCTGGACAACCTCCCGGAGCTGCAGCCGATCTTCGTAGACATTGAAGACGAAAATAGCCCAGACTTCCTCTCCCGCCACGTCGCCGACGCCGTCCGTGAAGCCCTCGCCGCCGCCAAGCCGTCAGAGAGAGTCGCCCTAGCCAACCGGCTCCTCCAGGAACTGGACACCACGGACCGCATCGCCCCCGGCCCCACCCAGCTCCAATCCCTCCACCGCCCAGCCACGCTTAAACGCCGCAACCTGCGTCGACCCACTACCAAGCTGAGCGATTCCGCGCTTCTCACCAATAGCAAAGACGATCCGAACCTCGCAGCCGAGCTTCGAGCGGAGATCGAGTCCGCCAACACCGTCGACCTGCTCTGCGCCTTCGTCCGCTGGACCGGCCTCCGCCTCCTCCACCCGGCGCTCGAAGAGCTCAAGGAACGCGGCGCCAAACTCCGCGTCATCACCACCACCTACATGGGTGCCACGGAACGCCGCGCCATCGACGAGCTCGTCACGCGGTACGGCGCCGAAGTGAAGATCAACTACGAAACCCAGGCCACGCGCCTGCATGCCAAGGCCTGGTTGTTCCGCCGTAATTCCGGCTTTGACACCGCCTACGTGGGCAGTTCCAACCTGAGCCAGGCTGCGCTTCTTGACGGCCTGGAATGGAACGTCCGGCTCAGCTCGGTCGGTACACCCACTCTGCTGAAGAAGTTTGAGGTCACCTTCGACAGCTACTGGGAGCAACGCGCCTTCCAAAGCTACGATCCGGAACGCGACGGCGAGAAGTTGGACGCCGCCCTTGAGCGCAATGGAGGCCGGCGGACTGCCGTCCCTGGCGTAGCCACCGGTCTCGAAGTCCAGCCGTTCCTCCACCAGGAAGAGATGCTCGAGGAGCTGGAAGCCGAGCGCTTCAAAGGCTTCAACCACAACCTCCTGGTCGCAGCCACCGGAACCGGCAAAACCGTCATTGCTGCCCTGGACTACAAACGCCTTTGCGAGGCGGCCGGCCGGGATCTGAAGCTGCTCTTCGTCGCCCACCGGCAGGAAATCCTGAAACAGGCCATGCGCACCTACCGTGACGTCATGCAGGACGGCGCCTTCGGCGAGCTCTACGTCGGGGACCACAAGCCGGAAGAGTGGAAGCACATCTTCGCCTCCGTCCAGTCGCTGTATTCGCTCGGCGTCGAGCAGCTGGAGCCTGACTTCTTCGACGTCGTGGTCATCGATGAATTCCACCACGCCATGGCGCCCACCTACCGCCGGCTGCTGGATTATCTCCAGCCGCAGCAGCTCCTCGGACTGACCGCGACGCCGGAACGCGGCGACGGCGTCGACGTCGCCAAGCAGTTCTTCGACGGCCGCACCGCAAGTGAGCTGAGGCTGTGGGATGCCCTGGACGCCGACCTGCTGGTGCCGTTCCACTACTTCGGTGTGTCGGACGACGTCGACCTCAGCCAATTGGAATGGAAGCGCGGCAACTACGACACCACTCAGCTGAACAACCTCTACACGGGCAACGATGCCCGCGCCGCCAAGGTGATCCGCGAACTCCGCGACAAAGTCACCAGCACGGACCAGATGAGGGCCATCGGCTTCTGCGTCTCGGTCCAGCATGCCCATTACATGGCCGAAGTGTTCAACCGGGCAGGTATAGCTTCCGTTGCGGTCGACGGCAGCACCGACGACGCCGACCGCGCAGCGGCGCTGGAGCGCCTCCGCCGGCGGGAGATCAACTGCATCTTCGCCGTCGACCTCTTCAACGAAGGCCTGGACCTGCCGCAGGTGGACACCATCCTGCTGCTCCGGCCCACGCAGAGCGCCACGATCTTCCTCCAGCAGCTGGGGCGTGGGCTGCGCCGTGCCGAGGGCAAGGCCGTGCTGACCGTGGTGGACTTCATCGGCCAGCAACGGCGTGAGTTCCGCTTCGACCTGCGCTACCGGGCGCTCACCGGTTACGGGCGCAAGGAGCTGGAAAAGGCCGTAGAGGACGAGTTCCCGTACCTGCCGTCGGGCTCGCAGATTGTGCTGGACCGGGTGGCGCAGAAGGTGGTGCTGAACAACATCAAGGCCCAACTGCGGTTCAACCGCGCCCAGCTGGTCCGGGACATCGCCTCCTACGCGGAGACGGAGCTGGCAGCCTATCTGGAGCGGTCCGGGAACGACGTGAAGTCGATCTACCGGTCCACCAGGGATTCGTGGACCGGCTACCTGCGCCAGGCCGGGCTGATCGAGGGGTTCTCGCCTTTGGAAGCGGTCCTCAGTGGACGGAACCAGGAGCTCTCCCACGCCGACGAGAAGAAGCTTCTCGGACGGATGGCTGCGCTGATCCACGTGGATGATCCGGAACGCGCCGAAGCCTATTCGATGCTGGTCGGCGCCGACGCGCCCCGCTACGCGGAGCTCGGCATGCGGGAACAGACGTTCGCCCGCATGCTCTTCTACACGCTCTGGGACGACGGGGGAGGCTTCCAGTCGTACGATGCCGGGCTGGACCACCTGCGCGGCTACCAGTTCGTGTGCGGCGAGATCCGCCAGGTCGTGAAGCTTGGAGTGGCCGCGTCCCGGCACGCAGCCAAGGGCCTCGGGGCGGGGCTACAGCACGTCCCGCTATTCTCGCACGCGACCTACCGGCGTGAGGAAGTCCTGGCCGCGCTTCAATACGGGTCGCTGGAGCTCGGCAAGAACGTGCAACACCGCGAGGGCGTGGCCTGGTGTCCCGCGACGGCGACGGACGCCTTCTTTGTCACGCTCAACAAGGACGACAAGAAGCACTCGGCCACCACCATGTACAAGGACTATGCCATCAGCCCGGAGCTCTTCCACTGGGAATCGCAGAACGCGACCTCGCAGGGAAGCCCGACGGGCAAGCGGTACCTGGACCGGGCTGCGCAGCGTTCGAAAATTCTCATCTTCACCCGCGACACGTCCGAAGATGAGACCGGACTAACCGTTCCGTACACCTGCCTTGGCCAGGTGGACTACGTCCAGCACACGGGGGAGAAGCCGATTGCGATTACCTGGAGGCTGCACCGGCCGATGCCGGCGGATGTGTATGCGATGGCGGCGGCCGTGGCGCAATAGTTCGGCATCGGTCCGCGGAGCTTCGTCGCGGGTGGTCAGCGGCGCACGACTATAATCGAAAGTGTTTCCACTTGTGGACAATCCTGTGGAGAACGTGTGTTCGATAGCATCCGAGGTTCCGGTCTAAAATTGAGCCGTGATCAAGGCAGGCTCTCCCGAGGACATGGGTCGGATGATGGTGCGTCTGGACACCGACAAGGTCCGCCCGATGGATGATAGCTCGCCGATCCGGGACCTCCCGAAGTACGGCCGTCCCCTGGTGTGTGTCAACGGGATCTACGGCAAGGCCGCGGCCTGGTCACACAGCTACGGCCTGATGGAGTGGCTGGATGTGTCCGGCACCTACCACCTGGGCTGGGCGCAGTCAGCCAGCATCAAGCGTGTGAGCGTAGAGGACTGGAAGGGCAGCAGCGGGCTCTAAGCCTTGCTGGGTGACGCGACGATTTATCGCTTGCGGCGCATGATCTGTTTGATCGCTTCCTGCTTGCGTTGCTCTTCGCGTTCCGGGTCAATGTAAGGCGCACGTCCGATCGGGTCCCGTCCGCCGCTGGAACGGAAGGCGCTCCAGTACTGACTTGACGGGGCCGCCGGCGGCTGCCACGGTTGCTTGGGCGGCTTCGCCGGTGGGTTCCGGTGGTCATTGAGCTGGGCAAGTCTGCTCGGTTCAGGCTTATCGCCGATGTACTCCGCCATCCCGGGTGGCGGCACGAAAGATCCTGATGCAGAGATGCCCCACTCGCTCAGCGGTGCGGCCGCGTAGTGGGTGGGTTTGATGATGCGGCCCTCGGCCGTGGGGTGGCGGTATTGTCCTGCGTAGTCCGCGACGAGGACACCGATTTCCTCATGTTCCAGGTCCAGGACTACGCTCGCCAGGGGCAAATCCAGGACAAGCTGGGGAACGTCCGGGGACCACAACCACACGGCGAGGACGTCTGCGTTCTGATAGCCGCCGTGGCGGCGGTCCCATTCCTTGGCGTCCATCGGCTTGCGCTGAACCTCGAACGCGAGCTGCCGGCCGCCGAAGATCTCAGCCTTGACGTCGCTGCGCAGCCGGGCCCCGGGCACCCAGACTTCCTTCAGGACGGACCAGGGCATGATGTGGCGCTGGTCGCTGGCCCAGTCCATCATCAGCTGCTTGCCGTGCAGATGCTCAGCGGTTTCTCCGTGCCGTCCCAGTCCGGCTGGTGCCTCGCCCGCCTTATGGCGGAAGTGTATACACCTCTTCTCGGCCTCGACGAGGGACACCGGTACGTCGCGGCCAGCCTCCAGGCAGTCGATGCAGACGATGTCCTGGGAGCCTTGGTAGCCGTAGCGGTCGTAATAGGAGTTGTTCCCGCGGCGCATCCCGGACGCGACGACCACACGCCCGTCGGCCTTGTTGTACGCAACGAGGGGCTCTGAGGGTCCCCAGTCCCGCGGGAAGAGCGGCCGTATCTCGATCATGCGCACAGTATGCGCCGGGGGACTGACATGCGACCGGCTGTCGACAGATGATTTCAGGCAAGATGCGAGCCGAATAAGGACTCATAATCGCACATCCATTTTTCTGGATATGGCTTTATGCATGCGGATATGGAAAAGCGCACTGAACCCGTGTTAGCTCGGTGCCGGCCGGCGTCCGCCCGAACTCGGGCAGGCAGCCCGCGGTGACAGAAGCCATCCAACAGGGAACGGGTTGCACGCCAATGGGGACAGCCCAGCATTGAGCTGGGCGAAGGGCTCCAGCTGTCTACAATGGGCGCAACTTTCCGGTCACCGCCGGGGAGGGCGGCCCCTGGTCCTTCCGGCCTGCCAACCGGGAACTGCCTCGTCCAAGAGCTGGATCTTCGTGGGGTCGAGGTTGCCGCGGCGGTGTGTTTGCCGTTGAGAGTGAATCCACACACCCAGCAGGTGTTCCCGCTCAGAATCGCACTTCTTGTGGCGGGGCCAATCATTGCCTTCCTCGCGGAAGTCCACTAGCTGGGCTAGCCGTCGGTGCCATCTGGCTTCCTCGGCCGCTGTCCTGGGGTTCCAGTGCCATCCGGGGATTCGGGCCAGGCCCTCGCTGTAGGCCGCGTGAAGGGTGCCTTGGGCTGCCTCGCGCCGGCGGTCAGAGAGCCACCGGGCCATCGACCGTTCCCCCTTGTCCTCGGAGCGGTCGCGGGGGAACCGGCGTTCGGCGCTAATCCAGGCAATGATCTCTTCCATGCGGGCAAGGTTTACAGGGGAGCGTCTGGGTTTGGTGCCGACGGCGGTCAGGTGTGCCGCCTCGAGCCCCGGGTCCTGGCGGCGAGCGATGACCAGGTGATAACCGACGCTGGCCGGTTCGGCGCGCACCAGCTCAGCGATGCGTTTCCGGCTCAGCCCGAGTCGGTACATCAACACCCATTCCGCGTCAGGGGCGCGCCGCAACTGCTTGTCCATGATGGAAGTTATCTTGCCACGAGACATGCCCAATTCCTGCCGCATCCGTTCCGTTGAAGCAAACCGCGAGGGTGGTCATAGATGTCCGGCAAGTTGTGGATGATCCTGGTTCAGGCTGTCACGCCGGCCGCGTATCAAACTGCCATCTCGCGCATTTGTAGCAAGTTATAGGGCCTTGACCCTGTGAAACCTGCGCTGGGGATCCGGCCTGTAGCCACACGCTGTGCTGGCTCGGGGACCGCGGGCTTCCGTCCTGACGCGTTTCCGAGAGCGGGTGCGGCTCCCGTTCCGTTGCCGGGAAGCCTTGGCGGGTGCTGCCCACTCTGGAATGATGAACGCAACATGCAAAGAGGGCGAGCCAATGTCCGCTGCAAATGAGGAAACCCGGGCGGCTAGGGAACAAACCATTCGACGGATACGAAGCAATATACGGGCTGCCCAACTCCGGGTCACCTTGGACGAGGTCCGGGGACACCAGACGCCGGAAGCGGTGGTGCGACTGGCGCGTCTGATGCCCCCGAAGCTGCCGTCCCCATTCGATACTTTTGAGAACCCGGATGGGAAGCTCCGGACGGATCCGGCGTCCCGGAGAGAAATGGCTCTCCATGTGCGCCGTTATATTCTGGCCGCGCAGTTGAGGGTTGCCCTGGACTAGGAAGGGCACAGCGACTTCCTAAGCCGTGAAGAGGCTAGCCCAAATGAAACTTCCCACCTTGATATAGGCCTGGCGACGACAGCTGCGGATGGTCGGTCGTCTGTGGCGCACTCGGACGGGGCAGAGGCGCTTTATACGCGACGGCTAAAAGAATCAGACAGCCGTGGAAAGGCCGCTGCTGACCGCGTAGGGGAGGCCGGCGCTGGTCCGGGACGGCGGAGGACCCCTTTAGGCCAGCGGTTCGGTCGACGGGAACTCGATCGACTCGTAACGATCGGTTGTTGTCGAGAAAGCGAGCACGCAGCAGCGGTCAGGCGTGAAGCCCATCGTTCTCAGTGAAGCAACCCACGACCCGAATGCCTCGGCTTGGCCCGACTTCACAGTGGAGCGAAGGTCGTCCTTGCCCGTCGTCTTGAGGTCGATCACGTCGAGGCCCTTGGGGGTTGTGGCTCGCCTCGCCACAGGTGGGTCAACAGTGAAACCCCAATGATTGCCGGCGGTGGCACGACGGCCGTGCGCCTCGCCCGCGACGGTGTAGGGCTGTAGGCTCCTCATACTCATAACCCGATGAAAGGAGCAAACTCATGGCATCCACCAAGTACTGCTGTGGTCAGATCTACGAAGAAGGCGAGAAGGTCTGCGCGAGCTGCGGCGAGAAGCTCTGACGGTACATCCGTCCGCAACGATGAAGCCCACCCTCTGCTTCGGAGGGTGGGCTTACATTTGGCCTTTAACTACTATCGAGGTTGTTTTCGTCGGAGGCATCGCTGTCGATGTCCTGGGCGGACGCCAGCATGCGCTTCTCAAATCTGGCGGCCTGAGTCTGTCTCAGTTTGGCGTAACCGATCATGCTGACTTTGACGAGTGCGGCCCCGGCTAGCAATGCACCAGCGATGAGCAGGTCCTGCTGACGCGTGTCCGTCGAACCGTCATGATAGCCCTTGCCGTACACCGGATTTCCTGCCATGGTTTCCCCTGTTTGTGAGTAGTGACGGTTCGAGCCTAACGAAGCAGTGCAGACAGTTTTTCCTGGCCCGGCCACAGGCGTTGTATGGTCTCCATATGGCTTGTGGTAAATGCGGATTTGAAGGTCACAACAGTCGCTCATGTGAGGGTCCGCATTGGCCGTGTCCTAATTGCGGCAAGCCGACCGCAAACATGAACGATTACGCCGAACGCCATGAGCAATCGTATTGTTCTCCGTTCACCAGTTCCGAATGTTGGCGTTAGCCAGAACTCGTTCCCCTGAGGCCTGATGTCTCACCCAACTGCATCGTGCAACAAAGACCTTCGGGGGCGCAGCTGGCCGGGGCTTGAAGGGTCAGATTTCGAAGGCCTACTTTGGGGCCTGCCACCCTCTCGTGTCCCGCTCCGAAACCACCTATCACTTCGGCCAAGGCTCCTGCAGTGGTGGCCTGGGCATGCCGGTTTAGGCCCCAAAGTGAATAGGGGCACCGGGTTCATGCGCTTGTGTTAGTGGTACAGCGGGCCTGGTGGGGGCGGGCCGTGACCGGCAGGCCGGCATCACCGACGATACGGCGCGCGGTCCGACCGCGAAACCTTCGACCAGCAGAATTGGCGAGAACGGTGTGCGCGTGGACGGTACCCCTGCGAACCACGGATGAGAGCGAGTAGCGCCACCAGTGGTGGTCGCGTAACGTGGTGGAGTTCCGTCTTGGAATAACCTCTGCCGGGCAAGGTAAGAAGGCAAAGCCCGCTCCTTGTGATCAACCGACCCGCCAACCGAGAGGCCACCATGATCCGTGACGCCCGCGAGGCTAACGAGACCGCCAGCCCGAACGACTTCGAGATCGCCCGACTGCGCGCCGCGTTGCCGGAGTATTTCGACAAGGACGGCGGCTTCATGCTCGACCGCCTCCAGGAGATTCTCCGCAGCGACGATGTGAACCTGACCCGGGAGGGTTTCGAGCTCAAATTCCTCGGGAAGTCGTACGCCAAATATCTGACGTCCACGAGGACCGCGACCGTCGTTGTGCCAGACGTCGTCCACAACGCCGAGGATGTGAACGCCGCGTCCGAGAACCTCTACATCGTCGGCGACAACCTTGACGTCTTGAAGCACCTGCTCGGCTCCTACCGCGACCAGATCAAATGCATCTACATCGATCCGCCCTACAACACGGGGTCTGACGGCTTTGTCTACAACGACGACTTCGGCTTCACAGCGAAGCAGCTGGTAGAGAAAATCGGCCTCAGCGAGGACGAGGCCCGGCGGGTCATCGATCTGCGCGGCAAGTCATCTCACTCCGCCTGGCTCACGTTCATGTACCCGAGACTCGAGCTCGCCAAGGAGTTGCTTGCAGATGAGGGCGTGATCATCATCTCCATCGGGGACGACGAAAGCGCAAACTTGAAACTGATGTGCGATGAAGTGTTCGGCGAGCAGAACTTCGTGTCCGACCTCATCTGGCAGTCGCGTAGATCAATATCGGACGATCGTGAGTTCTCGCAGAATCACACTCACACTCTCGTGTATTCGAAGGACCGCGCTAGCTCTCAGATCTGGGGCGACCAACTGGACTTTGCGGAGTACGCCAACCCGGATAATGACCCGCGAGGCCCCTGGAAGCTCGTCCCGCTCGACGCCAACAAGCCCGGTGGGGACACCATATATCCGGTGCAGAATCCGGTCACAGGCGAGGAGCACTGGCCCTCGACCGGCC
Source organism: Arthrobacter oryzae (assembly GCF_030718995.1). Lineage (NCBI taxonomy): Bacteria > Bacillati > Actinomycetota > Actinomycetes > Micrococcales > Micrococcaceae > Arthrobacter > Arthrobacter oryzae. The sequence continues at coordinate 2,817,568 of NZ_CP132204.1, forward strand.
GTTCGTGGGCGATCAATTCGCGCACGATGGCATCCTTGATTGAGGACGACAGAATCGCATTCGGCAAGCGCGGAGTCTCGCGTCCTCAGCGCAAGCTGTTCTACGAGGAGCGAGTCGCCAAGGGCGATACCAAGACTCCAAGCACCATGCTGCTGGACGTAGGCACTACCGCCGACGGCACCGCTGAGGTCGAAGCCCTGCTGGGCCCTGACATCTTTTCCCACCCGAAGCCTGTCGGGCTGGTCAAGAAGCTCGTTGAGTACTGCACTCTCCGGGCACAGGATGCCATCGTGCTTGACTTCTTCTCCGGATCGGCCACGACTGCTGACTCGGTAATGCAGCTCAACGCACTTGAGGGTGACGCGGGCCGTCGGAAGTTCATTATGGTGCAGCTGCCGGAGAAGGTGAAAGCCGGAGGGGCTGCCGCCAAAGCAGGCTACAGCCAGATCGACCAGATCGGTCGGGACCGCATCAAACGAGCGGCATCGAAGATCAAGAACGAGACGGGAGCCCAGATCGACTACGGCTTCCGCCTGTTCCGGCTCGAGGAGCCGAGCGAGAAGACCCTTGACGAACTGCAGACGTTCGATCCGACCGAGAGCAATGTCCTCCTCAGTGGTGATTTTGTGTCCAAGTTCGAGGCCCACGGGACTCCGGGCCACGACGTAGTTCTCTCCACGTGGCTACTGCAAGATGGTTTCGGGCTAATGGCGGACGCTCGGACGGTTCAGCTGTCCGAATACGAGCTCCGCGTGTGCGGCGACTCCGGTTACGTCATCCAGCCTGGCCTGACGAGCGATGACCTTCTCGCACTCGTGTCCAAGCTCGAGACAGGTGAGCTGGACCTGAGCCGTCTGGTCGTCTTCGGATACTCCGTCACGTTCTCAGTGATGCACGAGTTGAAGAAGAATCTCGGGTCGCTCAAATCGGGTCAGTCCGTCTCCGTGATCGAGCGATTCTAACGACATGCAGATCCGCCTCCAGACTCTTGAACACCAGCAGCGGGCCCTCACGGCGCTGACGCGCGTCTTCGACGGGGTCGAACTCGACCACAGCACGCCGCCCGAGGCCAACATTGCCTTCGACCCGGCCGACCCGCAGGTCGCGCGCAACATCACCGAGATCCAGTCCGGCGCGCTGGACGGCATCGAGGCGATTCCGCGCCCTTGGCGCGGGCGCATCGACGACGGTGTGCTCGGTATCGACGCCAAGATGGAGACCGGTACAGGCAAGACGCTCGTCTATACACAGTTCATGTATGAGCTGAACCGCCTGTACGGGTTCACAAAGTTCATCGTCCTCGTGCCGTCGACACCGATCAAGGAAGGCACGAAGGCCTTCGTGCAGTCGGACTACGCCGGCAAGTACTTCGCTGACGCGTACGGCAGTCGGCTGAGCCTCCATCTGGACGCCCTCGACCCGCAGAAGCGCTCCAAGGGCAGGAAGATGTTCCCGAGCGCGATCGCGAACTTCGTCCACGGGTCCCGTGTCTCGCGCGGGCGCATTTCGGCGCTCCTGATGACCGACGGCATGCTGCTGTCGCGGGCGACGATGGCTGCCGACTACGACCAGACGGTGCTCGGTACCGCAAGTGTTCCCTATGAGGCGCTGCGGCAGACCCGACCTATCGTGATCATTGACGAGCCCCACCGTTTCCGCCGCGAGAACAAGGCTTACCAGGCAATCGTCGACGAGATCCAGCCGCTGGCGATCTTCCGCTTCGGAGCAACCTTCCCGAAGCTAGACAAGAGCGGCAAGACGGACTACAACAACCTCGTCTTCAACCTCGGTGCGGTCGAGGCGTTCAACGAGCAGCTGGTCAAGGGCGTCGCGATCCAGTATCCGGTCGACACGACCGGTGAAACGACACGCCTGAAGCTGACGAACTTGTCTGCGCGTAGGCCCAAGCAGGCGACCTTCCAGAACCTGGACACGGGCAAGCCGTTAACCCTTGATCTAGGTGAGTCGCTCTCGATCGCAGACGGGGCCTTTGCCGGTATCACCGTTGAGTCGATCGGAAAGACGGAGAACCCCGCAATCAAGTCCGGCGTGACGCTCTCGAACGGTCAGGTGCTCGCGACCGGCGACACTCTCGCCGCCCGAGTCTACTCGGACACCTACCAGAGCCTGATGATGCAGCAGGCGCTCGAGAACCACTTCGACGTCGAGTGGGAGAACTTCCGGCGGGCGACCAAGGTGAAGACGCTGACGCTGTTTTTCATCGACTCGATCGAGTCTTACCGTGGCGACGGCACCAGCGGGCACCTTCGGTTGCGCTTCGAGGAGCTGCTCGCTGCGAGGTTGAGCACCGAGATCGATAAGCGGCAGGCCGATGCGTCGCCGGTGGCGCAGGAATACGTCGCCTATCTCAAGGCATCGCTCGCCGATGTTCCTGCGACGAACGGCGGCTATTTCGCGGCCGACAACTCGACCGCTGACGAGGCCATCAAGGCCGAGGTCGACGACATCCTGCGCAATAAGGAAGCGCTGCTCTCGTTCAACGGAGTGCATGGCGCTCCGAACACGCGACGGTTCCTCTTCTCCAAGTGGACCCTCCGCGAGGGCTGGGACAACCCCAACGTCTTCCAGATCGTGAAGCTGCGTTCCTCTGGCTCCGAGATCTCCAAGCTGCAGGAGGTCGGCCGCGGACTCCGTCTGCCAGTCGACGCCAGGGGCACGCGCCTGGCTGGCGAGCAGTTCTACCTGACCTACCTAATCGACTACACCGAGCGCTCGTTCGCGGACTCGCTGGTTTCAGAGATCAACTCCGATACCGCTGTCGGACCCGCCACGGTCAAGGACCTGCTTCCCAAGGTCGCCGCGGAACTCGGCATCGACGAGACCAAGCTTTTCATCGAGCTCCTCACCCAAGGGTTCGTCGATTCGGACAAGAACGTCGTCCCGGGACGCGAGAACGACCTTTTTGAGGCCTATCCGGCGTTCAACAAGACCGGGCTGAAGCCGGACAAGATCCGCAAGGACGGCAAGCCGACCAAGGTCGGGATCCGTCCTGAGCGGTACAGCGAGCTCAAGGATCTGTGGGAAGCAGTCAACGCGAAGTACTACCTCCGGTTGGATGATCTCTCGGCCAAGGAGATCGACGACTGCATCGACGCGGTCCTCGACTTGGAGATCTACCGACCTGTCGTCGGTCGATTCACGCAGGACACGATCGTCCAGGACGCCGGGGCAGGACTTACGCTCCAGTCTGAGACGAAGAGGGTCTTCGATGCGACCGAGAAAATGCCCTATGGGGAGTGGCTCAAGCTCGCCTTCGCACAGACGTACCTGCCGATAGAACGGGTCCATGCAGGGCTCGTGCGCCGGAATGCGAAAACAGCGCTTCCGAACGATTTCTTTAACAAGGCAACGCTCGGCGAGTTCGTCATTCGATTCACCGAGTGGATGCAGAAGGAGTTCCTCGAACGCTTCTCATACTCGCGGATCGATGGACTCATCGGCCGCACGGCGCTCACGGATGCTGACGGTGCCCCGCTGGAGAGCATCGTCCAGGGCAATATAGGCGTGCTCCGCGACGACAGCGAGAAAGTCCCGGACAAGTTCCTCTACGACGCCTTCGTGTACGACTCCCCGAAGGAGCGCGTCACAATCCGGGACTCGAAGCTCGACGAGGTCGTGGTCTACGGGAAGATCCCACGGAGGTCGATCAAGGTCCCGCTGTACTTCGGCGGCACGACCAGCCCGGACTTCATGTACGTGCTAAAACGCGACGACGGGAAGTTATCGCTCAACTTCGTGGTCGAGACAAAGGACGTCGATAAGCAATCTGACATGCGCGAGAGCGAGCAGCTCCGGATGAAGGCAGCGAAGCGGTTCTTCGAGTCCATGAGCTCGGAGAGTTTCAACGTCACGTTCAAGCCACAGGTGAAGCGTGACGACATCGCTGTCATGATCAAACAGTTGTTGGCGGCGGAGAGCGGCTCGGCTGGGGGGTGATCCTGTGCTTAGCGTGCAGGAGGTGCACGACGACACGCTCAGACCCGCAGCGATGCTCGACCGCGATCTGCACTTGTTCCTGCTCGCTCGCATGTCCCGGCGCGCCGCGGAGCAGGCCATGAGTCGTGGCGTCTCAAAGACATCTCCCTGACGAGACGAGACCCGTCCACCGGCAGGTCGCCGGTGAACGGGCCTCGGATTGTTGTCCCGGAAGTTCCGGAGTCGTGTTGGGTTTACCAGACGCACGGAGCGTGAAACGTGGCGTCTTCGGGCTGCGACGAGCCCGCCACGAATTTCGCAAGGTCGCAAAAACAAAAGGCAGGGCGGCTGTGAAAGCCGTCCTCCTTTGGTACGTAAGCGCGGCCCGCCTAGATAAACGGCATGCCACGCCGCGCGGCAAAGCTTCCTCCGAATGAAAGCCCCAGGGAGAACGGCCCATGAGCCCTTTAGGCACCGAAACCCCCGGCCGAGCGGACTCGGCCGGGGGGAGCAACAGGTTCGGACGCTCGGTATCGACAGCCTCAACCACGGAAGGCCAACAGTTTCTACTTTGCGACCAGCCCCGGAACCCTGTCTCTCATCGCGAACGACGCCTTCGTGCTGACCTCGGCCACCTCAACCTGTACCCCCGCGTCCCGGAACTTCTGCACCTTCTCGGGGTCGGCGCCGTCGTTCGTCACCAAAGTCCACGGCAAAGCCAAGCGGGCCCAAGCATGGAACGGACGCATGCCGAGTTTCGATGAGTCCGCGAGGACGTAGACGTTGTTGCCGCGCCGGGCCATCAGCTCCTTGAGCCGGGTCTGGGCGTGGTCGGCCTCGCAGATGCCGTCCTCGGCGGTGACGGCGTCGGCGCCCAGGAACACCCGGTCAAAGCTCATCCGCTCCAGCGCCGCCTCGGCCAGCGGGCCCACGAAGCTCTGGCTCAGGCTCCGCAGCCGGCCGCCCAGGCAGTCCACCTCGATACCCTCCGAATCGGCCAGCTCCTGCATGGTGTTGATGCCCGGCGTGGTGACGGACAGCTTTTCGAAACCCCGCAGCTCATGGGCCAGGGCACCCACGGTGGAGCCGGCGTCGAGCAGGATGTTCTCCCCGGGCCGGATCACCGAGGCCGCCCAGCGGGCGATCGCATGCTTCTGCTCAAACGCCTCGCCCGTGCGCTGCCGCAGCGACGCCTCCGGGTGCGCGCCCAGGGCCATCGCCCCGCCGTAGGTGCGGGCCAGCCGGCCCTGCCCGTTCAGTAGCGCCAGGTCCCGGCGGATAGTGGAGGCCGTTACCTCGAACCGGGCCGACAGTTCCTCCACGGAGGCCAGGCCGGTGGTGACGGCGAGGTGGTAGATCTCCTCGCGCCTGGCATTTGCGCTCAGCATTCCCGGTCTCCTTCGCGTGGGCGTGCTTACCATGCTAGTTCCGGCCCCCAATAAAACAGTGCCGCTACACGGCCACGGATGGCCGGGTGGCCATCTCCGCCGCCTGGTGCAGCGCCTCCACCATGCTGCGCGGATCCGCGATCGCCTTGCCGGCAATGTCGAACGCGGTGCCGTGGTCCACGGACGTGCGGATCACCGGCAGGCCCACCGTGATGTTCACGCCGGCCTCGATGCCCAGCACCTTCACCGGCCCGTGCCCCTGGTCGTGGTACATGGCCACCACCAGGTCGTAATCGCCCCGGCCGGCCAGGAAGAACAGCGTGTCCGCGGGCAGCGGGCCCGTCACGTCGATCCCGGCAGCCTGCGCGGCCTTCACGCCCGGTTCGATCTTCTCCGCTTCCTCGCCCTGGCCGAACAGCCCGTTCTCGCCCGCGTGCGGGTTGATGGCGCACACGCCGATCTTCGGGTTCGGGATGCCCGCGCGGACCAGCGCCTCATGCCCGCGGCGGATGGTGCGCTCCACCAGGTCCGGGTTGATCTTGCGGATGGCGTCCATCAGCCCGATGTGCGTGGTCACGTGGATCACCCGGATCTTGGGCGTGGAGAGCATCATGGACACTTCCTCCGTGCCCGTCAGCTGCGCCAGCAGCTCGGTGTGCCCGGGAAAGATGTGCCCGGCAGCGTGCAGCGCCTCCTTGTTCAGCGGCGCCGTGCAGATGGCCTGCACCCGCCCGGCCATGGCCAACTCGCTGGCCACCCGGATGTACTCGTACGCAGCATGGCCGGCCACGGGGGAGAGCTTTCCCCACGCCAGGTCCTCCGGCAGCAGCGCCAGGTCGATCACGTTCACCCGGCCCGGCGTGAACACCGCGTCCTCCACGTTCTCGATCGTCCGGATGTCTGCCTCGATGCCCAGGACGTCCGCGGCCTGGCGCAGGCGGAGCGCGTCGCCGATCACCACGGGCCGGCATTCTTTGTTGCTCTGCGGATCCAGCACGGCGGCCACCACCACCTCCGGCCCCACCCCGGCGCCATCGCCCATGGTGACGGCCACGTAGGGGAGGGCGTTCTGCTCGGTCTTGCTCGTTGCGGTTGTCATGTCTGCTCCAGATCTTTCGGAAGTCGTGCTGGGAAGGGTGGGGGCGGGAGCCGGCGCGGACCGGCCGCGGCGCTCCCGGATTTCGTCGTAAAGCTGTAAGAGGGCCAGGTCATCGCCGAAGCTGCCGGGCTTGGTGCCCACCAGCGTTCCGTCCCCGGCGCGGCTCAGCACGGCCCCGTGCTGCACGGCCGCGAGCGGCACCAGCCGGTGGAGGCCGACGGCGTCCAGGACTTCCCGGGCCGTCTCCCCGCCGGTGAGGATCAGGTCCGCATACGTTCCCTTGACTGCCTCGGCCGCGAAGGCGGACAGCGCCCGGACGATGCCGGCGGCTTTTGCCGGGTCCACTGTCCCGGCGGCCAGGGTGACGGCCACGTTGCTGCCGGCCGTGAGCAACTGCCGGGCTTCCTCAAGCTGCGGCTGGTAGGCGCCGGTGGCGCCGGCGTACAGCGGGTGCAGCCGGACCACCGTGAAGCCCTGCGCTTCCAGCTGCGCCAGTTGCGCCTGCGCGGTTCCGGACGCGGAGCCGACGACGGCGAGCACCGGCCTCGTGCCTTGCTGCCGTTCCGAGGCGGCTGCTTCAGCCGGTATCCCGCTTTGCGCATTCCGCGCAAGTTTCGCAGCCAGCCGCTGCGCGAGTGCGTCGGCGGTTCCGCCCGTTCCGACCAGCACCACACGCCGGCCGCCGGCGCTGAAGCCGTGCTGCAGCAGGGCGTCCACCACGGGGTCCAGGTCCTGGACGGTTTCGCCGTCCGCCACCACCAGCGCCGGCTGCCCGGATTCGAGCAGCCCGGCCAGCTTCGCGGGAAGCGAGCCGGAGCGGACGTCGGCAAGATTTAGGGTCCGCACCGACGCCGGATCCTCCGGGCGGAGAAGCGAAGGAATGTCGGTTGGCGGCGCGGACAGTTCGGCCTGCCACAGCTCCGTCTCCGCCAGGGGAGTCCCGGCAACCAGCGGCCTCCCGCCAAGGACGGAACGCTGCAGCTGGGGGAGTGCCCCGGCAACAACGGCGTGGTATCCCAGACCGGTCAGCGCGGCCAATTCGGCCCGGACGTTCCCCCGCCAGAGCGAGTCGATCTTCTTGAAAAAAACCTGCGCCCCCGCAGCTGCAGGCCCCGAAAAGGCTTCAGCCACCAAGGCCCCGGCAGCAGCCTCAGCAAGTCCGCGCGAATGCGTATCGGTGACCACCACGTCGGTGACGTGCCCCGGAAAGGAGGCATCGCCGTCGTGCGTTGCCTCAGCGTTGCCCGTTCCGAGCAGCACCTGCACGGACAGCCCGTGCTGCACAAAGCAGTAGCCAACCTCGGCGGCGCCGGAGAAATCGTCGGCCTGCACAAATACGGAAGCCACATTGCTCCTCTCCACGCACTAATGATTGGACCCCGCCAGGTGCGGGATGCATTCATTCTGACACGGTTGCGCGAATCGCGCTAGCAGGGTTGCGCAAATTGCGCAGGAGTGGCAAAGTGATGGAGACAACATTCGGCGCAGCCAACCGGCAGGCCGCCGTCCCGTACAAACCGAGAGGTCAACGATGACCGTTCTTCCTCAAGGAAGTGAGATTTCCCGCCGCAGGCTGCTGCAGTTCGGCGCCGCGGCAGGGTTTCTGCTGGGCACAGGTAGCCTCGCCGGCTGCGCCGGCCCCACCGGACTGCCGGGCCCCAGCACCCTGACCCTGGCCCTCAACCGGTCCCTGGTCAGCCTGGACAACAAGCTCAACCAGTTCGACGCCGCCGTCACCGTGCAGCGCTCCGTCCGCCAGGGCCTCACCGCCATCGGCCCCGAAACCAAGCCCGTCCTGGTCCTCGCGGACCGCTTCGAGATGACCGGCCCCACCGAGTGGACCGTCCGGCTCCGCGAAGGCATCCGCTACTCGGACGGCAGCCCCGTCAAAATCGAGGACGTGGCCACCGCGCTGAAGATGTACCAGCAGGTGCAGGGCTCCTTCGTGGCCGGCTTCTTCCCCGAATTCCCTGCGGTGGTTCCAGTGGATGACCGCACCTTCAAGATGGTGTCCAAGAAGCCCGTCCCCATCCTGGACTCGCTCATGAGCATGATCCTGATTACCCCCGCCGCGCAGAACAAGCCGGAGGAACTGCAGGAAGGCCTGGGCACCGGCCCCTACGTGGTCACCAAGTTCAACCGCGGCGCCGGCACCTACAGCCTGCAGCGCAACCCGAACTACTGGGGCCCCGCACCGCAGGTGGAGAACGTGGAAGTCCGCTTCCTCCCCGAGGAGTCCAGCCGCGTCATCGCGCTGCGCAGCGGCGAGGTGGACATCATCGACTCCATCACCCCCGACTCGCGCGAACAGCTCGCCGGACTTCCCGGCGTCGAACTTAAAGAGGCCTCCAGCCTCCGGCTGAACCAGATCTTCTACAACTTCCGCAAGCCCGCCGGCCACCCGCTGGCCGACGTCCGCGTCCGCGAAGCCCTCAGCTGGGCGATCGACGGGGAAGCGCTGGTGAAGGACGTGCTGGTGGACTCCGTCAGCGCGGCCGAAGGCGTCACGCCGTCCAGCCTCACCGGCTACCACAAGACCGGCACGTACACCTACGATCCGGCGAAGGCCAAGGCCCGGCTCGCGGAACTCGGCGTCAAGGACCTCACCCTGAAGATCATCTGGGAAACCGGCGAGTTCGCGTCCGACACCTCCGTGATGGAGGCCCTGGTGGAGATGTTCGGCGCCATCGGCGTGAAGACCGAGCTGCAGCAGTTCGAACCCGGCGGCAACATCCTGGCCTGGCGCCAGGGCAAGCAGGGCGACTGGGACCTGCTGGGCAACGGCTTCAGCAGCCCCACCGGCCTGGCCATCACCATGATGCAGGGCATGTACGCCGGCACCCCGGAAAAGGAAAAGACCCGCGACACCTACCAGGGCTACGTCATCCCGGAGGTGCAGGCCAAGATCCAGGCCGCCTCCTCCGAGGTGGACCCCGCCCGCCGGCAGGAACTCCTGGCCGTGGCCCAGCAGGCCATCTGGGACACCTGGCCCTGCGCCTGGGCGTTCGTACCCAAATCCGTCCTCGCCCACCGGGAGCGGGTGTCCGGGATCAACCTGGCACCCACCAACTCCTACCCCCTCGTTGATGCCCGGCTGGAGGCCTAAGCCATGACGAACTACATCCTCAAGCGCCTGGGACAGGGCCTGCTGACCGTGTTCCTCACGGTCTCCACCGTCTTTGTCCTCATCCGCATGGCCCCGGGCGATCCCGCCGTCTCCTACGCCGGACCGCTGGCCACCACCGAACAGCTCGACGCCGTCCGGGAACAGTTCGGCCTGAACAAACCGGTGCTGGAGCAGTACTGGATCTTCCTGCAGCAGCTGTTCACCGGCAACCTGGGCCAGTCCTACTCCTTCCAGGCCCCCGCCATGCAGGTGGTGGCCGAGCGGATGCCCTACACGCTGACCCTGGCCACCGCGTCCATCCTGCTCACCGCCGTGGTGGCCATCCCGCTGGGCGTGTGGATGTCCCGCCGGCCGGACACCGGCAAGGAACTCGGCGTGAACGTGCTGACCATCGCCGGGCAGTCCATGCCCGACTTCTGGACCGGCATCATGCTCCTCACCGGCTTCGCCGTGCTGATCCCCATCTTCCCGGCCTCCGGCTTCGCCACCTGGGGCGGGCTGGTGCTCCCCACCATCACCATCGCCATCCTGCAGATCGCCCTGATCTCCCGGATGGTCCGGCGTGAAATGACCGCCAACTTTGCCGCCCCGTACCTCACCGTGGCCCGCTCCCGCGGCGTCCGGAACTCGGTGCTCACGTGGCGCTACGCCATGGGCAACTCCGCCATCCCCGTGTTCACCGCGCTGGGCACCCGATTCGCCGCCATGCTCAACGGCGTGGTGGTGGTGGAAGTGGTGTTCGCCTGGCCCGGCGTCGGCTCCCTGATCGTCCGGGCACTCGAAACCCGCGACTACCCCCTCATCCAGGCAACGGTCCTGCTCACCGCACTGCTGGCCGTGGGCGTCCAGCTGCTGATCGACCTCGCCTACCCGCTCCTTGATCCCCGCGTTCGTCTTGGAAAGGCGGCAACAGCATGAGCCTCGACACCGCAACCCCCGCCGGTTCTTCCGGCGGCGCCGGAAATGCAGCGCAGCCGGCCCGGCAGCCGAGCCCCAGCGCCGTCACCAAGGCGGACATCGCCGCCGCCGGCGCCACCCGCCGTCGTAAAGCCGCCAAATGGAAGCTCATCGTCGGCACCGTCTGCACCCTGCTGGTGATCATCCCGATCATCCTGGCCCAGGTGCTCCCGCTGCCGGACGCCAACTTCCAGGACCTCGGGGCCCGGCGCCTGCCGCCTTTCACGGACGGCCACTTGTTCGGCACCGACCAGCTGGGCCGCGACCTGCTCTCCCGCGTGCTGCACGGCGGCCAGGTCTCGCTGACCATCGGCCTGCTGGCCGTGCTGGTCTCCGGCGCCATCGGCATCATCCTCGGCGCGGCCGCCGGCTACTTCGGCGGCTGGGTGGACACCATCGTCTCCCGCCTCCTCGAAGCCCAGATGTCCCTGCCGCTGCTCATGATGCTGCTGCTGGTGGTGGCCCTGTTCGGCCCCTCCATCCCGGTGATCACCTTCGTGATCGCCATCGCCCAATGGCCCGAAGTGGCCCGACTCACCCGCTCCATGGTGCTGGTGGAACGCGAAAAGCCCTACGTCTCCGCCGCCCGGATACTGGGCCTGCACCGGATCCAGATCCTGATCCAGCACATCATCCCCAACGTGATCAAGCAGGCCACCCTGGTGGTGCTGCTCCTGCTGGCCCAGGCCGTGCTGCTCGAGTCCGCTTTGTCCTTCCTGGGTGCCGGCCCGCAGCGCCCCTTCGCCACCTGGGGGCGCATCATCTCCGACGGCCAGGACTACATCACCACCTCCTGGTGGATGGTCACCCTGCCCGGCCTGGTGATCGTGCTCATGGTGGTGGGCGTCAACCTGCTGGGCGACGGCCTCCGCGACCGTCCCCGCCGCAAGAAGAAGGGTGCCTGACATGACCGCACAAACTCCCGCTGCAGCTCCCGGTTCCGGCCGCCGGGCGCAGCCCGCGCCCGCCGGGCAGCCCGCCTTCCAGGAGCAGCCGCTCCTGGAGGTCCGCGACTTCCAGGTGGAACTGATCACCGACGCCGGCATCATCCGGGCCGTGGACTCCGTCAGCTTCAGCATCCACCGGGGCGAGACGGTCACCATCATCGGTGAGTCCGGTTCCGGCAAATCGACGACGGCGATGGGCATCCTCCGCCTCCTGCCCGAGGATCTGGCGGTGCTGTCCGGCACCGTGCTGATCGACGGCGTCGACGTCACCGCCGACCCCAAAGCCATCGACAAGGTGCGCGGCAAGACCCTGGCGCTGATCCCGCAGGACCCCATGACGGCGCTCAGCCCGGTGCACTCGATCGGCAGCCAGCTCTTCGAGGCCATCCGGATCGCCGGTGCCGCGTCCGCCAAGGACAAGGGCGCGCTGCAGGCCCGGGCCGTCCGGCTGCTGGAACAGGTGCACATCCCCACCCCGGAGAAGCAGCTGAAGAAGTACCCGCACCAGCTCTCCGGCGGCATGCTGCAGCGCGTGCTCATCGCCATCGCGCTCGCCAGCGAGCCGCAGCTGCTGGTGGCGGACGAGCCGACGTCGGCCCTGGACGTCACGGTGCAGGGCGGCATCCTGGACCTGCTGCTGGAACTGCAGGAGCAGCGCGGCATCGGCATCCTGATGATCACGCACGATCTGGGCGTGGCCCGGCTGATCTCGGACCGCATCCACGTGATGAAGGACGGCCGGTTCGTGGAGTCCGGCGAGGTCCAGCAGATTGTGGACCATCCCGCCACCGAATACACCCGGGCCCTGCTGGCCGCCGTGCCCGTCCTGGGCCCGTGGGACGAAACCCCCGCCGCCACACCCCTGACCACAACTGGAGCAAAGCCATGACGAAGCCGTTCCTCGCCGTCGAAAACCTCGTGGTGGACTACCACGTGCCCGGCGGCACCTTCCGGGCCGTTGACGACGTGTCCTTCTCCGTGGACAAAGGCAAGACGATCGCCGTCGTGGGTGAATCCGGCTGCGGAAAGTCCACCATCGCCAAGGCGCTCATGCGGCTGGTGACCCCCACCAGCGGGCGCATCGACCTGGACGGCACGGACATCGCGTCGATGAGCGAGGCGAAGCTGCGGCCGCTGCGCTCCAAGTTCCAGATGGTGTTCCAGGATCCGTACGGCTCGCTGGACCCGCACATGACCGCGCAGGAGATCGTGGCCGAGCCGCTGAAGCTGCAGGGCGTCCGGTCCAAGGCGGAGCGGCACAAGGCGGCCGCCACGCTGATCGACCAGGTGGGCCTGCCCGTTGCGTCCCTGGACAAGCACCCGTCCGAGTTTTCCGGCGGCCAGCGCCAGCGCATCGGCATTGCCCGGGCCCTGGCGTCCAAGCCGGAACTGCTGGTCTGCGACGAAGCCACCAGCGCGCTGGACGTGTCCGTGCAGGCGCAGGTGCTGCGGCTGCTCAAATCTATCCAGGACGAAACGGGAATCACGTACGTTTTCATTTCGCACAACCTTGGCGTGGTGCAGGAAATCAGCGATAGCGTCATGGTGATGCAGCGCGGCAAGCTGGTTGAACACGGCACCACCGCGTCCGTCCTGACCGCCCCCAAGGAGGACTACACCCGGAAACTCCGCCGCGCCGCGCTGGACCCCTCCACCATGACGGGCCTCAAGCCGCGGCACCTGGTCCGCTCCCTGGCGCTGGCCAACCAGGCCTAAACCTACTTTTCTGAACTAACTCAACCGCAAGGAATCAACGCATGAGCAAGCAGCCCGAAGGCGCCCAGGTGGACGGCCTGAAACTTCCCATCTCCCGGCTGGTCCTGGGAACCATGACGTTCGGCGACACCGTCGATGAGGCCACCGCGGGGCGGATGGTGGAGGAAGCGCTCGACGCCGGCATCACCACCATCGACACCGCCAACGCTTACGTGGGGGGAACCACCGAGGAAATGCTCTCCCGCCTCCTGAAGGAGCGGCGCGGGGAGGTCATTCTCGCCTCCAAGGCAGGCATGCCGCACCCGGACCACGGCCAGCACTCGCCGCTGTCCCCGGCCGGGCTGCGCAACAGCGTGGAAGGCAGCCTCCGCCGGCTCGGGGTGGACAGCCTCGACCTGTTCTATCTGCACCAGCCGGACCGCGTCACACCCCTGCACGAAACGCTGACCACCGTGGCCGAGCTGTTTGCGGAGGGAAAGATCGGCGCGCTGGGCGTCTCCAACTTCGCCGCCTGGCAGATTGCCGACATCATCCACACCGCCCGTGAAGTGGGGGCGCCGCGGCCCGTCGTCGCGCAGCAGCTCTACAACCTGGTGGCGCGCCGGGTCGAGGAGGAGTACCTCGAATTCGCCGCCACCCACAACGTGCACACCATGGTCTACAACCCGCTGGGCGGCGGCCTGCTCACCGGCAAGCACAGCTTCGACGCCAAGCCCACCGAGGGCCGCTACGGCGATTCCAAGCTGGCCGCCATGTACACCCAGCGCTACTGGGACCGGCAGCTGTTCGTCGCCATCGAGGAACTCTCCGGCATCGCGCAGGCCGCCGGCATCACCCTGGCCGAGCTGTCCCTGCGGTGGCTGGCCTACCGCGACGGCGTGGGCTCCATGCTGCTGGGCGGTTCCAAGGTGGAACAGCTGCAGTCCAACATTGCCGCCGTCGCCAACGGGCCGCTGCCGGCCGACGTCGTGGAAGCCTGCGACGCCGTGGGCACCTCGCTGCGGGGTCCCATGCCCGCCTACAACCGCTGACCCACTCCTCCGAACAAGCCGGCCCCGGCCGCCCCTCCGAACCCCCGACCTGAAGGTAGAAGATCCCCATGACATCCGAACTGGCCCTCGAATTCGCCCGCAAGATCCGCGCCCGGGAACAGGCCGTGGGCTACTGGGCCGTGCTCGACGCGCCCGTGGCCACAGAACGCATCGGCCGGCTGGGCTACGACTATGTGGCCCTGGACGCCCAGCACGGACTGCTCGGCTATTCGGGCGTGCTGAACGGGCTGATGGCCATCGACGCCGGGCACACCGCCGTCGGCATGGTCCGGGTGGAGGACAACAACATCACGGCCATCGGCAAGGCGCTGGACGCCGGCGCCGTGGGCGTCATCGTTCCGCTGGTCAACACGGCCGCGGACGCCGCTGCCGCGGTGGCCGCCGCCAAGTACCCGCCGATGGGCGGACGCTCCTATGGTCCCATGCGCTCCGCCCTGCGGATCGGCCCGAAGCCTGCCGACGCCAACGCCGCCACCCTGGTGTTCGCCATGATCGAGACCCCGGACGGCCTGGCCAACGTGAAGGAAATCTGCGCCACCCCGGGGCTGGACGGCATCTACGTGGGCCCGTCGGACCTGGCCATTGCCGTGGGCGGGGCCTTCCCGGGTGATCCGGCCATCGACACCGAATTCAACGCCGCGCTGGAGACCATCGCCGAGGCCGCCGCGTCCGCGGGCATCGCCGCCGGCATCCACACCCCGGCGGGGGAGGTGGCGGCACTCCGGCTGAGCCAGGGTTACACGTTCACCACCATCGCCTCGGACCTGACGCACCTGGAGCAGATCGCCAAGGCCCACCTCGACGCCGCCACTTCCAAGGACCAGTAACCATGACAAACACAACTACCGACGCCTACAGCACCATCACCCCGGACGGGACCGTCAAGCGGGCGGGCGGCGCCGACTTCGCCTACCTCCCGGCGCCCACCGTGCAGAGCCACGCCGCCAACCTCCTCACCCTGCCCGACGGCCGGCTGGGCTGCGTCTGGTTCGGCGGCACCCAGGAAGGCGTGCCGGACATCTCCATCTGGTTCTCCGCCCTGGAACCCGGCAGCAGCCAGTGGTCCGCCCCGCAGCAGCTTTCCGACGATTCCACCCGCTCCGAGCAGAACCCCATCCTGTTCACGGCGCCGAATGGCGCCTTGTGGTTGCTGTACACCGCGCAGAAGGCGGGCAACCAGGACACCGCCGAGGTCCGCCGTCGTACGTCCACGGACGGCGGCCGCACCTGGGGCGAGGTGGAAACGCTGTTCCCCGCGAACGAAACCGGCGGCGTGTTCGTCCGCCAGCTCCCGGTGGTGCTGCCGTCCGGCCGCCTGATCGTCCCGATCTTCCGGTGCATCACCACGCCGGGGGAGAAGTGGGTGGGCAACAGCGACGACAGCGCCGTGATGATCTCTGACGACGCCGGCGCCACCTGGACCGAGCACGTGCTGCCGGGGAGCCTGGGCTGCGTGCACATGAACATCCAGCCGGTGGCCGACGGAACCCTGCTGGCCCTGTTCCGCAGCCGCTGGGCGGACTCGATCTACGAGTCCCGCTCCACGGACGACGGCTCCACCTGGAGCGAGCCGGTCCCCACCGAGCTGCCCAACAACAACTCCTCCATCCAGTTCACGGCGCTCGCCGACGGCCGCCTGGCGCTCGTGTACAACCACAGCCGGGCGGAGGCCTCCACTGAACGGAGGCTTTCCCTCTACGACGAAATTGACGACGACGGCCTGGCCGAGGAACAGGGGCAGCTGGCTGAGCCGGATGCTGCTGCCGTTGCTGACGACGGTTCGCGGAAAGCGTTCTGGGGCACTCCGCGCTCGCCGATGACGTTGGCGATCTCCGAGGATTCGGGCCGGTCCTGGCCGATCCGGCGCAACCTGGACGTGGGGGACGGGTACTGCCTGTCCAACAATTCCCGCGACGGGCTCAACCGCGAATACTCCTACCCGTCCATCCACCAGGGCCCGGACGGTTCCCTGAACATCGCGTACACGTACTTCCGGCAGGCCATCAAGTTTGTCCGGGTGGACCCGCAGTGGGCGTACGAAGGCACCACCACACCGGGCGGGGACGAGGATGGTTCCATCAATGACTGAACAGCTGCACGCCGTTGTCACCGGCACGAGCTCGGGGATCGGCAAGGCGATAGCCGAACGCCTGCTCGCCGACGGGTGGCGGGTGACCGGCCTGAGCCGCAGCGAGTCTTCTTTGGGGGAGGGGTTCCAATGGCTGCGGGCTGATCTCTCCGAACCGGAATCGTTGGGAAGCGTGGTCGAGGCCATCGGGCCGGCCGACGCCCTGGTCCACGCCGCCGGGATCCAGCGCACCGCTCCCTTGGGCGAGCTGGACCCTTCGGCCCTTTCTGGCATGTTTGCCGTCCACGTGGCTGCGGCGTCAGTCCTGGCCAATGCCCTGGTGCCGTCCATGCCCGACGGCGGCCGGATCGTCCTGCTGGGCAGCCGCACCTCCACCGGGATGCCGGGCAAGAGCCACTACGCCGCCACGAAAGCTGCGTTGATGGGGCTCGGACGGACCTGGGCGCAGGAACTCGCGCCGCGGGGGATCACCGTCAACGTGCTCTCCCCGGGCCCCACCGACACCCCCATGCTGAACGACCCCGGCCGCGCAGCCACCCCGGTGCGGATGCCGGCGCTCGGCGCCCTGGTGGACCCGGCCGACGTCGCCGCCCTGGCTGCGTTCCTGCTGGGACCGCACGGGAAGTCCATCACCGGGCAGAACTACGTCATCTGCGGAGGCGCCTCCCTCTAACCCCGACCCCCCAACCACGACGCTCTCTCACTTCCTGCCCCTTTTCCCCGGGCCCTCTCTCACTCTTCTGAAGAGAGTGATAGAGCGTCGCTGCAAAACCCACCTTAAGTGAGAGAGCGTCCTTTCAGCTTGGCGGGATCTCGTCCGCCTTGCAGGTGGGGGAGTCTACCGGGACGCTGATGCGCAGGTAGGCCGGGCTCTTTGATTCGATCGTCAGGGTGGCGCCGGCGGCGTCCGTGCTGCGGGCAACCACCCAGCCCCCGGGAACTGCGTCCGTTCCATCGAAAGCTGGGAATCCGTGCTGCGTCAGAACGGGGTCGCCAGCGGCGAAAATGTCAGCGAACTGATTGGATGGCTCCACCACGTCGGAGCTGCTCTTCATGGTCTGCGGGTAGAGCATGCATCTGCCGTCCTTCAGCATGGCCAGGGTGGCCGGCTTGTCCACGGTCCAGCTGATGTCCGGCATCGTCGCTTCCAGTGCCGCAATCAGCTCTGCACGCAGGGCATCGTACTTGGCGAAGCTTTCCGGCACGGGTGCGGGGGCTTCGGTGACAGGTGCCGCGGCGCTGCTTGTTGCCTCCGTGGGTTGCTGCGGTGCCGTGCAGCCAGCCATGAGGGTTGTCCCGAGGACCATGAGGGCCGCCCGGACGCCGGACGACCGCTTCGGTTGCATTCGGCCGTTCATTTTCCCCCAGTTCTGATGACGGGCTTCGGTGACCGGCCCACCGGGAATGCTGTCACACCTGCGCCTCGTCCGGCCATGGGCAGAACAACCCCGCGGAAAAGTGGGCGGACGACGGCGGGCACGCGCCCGCCGTCGTCCGCCTCCCCAGCGCAGGGGTTCTTCGGCTACCGTGCCACCAGCCCCGGCACGCCGTCCTGGATCGCGAACGATGCCTTCGTGCTCACAGGTGCGCCCGGCGTCGTGACGTAGTCCAGCGTCCGGAAGTCCGCGGTCATCGCGTCCTTCGTGATGCGCGTGTTCACGTACCCGCGGTTGTCGTTGTAGAACTTCAAATGCGGGTTCCAGGCCATCACGGGATCGGCCGTTGAGCCCTTGCCGTTGCCGGTGGAGGTGATGGAGGTGCAGACCAGTTCGGAGCCGACCACGGGGGAGGCGGGGTCCTTGTAGTCGACCTTGAGGTCGTTGGCCCAGTTGCGGTGCACGTCGCCGGTGAGGACGACGGCGTTGCGGACGTTCGCGTCCACCCAGCCCTTGGTGATGCGGCGGCGGGAGGCGGCGTAGCCGTCCCATCCATCCATGGAAACGTCGTCGATCTCCGGCGCCTGGTTCCGGTCCCGCTCGGCGAAGAACACCTGCTGGCCCAGGATGTCCCAGCGCTGGGTGGAGTTCTTGAACCCGTCCAGCAGCCACTTTTCCTGCTCGGCGCCGGTGATGGTGCGGTCCTCGGCCAGGCGCTCTGCAACGTTCTTCTTCCAGCCGTCGCCGGCGAGCTGGTCGTCGCGGTACTGCCGGGTGTCCATCATGTGGAAGTTGGCCAGCTGGCCCCACTGGATGGTGCGGTAGATCTTCATGTCGAACCCGGCCGGCACGGACGAGGCCCGCAGCGGCATGTTCTCGTAGTACGCCTGGAACGCGGCGGCGCGGCGCTGCCGGAACCGCTCGGTGGTGTCGTTCAGCTGGGCGGCGTCCGTGTTCTCCGGGACCTCGTCCGCCCAGTTGTTGTCCACCTCGTGGTCATCCCAGACCACCAGCCACGGTGCGATCGCGTGCGCGGCCTGCAGGTCGGCGTCGGACTTGTACTGGGCGTGCCGCTGCCGGTAGCCGGCCAGGCTGGAGGTCTCGGGGCCCTGGTGGTCGCGCGGGTTGCCGCCGCCGATCACGTAGCTGCCCTTCTTGTATTCGTACATGTAATCGCCCAGGTGCAGCACAAGGTCCGGGTGGTCCTGGGCCAGACGCGTATAGGCGGTGAAGTAGCCGTGTTCATACTGTGAGCAGCTGGCGAAGGCCATGGCCAGCGCCCCCGGCGTCTCGTGGGGCGCAGGGCTGGTGAGCGTGCGGCCCACGGCGCTGACGTGCCGGCCGGCGCGGAACCGGTAGAAGTATTCCCGCCCCGGCCGCAGGCCCTTGAGCTCCACGTGGACGGAGTGGGCGGTTTCGATCCGGGCGGTCTCGACGCCGCGGGCTACTACTGAGTGCATGCCGGCGTCTTCCGCCACTTCCCACGCCACCGCGACGTTGCGGGAGGGCATGCCGCCCAGGCCGTCCTCCGCTACGGGGTCCACCGCAAGCCGGGTCCAGATGACAAAGCCGTCCGGCCACGGCTCGCCGGAAGCGATGCCGAGCATGAACGGATCGGTGCGGAGACCGGCGTCGTCCGCGGTTGATGTGGCGAACGCGGCACCCGGGATAGCGGCGACGAGGCCGGCGCCGAGGCCAGCGGAAAGGAGGGACCTGCGTGAAATGTTTTCCATGCAGTCGACCGTAGGGAGGCTGGTTGGACAGGTTCTGAGGGAGATATGAATGGGCGGTTAACTGCGTGACAAAGATTGTCGAGGTGGCTTAGGTCCGGGATTGACTCGCAGGTATTCTCCGCTACCGCGGCCGGGACGCGGTTCCGAAGGGGGCAACGGTTTCCACTAGCAAAGTGGTGACAGGTTCAGCCCATGAGTAAGAGCGATCCGTGAACTGAATCGCTGCTGATGCACGTTTGTGCAGATGCCGATGAGAGCTCTCCCATGGCTCAAGCGCAGGCGAAACAGCTACTGACCAGTAACAACGCCGCGGATTGAGGCATCTGAGTACGGGGAGAATGCTCCGCCCAACAAAGCCCTTTTTGGCGCACATTCGTGCAGCCCGGCTCCGCTGGGACGGCAGTGATGCCAGCATGGAAAACCCGGACGATGCGTGAACGCCACGAGCGATCTCCCCATCGGCCGCCCCCGTTGACACACGAACAATGAGGTTTCTATGTCACTGCTTACCAAGACACTGTCCGTCGCCGCAGCCGCCGTCCTCGCCGGATCCTTGACTGTGGCTCCCGCCCAAGCGAACACGCTCGACGTTGCCCCGCCGGGGGCCAACGACTGGTCCTGCAAACCAACCGCCGAGCATCCGTATCCGGTCATTCTTGTGCCCGGAACCTTTGAGAGCATGGCGAAGAACTGGTCCACCCTGTCGCCGTACCTCAAGAGCGCCGGGTACTGCGTCTTCGCCCTCAATTACGGAGAGACGAACGGCGTGTATGCCACCGCCCCCGTGGCCGACTCCGCGCAGGAACTCGCCCCGTTCGTGGACGCGGTACGTGCTGCCACCGGTGCTAAGAAGGTGGATCTTGTGGGCCACAGCCAGGGCGGCATGATGCCCCGCTACTATATGGGCTTCCTCGGCGGTGCCAAGAATGTCAACAAGCTCATTGGCATCGCACCTTCCAACCACGGCACTGAAGGCGTCATCGTCCCGCCGCCGGGCTTTGTCGGGGATCCGGACTACACCGGCCTGGGCTGTGCAGCCTGCGCCGACCAGCAGGCGGGCTCGGCATTCATGCAGAAGCTCAACTCCATCGGCGACACCGTAGCGGGACCCTCCTACACCGTGATCTCGACGGTCTACGACGAAGTGGTCATTCCCTACAACAGCCAGTTCCTCAGTGGCCCGTCACGACAGGTCACGAACATCACCATCCAGGACAAGTGCCCGGCCGATCTCTTCGAACACGACCAGACGCCGAACGACCCTGTGGTGCACCAGATCGTGGCCCATGCACTGGGCACGCCTTCGGGTCCTGCAGACCCGGCATATCAACCCGCCTGCATCTAGCAGTCCTAAACCAGTGACTAACGACGGCGGCCGGCAGCAAAGCCGGCCGCCCGCCGTCGTAATGACTACTTAGGGGAGATCAGGGCGTCGAACTGCTCCTGCCAGAGGGCCAGTTCCCGGTCCACGTCCCGCCTGCGCGACGGAGTCCACTTGGGCCAGATATCAGATGCGACGCGGGTTTCGACCGCGGCCTGCACGCGGGCGGGAGGAGTGCTGCGCTGGGAGTTGCCAGCGGTTTTCAGTGGCGGCTTCGGCCCGGAAAGTCCCCGGGGCGCGTTCCGCTGGGGCGGCACCCGGGCTATGTTGCGCTTGGATCTGCCAGCGTTTTTCCGCCCGGTGATCCGGTGGGTAAGTTCCACAAGGCCGACTAGGAGACCGCCCACGCCCCAGATGATTCCGAGCAGGACCAAGGCAACCACCAGCAAGGCAAACCACAGCAGGATCCCGATTGCAGGTATGAGCACCACCAGCATGGCCGGACTCAGAGTGTGTCGGAAATTGCGCGGCCCGGAAAGAGCGCAGGGGCCGCGGTCTCGCCAAGGTGAATGGTGAAGAATTCGGTCATTAGAACGGGCCCCTATCGGTCGTCATGCAAGACCAGGACCTCACCCAGAGCAGCATGATATCGCCTGCCCTCATACCGGACAATGGCACGCGGCTTAGTTCCGCCGCACTATTGTCCCGACGGAATTATCTCGACGGGCCCCGGCACCGGGTCGAGCCGGAAACGGCCCGATTGGAATTAACAAAACGGGAATTGCCAAAAAGCACTATCCAGTGGGCGGATTCTGCCGCAAGATGACGGAATGAAAAAGATCTTCGTAGCCGGTTTTGCAGCCGTAATCATGGGCCTCGGCGGAATTGCCGGGGCAGCCCCGGGCAACGCAGCCCCGGGCAAGGCAGCCTCCGAATCATCACCTGTTGCGGGACAAATCATGGTGAAGTTCCGGGACAACGCCGCGGCAGCCGGCCTGTTGCGCCAGCATGGGCTCAAGGAGGGTGCGGGAATCGGCAGCACCGGAGCTCAACTCGTCAAAGTGCCGGCCGGTAGTGAACTCAAGCTCATCGAAGCGTTGAGCCGGAATCCGGCGGTTGAGTACGCCGAGCCGGACGAGCTCGTGACCGCCGCAACCGATGACCTTTACTTCGACCGCCAGTACGCCCTCCAAAACGACGGCCAGTCCTTCACCAACACCCTCAACACGATGACTGTCGGCGAGGGCAAAGCGGACGCTGATGTGGACGCCGTCGAAGCGTGGACCGTCACCGGAGAAGCGGGCACGCGGGTTGCCATCGTCGATTCGGGTGTGGCAATCGACCACGAGGACATCTCGCAGAGGGTCGTTGCACGGACCAACTTCAGTGACACCAAAATCGCTAAACCCGAGGACTACGACAAATACGGCCACGGCACCCACGTTGCCGGCATCGTTGCCGCCGTCCACAACACCAAAGGTGTCGCCGGTGTGTGCCCGGACTGCACCATCCTGGATGCCAAAGTGCTCAACGACAACGGGTCCGGTGCCAGCTCAGCCATTGCCAAGGGCATTGACTGGGCGGTGGCCAATGGTGCCAAGGTGATCAACTTGAGCCTCGGACAGCGCGTCTCTTCACGCACCCTCGAGACCGCCGTGAACAACGCCTGGAATCAAGGTGTGGTGATAGTGGCCGCCGCCGGCAACGCCGGTACCCAGGCCAAGATCTATCCGGGCGCCTATCCCAACGTTATTTCCGTGGCCGCGACCGACAACACCGACACCAAAGCTTCCTTCTCGACGTACGGAAAGTGGGTGGATGTTGCTGCGCCCGGCGTCAACGTCTATTCGACCTTCCCGAACCACACCTTCGTCCTGGGCACGCAGAACGGCCGCTCCAAGGGTTACGACGTTGCCAGCGGCACCTCAATGGCGTCGCCCGTCGTTGCTGCCACTGCAGCCCTTGTCTGGAGATCGCAGACAGACCCTACCAACGCATCCGTCCGGGAAAGGGTTGAATCGACTGCCGACAAAATCCCCGGGACGGGCACCAACTGGGCGTTCGGCCGCGTGAACGCCTGCGCTGCGGTAGGTTGCACCGTCCCTTAGCTTGTGGTCGGCCGGCCCTCCACGACGGCGGCCTGGCCGCCGTCGTACGTCCCTTCCGCACGTTGCTTGATGCCGCGCAGCATGCCGACTTCCATGTAGTGGTGCAGCGGGTCGCCGATCAGAAAGTCGATGCCGCGAGCCAGCAGCATGGCGCCGGGCACCCGCTGAAGGGCGAACGCCACGGCCTTGGTGAACAGCGGGGCATCGGCCGCAGCACCCTGGGCCGCGGCACTGATGTATCCCATCCCTCGGGATCGAACGATTAAGCGGGTGCGGTTCCCCGGGAGAGGACGCAGCACGAACGCCTCTCCCGCGACGAGATGGCGGTTGGGCTCGATCTCCGACACGGTCGCATAGACGCCGCCGCCGTAGGGCACCTGGTCGCCGACCTTGAGGTCCTGCAGCTCCGGGTGAATGCGCGTCGCGGAGTGCTTTCCTTCAACGTACCGGGCGCGGAACATCGCCCGTTCCACCAGGTCGTGGGTATAGAACCCGGCACGGTAGATCCCCATTTGGACGATCCAGGGCCATACTCGCTCCGGCGGCACGTCAATGGTGATCGCCCGGGTGCTTTGGAACGTCGGACGAGGCACGTGGTCATCACCCGGCAGAGGTTCATCGGCTTCGTCACCCTGTGTTCCCCACCGCAGCATCGCCGGACGCCACACCAGATACGCGGCGATCTTGACGGACAGTGTTGCGCCCAGAACCAGTAGCCTTGTGCGGTTTACCATCCTGTTCACCTGCCTCGTGGTAGCAGCCGCCATACCAACACCCTCCACGCGATCCTGCAGCCGGGGAAGTGCCTAAAGTCCCCGTACACCCGCCTCCGCAGCACTGGGTTCCCATGCTTGTCAGGCCCACCCGCCCCGAGGAGACTTGCTGTATGCCGTCCGCTAACGCGGGTGGCGGTGTTTCTCCTTTCGGGGGCGGCGCCCTCCTGGCTGGTCGGGGAAGTCGTGGATGCATCGGGGTTGCGGGACGAGTTTGTGGTGGTCAACGGGGAGGCTGCGGGAAGCCGGATCCGCATTCCGCACGGCACCACCACCATCGGCAGCGGCGAAGGCTCGCGGCTGCGCCTGCCGGTGTCCGGAGTGAGCCGCCGCCACGCCGTGCTGACCTCTCTGGATGGCCGGACCGTCGTCGAGGACCAGAACTCGCGCAACGGCACCTGGGTCAACGGCCACCCGATCACGGCGCCCACCGAACTCACCGACGGCGACGAGGTCCAGTTCGGGCAGGTGCAGCTCCGTTTTGTTGAAGGGGCGTACGACGGCGGCAACGGCCCGCCGCACGCGGCCGGCGGCCACGATTCGCAGCAGCGGGCCCCGGCAGCTGCCCCGAAGAAGGGCCTCGGGGCTGCACTCCTGTTCGCAGCGGCGATCAACGTGGTGGGCCTCATCGGCAACAGCCTGACTGCGTTCCTGACCGAGCTGACGCCCACCTGGACGTGGTTCGTCACTCCCGCGATGGGCCTGGCAGTGGCCCTGGGCGGGGAGACGCTGAGCTACTTGAAGGACAAGGGCGCGAAGCCACCCAAGCGGCCGGAGCGTCGGTACCACCCCTCCAGCCAGGGACAACCGTCACGGCCGCCACGCCCGCTTCGGCCCGGGCGCCCGGAAGACGCTGCACCACGTTCCCGCCCCATCGTGGTGACGCTGATCGCGACGCTGCTCCTCCTTGGCGGCGGCGGCTGGCTGGTGGCCGCAGGGGCGAGTTACGCCGTCGGCTATTTCTCCGGGAACGAGGAAGGCACCCAGCGGCTGGCCCGCCAGGTGGTGACGGAAGCGCAGGGCGTCACGGTGACCGTCCTCGGAGTGCAGAGCACCGCCCACTTCACCCGCGTGGAGATCCATGTCAGGAACGGGACCAGCAATTCCATGTCGCTGCCGCTGTTCCACAACGCCATCCTCACCGGCCCGGATGGCACCACCTTCGACGCCGATGCCTTCCGGAGCAGCTGGCAGCCTGAGATACCGCCCGGGGGGCAGCGCAAGGGGACCATCAACTTCGAGAGTCAGGTGCCGGACACAGGCGGCACGGTGTCCCTCAGCTTCATCACCGTCTTCCTGCAGGGGTTCGACGGGCCGCGCTCCATCACCGTCCCGGACATCCCGCTGATGCCCCTGGTGGTGCCGATTGCCGAAACCCGTGTAGAGTAGTTCCTGTTGTTGTGTTTATGCAGTTGGTAGTTCAGGCAGTACGCGGGGTCGAAAGTCCTCGTTCTTCTGAAGTAGCGGTTTTGAACACCCCACACCGGAGGACCCGAAAGTCGGGACTTTTCCTCCACCTTCACGAAGGACAAAAATAATGGCTACTGGTACCGTCAAATGGTTTAACGCTGAAAAGGGCTTCGGCTTCATTTCCCCCGATGACTCCTCACAGGACGTTTTCGCACACTACTCTGCGATCAACTCCTCCGGTTTCCGCTCCCTCGAAGAGAACCAGAAGGTCTCCTTCGAAACCGAGCAGGGCCCCAAGGGTCCCCAGGCCGTAAACATCCAGGCTATCTAATTTCCTAGATACCCGGGACCGTTTAGGTTTCATAGAGCAGGGCCTGCCGTTTGGCAGGCCCTGCTTTTTGTTTAACCCGGGTGTGCCACGGCTCCTGCCTTCGAAGAAGCCCCCGTCCGATTTGGGACGGGGGCTTCTGTCGTTGCTGACTACTTTTCGTCGTTCATTAGCTGATGGTATTCCCGTGTTTCAAGGAGCCATATATCGAAGTTGGCCGGTGACTGCATCGCCTTATTGGTAATTTCGGGCTTTTCTGGGAGACCGAGATGCTCCGTAGTGGCCTTCATATGCCGTTTGGTTACCGGTACTGCAGAGAAGATAAGGGACCCAGACGCAACGGTCAGTACGAGCGTCATGGGGACGGTTACGATGCCCGGCGCGCCAGACCAAATCGTCAGAACGTTCACCGTACCGCCGACTGCCGCTACCAGCCATCCACAAAAGAACCGTACCCAACTCTCGGCGTTCAGTCGTAGCGCAGTAAGGCCGATCCTGGACTCCCAAAGTGGCGCCAGCTTCCTGGCCCGCCTATCTACCATGCGCCAGTAGAGATTCTTGGGGGTTATTTGCACGTCGTGCTCACCTCATCAGTTCCCATAACGTCCAGAGTATCCAAGGCGCCCCCACCTGTATTGACTACTTATGCTCATAACAACCACGCGGTTCTGTCGGCGAGCAGGCTTGCATTCGTTGAAAGAAGGACTACAAGGCGGGAACGACCTCGAACAGAACTCAATATCTTCAAGCTTTATCGGACAGTCCGCCGCCATGCGCTGGTCCTCAATCAACGAACTGCCCTTAAACATGAAACTGCTCCCCGAAAGTCAGAACTGAATTTTCAGTCCAACTTTCGGGGAGCAGTTCATTTGGCAGGCCCTGCTTTTGCTTAACCCGGGTGTGCCACCGCCCGTGCATGGCGGTTGAACGCCATCCCGAGCGGAGGGGATCAGCTCAGCTCAGCGCAGCACAGACATCGATTACTCGGCCCGCTCCGCTGAACACCCTCTTTTCTTCGAAGTTGTCCGCGTAGATCGCGTAGTTGAATTCGCCGACCAGCACGTAGATGCCTTGTAGGTCTGAATCCGGGTTGTTGACTACGACGTTTCTGCCGGTAACAACGGTCTCGATGATGTCGCGCGGCGTTGCGTCCACGACGACTTCCCGGCGAACGCCGGTAATGACGTAACTGACAGATTCGTCTGTATCTTCATTGGTCAGCGTTATCTTTTGACCCGGTGACGTTACCGTTTTCACGTTCCCGTTCGTGATCGTCTTCGTCTTGCCGGTCAGCGTGTACGAAACGTCGAAGTTGCAAAAGATCCCTTCTGGCAAGAGGCCGCCCTCATCGACGGGCGTGGGCGTCGCCGCATACACCGTCCCTGAACCGGCAATGAGGGCTACGAGCAGCAGCGGCAAGGCAAGAATTTTCTTCATGGGGAATTTCCTCCAATGAGTTGGGAAGTGCGCATTTCGTTCGACTCAGTTACTGCGCACATTGTCGGCCGGACGATCAATGAGTGCGTGTTCTCACGCGAGAACAGCGCGAATGAGTCACCCCAGTAAAATTAGCTCATTAGCCTTACCCGAAAGTAAGTGTCGACTCTCAGCATCAACGTCTTTGAATGATGCTTAGATGCAGGATA
Organism: Arthrobacter oryzae; assembly: GCF_030718995.1. Classification (NCBI taxonomy): domain Bacteria; kingdom Bacillati; phylum Actinomycetota; class Actinomycetes; order Micrococcales; family Micrococcaceae; genus Arthrobacter; species Arthrobacter oryzae. The sequence continues at coordinate 2,844,574 of NZ_CP132204.1, forward strand.
TTAGCGCCTTGTAGCACCGCGGGGAAGTTACTTCTGCGATTTTATAATCGAACTTATTTTCGCTCTTTACTAATTGCTCACCGTGATATCTACGCTCATTGGTCTACTCATTTAACAACACAATGACGTAACCTAATTGCAAAAATTTATCTATGGTGCCCGCCATTCGCGCTCGAGAAGCCTAATATGTGAGCGGTTCTGTCAAGGGGGCAGGGAGAGGCCGTCCCGGGTTGTGTGGTCCTGGGGGTTGCCTCTTCGATGTGGGGCCGTGACTGGTTGTCGGTGGTCCGCGTCGTTGTGGCCGGGGTGTCTGGGGGTGCTCAGCGTGTCGTTGGCGACAGCGTGGTCAGACTAATATGCGCGGGTTGGTTACCGCAGGGCGAAGGTGTTCGGCTGGAGCATATCGCTTCTCTAGAGTCGGGCGTGGCTGTTGGGAGCTGCCCATAGGCTTGACGCGAGTTCACTCCACGCGCTGCGAGGCACCGGGGCCAGACATCCCGGAGTTTTTCAGGGCCGCGGCTGTGCGGCGGTGGTTTGTGCTTCGCTGGCCAGGGACCAGCACCAGCCTGCCAGTTCCCGGGCAATGGCGACGTTCGCGACGACGGGTCGTTTCCGGTGTTCCAGGTAGACGAGCCAGCGATCATGCAGGCGGCGGTTGCCGGCTTGTCCGCGGGCCCGTGCTGCGGGGGTTGCTGCTTCCCAGCGGGAGCGCATCAAAACGGATGGGTGTGTGTAGGGTCTGCGGTGGTGCCAGGCGGCTTCGATCAGGAGCCGGCGGGCATGGGTATTCCCGGTTTTGGTGATGCCGCCTTGGGAGCGGTGCTGGCCTGAGGAACTTTCCGAAGGCACCAGGCCAAGGTAAGCGCCGATCGTGCGGCCGGTGAAGCGGTTCCAGTCCCCGATCTCCACGGCCAGCCCGAACGCGGTCAGGGTCGAGATCCCGCGCAGGCATTCGAGCGACCTCACCACGGGGGTGTATTCGCTGTCGTAGGCGATTTTCGTGATGGCTGCGTCCAGGCGGTCGCGGCGGGCCAAGGTCTCGGTGATGGTCTCGAGGGCAAGGTCGTAAGCAAGTTGCAGGGCCGGGGAGTCGAAGCGTTGCCGGTAGAGCCAGGACATGTGGGCCCGGGTCCAGGTATCCCCGCCGCGGTAATGAATGCCCTGGCGCAGCAACAGTTTCGAGACCCGGTGCCGGGCCCGCATCAGGTCCCCGCGGGTATCTTCCCTGGCCCGGACCAGATCCCTGGCCGCTTCCTGCCCGGGATCCGGGACGGCGACCTCGGTGATCTCATCCAGTTTCAACAGCCGGGCCAGGTGCAGGGCGTCATTCCGGTCGGTTTTCACCCTGTCCCCGGGCGGGCGTTGAAGCTTGGACGGTGCCGCGACCACACAGTCAACACCGGCCCTCCGCAGGAACCGGGCCAGCATGAAACCTGTCGGACCTGCCTCGTAAACTACCCGGCACGGCCCAGACAGGCCCTGGATCCAGGCGAGAATCTCATCATGGTCCGGCGTCAGCCGGCCGCGGAGAATCTCACCCGTCTGCCCATCGATCGCGCACGCAACAACCGACAGGGCGTGGACATCCAGGCCGACGTGAGTACGCTCGTGCATAGCTGGAACCTCCAAACTTCAAATGTGGCTCTGCCCCAATGGATTAAGTCTGGGGACAACCCACGCGAGATTGAAGAGAAGGTTCCAGCCCATCACTTCCTGGTCCTTCTGACGGAGGCCATTCACGCCGGGGGCCAAGGTTGCCGGACCGCGGACACCCGGAACCAGTCACACCCCAAAGCCCGCGGTCCGGAATCCGCCCCGGCAACAATGGACGATCAGAAGGACCAGAACCCTGCCCGGGCCACCGCCCCCTCACACATATCGCCTAGACCTGCCCCCGCTCCGCCAGGAACGCATCCAGCGCAGGGTTCCCGATCTCCTTCGTCAGCCAGGGCACCGCCTGCGCGGCGGCCTCATCCCCGAGCACGGCGCGGTGGGACTGCGCCCGCACCGTGAACTCCCGCATTCCGCTCCGGCTTGCCAGCTCGGCCAGCCGCTCCACGAACTCGGTAGCCCGCGGCGACTTCATGGCGATGGCCACCTCCGCCGCCGTGTCCAGCAGCCGGGCCGAATACCAGAGGTACCAGGGCTTGGGTTCCAGCCCCCGCTCTATCCAGTGTTCGGCCGCCGCGAGATCGCCATGAGTCAGGAACAGCCGCGCTTCAGCACCCGCCGCCAACGCCATGTAACAGTGGTCGCCGGCCAGCTCGGCCATCACCCAGGAGCGGTCGATCATGGCTGCGGCTTCCTCCAGCTTTCCGGCAGCCAGATAGGTCTCGCCGCGGATCCCGTCCACGAACGGCTCGAACGCCGTCCAGTGTTCCTCCGCAATGCAGACCAGCGCGCGGTCCAGGGAAGCAGCCGCCAGGTCCAGCTCACCCCGGAGCAGGTGCACCCGGCCGAGAAGCGCCTCGCTGAACGCCTGCTGCCGGCGGTTCCGGATCGCTTTGGCCAACCGGCCGGACTCGGTCAGCGCCGTCACGGCATCCCCGTACCGTGCCGTATCCGAGGCCAGCATGCCCTGAATAGCCAGGACTCTCGCCTGTTCGTCGGGGAATCCCTCAGCCGCGGCCATCGCCCGGTCCAGCCATCCGGCCGCCCGGTCCGGGACACCGCGCTGCACGGACAAGTACCCCAGCTCCCGGTACGCCGCACCGGCAGTCCGGGAGGCGCCGTCGGGCCCTTCCGCCTGCAGCGCCCGGTGCAGGAAGTCCGCCACCTCGGCGCCGCGGCCGCCCGCCTGGTGGATCAGCGCGCCGGAGAGCGTCACGAGGGCCTCGGCGATCAAATGGGCGTCGCCGGTGCGCTGGGCCAGCACCACCGCGAGCCGCAACTGGTCCAGCCCCCGGTCCACGGCGCCCGCCCAGAGCGACGCGCCCCCGGCAGCGAGATAGGACCGCACCGTCGCCACGGTGGCCGGCATCCCTGGGTCCGTTTCGGGAGCGGCAGCGGATAAGGCCCGGCGGACTTCGGTCGGCAGCGGCAGCCCGAGCTCCTCGCGGTAGAGGTTTCCGCATTTGGTGACGTGCTCGCGGGCCCGGCGGTGCTCGCCGAGAGCCACGAACGCCTTGACCAGGACGGCGTTGCAGTCCGCGTGGAACGGATCCCGGCGCAGCGCCAGCGCGGCCAGCTCCGCAGCCTCCCCGGGACTGCCCGATGCGAGGGCGGCCAGAGCGGCTTCGTAGAGCAGTGACTGGACCACGTTGTCCAGGCGGTAACGCTGGTCCGCCAGCCACGAATCAAAGACGGGCGAATCGGCGAAAGACAACCCCTCCAGCAACTGGCCGGTGAAGCGTCGAGGGTCAACGCCCGGGCCGCCGGCCGAGTCCACCACTTCCAGGGCATCGCAACGCCACGGCGGCTGAAGCGTCAGCCGCAGCGGATCACCGGCAACCGTCACGCCGTCGAGCGTCCGGCGCAGCTCGGACAGGTTCCAGCGTAGGGCACCGAGGGGATCCTCGGCATCTGGGAAAAGCAGCGACGCCGTGCGGGAGCGGCCGGTCCCGTCGGCCTGCAGCGCGAGGTAGGCCAGCACCGCCCAGGCCTTGCGGCCCCTGGGTTGCGGGGGAGTCGCGCCAAGAGACTCGATCCGCGGCGGACCGAGGAGCCGGATCCAATTCTCGGCCATACGGCTCATGGTACGCCGGGCGCCCTCCGGCGTCTGCGGGGTTCACACGCTTGCTCACACGCCGCCCGGACACACTGAAATCACCCCATCCGCACACACTCACAAGAGGTGCAACACCATGGAATTGCTCGGCATCCTGCTACTCGGACTCTGGGTTCTCAGCGTCACCGTCCGCGCCCTCCTGACCGACGGCCGCGGCCACACGCCCCACGTCCGGTCCACCGCGCCGTGGACGGCAGGCAACCTTCCCAGCGCTCCGTACGCGTAGCTGACGCTCAGCCGGCCTTGTAGTCAAAGATGACGGTCGCAGGAAGAGGCCCCTGCAGCATCTCGGCGCTGATGCCGTGAATTTCCATGATCTTTGCCCGGAACCACTCGTCAAAGGGATGGTCGGAGGTCGCGACGGACTGGAAGGCCCGGTTAAGATCGTCGGCTTCGTGGAAGACTGCGATGAAATCCCCTTGCGGCGTCTGCGCGTGGCTGAGGACCTCACGGGTTACTCCCATCCGCTCGCGGGAGCGGCGGAATTCCTCCTGACGGGGGCCTTGAATCTCCTCGATGAGCGACTTCCACTCATCCAGCTTCCCGGGCAGAATCGGCGCGAACCAGCTTAAGCTTTCCATGACAGGTCCTTCCACGCAGTTGCTCCAGCATTGTTGCGGCGCGGTGTCCAACGGCAGCCGTGCACCTGCATGATAGTCCTGCGGAAAGACGCGGTATAGGGCCTCGCGCAAGTGATCCGCTTGAGTCCGGGCGGGAGCGAAATCAGCCCTCGAGCTCCAGCACCAGCTCCACGTCCACGTCATCCCCGTCGCGGATGCCGGCCGCAGTTCTGATGGCCTTCTTGACCGGCAGCAGGTAGGAGCCGCTCTTGCTGTCCGGGAAGATCGACGTTGACCAGCTGTTTCCGGCGATGGAAGCAGTCACCTTCACCGAGCCGAAGCCCTTGCGGAAGGGCGCGGCCTCGTCCCCGATCTGGTCCGCCAGGTCCTGCGGCAGCGTGATGAAGTGCCACCCGGCTTCCTCCGGATAGTGCCACAGCTCGCCGCGGAACGAATACGTCGTCGTCACGCTTTGAGTATGGCACCGGCCGGCATCCAGACAGCCGCGATCAACGGCCGGTTCACACCCCAGCCACCCCCGGTTCACGCACACCGGAAACCATAAGCAGCATGACTGCTTTCACCCGCCGAAATGTCCTCAAAGGTGCGCTGGCCGCTGCCGGTGCCGCCGCCGTCGTACCCGCCGCTGCCGCAACCGCCCAGGCCACCAGCCCGGCCGGCGTCGCGCTGGTCCGCAACCGCCTCACCCTCCCGTCCGGCATCGCCACCGGCGATGTGACCTCCGGTTCCGGCGTGCTGTGGTCCCGAGCGTCGGGACCCGGCCGGCTGGTGGCCAACCTGCTCGCCGTGGACGAGGACGGCGCCCCGCTCAGCGGCGGCCGCGCGTTCCAGCGCGTGCTGCGGGGGAGCGCCGCCAGCGAAGCCACCGACTTCACCTCACGGATCAACGCCGAGCACCTCCCGTCCGGCACCCGCTTCGCGCTCTCCCTGCACTTCGAGGACGCCGACGGCAACGCGGGCGAAACCGCGCAGGGCTCCTTCAGCACTGCGCCCGGCACCGGACTCATCAGCAGCGGCCGCGCGCCCCGCAAACAAAGCTTCGTCTGGACCGGCGACACCGCCGGCCAGGGCTGGGGAATCAACGAGGAGATCGGCGGCATGCGCGGCTACGCGGCTATGCACGCCACCAAACCGGACTTCTTCATCCACTCCGGCGACACCATCTATGCCGACGGTCCCATCGCCGCGCAGGTCACCGAGCGGGACGGGCAGATCTGGCGAAACCTGGTCACCGAGGAAGTGTCCAAGGTGGCGGAAACCCTCAATGAATACCGCGGCCGGCACCGCTACAACCTCATGGACAGCAACGTCCGCGCCATGTATGCCGAGGTTCCGGTGATCGCCCAGTGGGACGACCACGAAACCACCAACAACTGGTATCCCGGCGAGATCCTCACCGACTCCCGTTACACCGAACGCCGCGTGGACGTCCTCGCCGCCCGCGGCCGCCAGGCCTGGCAGGAATACCAGCCGATCTCCGGCCTCAGCACCCGGATCGGCGACGGCAGCACCGGCTTCGAGCCCGCCCGCATCTACCGCAAAATCTCCCGCGGACCCCAGCTGGACATCTTCTGCTTGGACATGCGCACCTTCAAGGACGCCAATACCGACGGCAAGGAAACCCAGCTCACCCACATCCTGGGCCAGGAGCAAACGGACTGGCTCATCCGTGAAGTCAGCAAGTCCAAGGCCACCTGGAAGGTCATCTCCGCCGACCTTCCGCTCGGACTGATCGTCCCCGACGGCCCCGTCAACCAGGAATCCCTCGCCAACCGCGACCCCGGGGCCCCGTTGGGCAAGGAACTCGAGATCGCCGGCGTGCTGTCCGCGTTCAAGCGCAACCGGGTTAAAAACGTGGTCTGGCTCACCGCCGACGTCCACTACTGCGCCGCCCACCACTACTCACCCGAGCGCGCAGGCTTCACCGATTTCGACCCCTTCTGGGAATTTGTAGCCGGCCCCATCAACGCCGGGAGCTTCGGCCCCGGCGAACTGGACGGCACCTTCGGCCCCGAGCGGGTGTTCTACAAGACGGGCGCCTACGCCAACCAGTCACCGCGCACGGGCGAGAACCAGTTCTTCGGCCACGTGGACCTGAACGAGGACGACGTCTTCACCGTCAGCCTCCGCAACGCCAACGGCGCCGTGCTCTGGAGCAAGGAGCTGCAGCCGGTGCGGTAGCGGCGCTCAGCCCTCGAGGTCCACGGACCGCCGCTCGGCGTCGCTGAGCCGGGCGGCGTCCAGGACCTCGAGCGTGTGGACAGCTTCGGCGCCGGGGACCGGCTCGGGTCCCTTGCCAGCGACGGCCAGCGCGAACGGCTCGTAGTACCGGTGGTACGCGCCCTGCTGCGAGACGTAGCTTCCCTCGGAGCCGAGCAGACGCAATTCCCGTGCGACCAGGGCCTCGAGGGTGTCCGGCTGGTCAAGGTCGAAGCGGGACTCAAAGCGCGCCACCTGGCCTACGGCGCCGGACTCCAGCACGGAGCGAAGGGTCCGGATGTCCGTGTCCCAGCGGCGGTTGTGGAAGACGTTGAGGATCACGCCGGCGTCCGCGGCTGCCTTCACCAGTTCGCGCCCCACCTCCGCATCCGGGGCGAAAGGCTTGTCCGCCACGACGTGGACGCCGGCCTTGGTGGCTTCCAGGACGAGCTCGCGGCGCGTCTCCGGCGGCGTGGTGATGACCACCGCATCCACGCCGGCCGCCAGCAGGTCGGTGAGGGAATCGTAGAGCGGGACGTCCGGGTATTCTTCCACAGCCTCCGCGCGGCGGACGGGGGAGCGGGTGACGATGCCCGCGAGTTCCACCCCGTCCGCGGCCGTGATGAACCGTGCGTGGAAGATCCGCCCGCCAAAGCTGAATCTGGGAGGGTTGTGGACTCCCTGCCATGCGCGGTTAACGTACCGGCGAGTAGAAACCGTGCTAGCACGGAAGTGCGGGCGGGGTGCCCTGAGCCACTATGGATACATCGGAACGCGCGGGGAATCCCGGCGGACCCGGAGCCTGAATCCGAAGGCTCAATCCACAGCCCGGAGTCGCCGGGCAACGCACCCCACCCACACCGCATCATGTCCCCTCAGGAGCACTGCCATGTCCCACTCATCAACCACCAAGAAGCCGCACACCGTTCGCCGCAAGGTGGCCCTGCTGACCGCCATCGGGCTCGGGGCGGTGGCGGCGCCGTTCGCGCTGGCCGCCCCGGCGCAGGCGGCCGGTACCAGCTACGCCTGCTCGGTGACCCCGCTATCCCCGGTGTTCGCCGGCCACAACTCGTCGGGCCAAAAACTGGTGGACTACCGGATCCGGGTGTACTGCAACACTGACCGCTACATCAACATCACGCAGGAGCGGTGGGAGGAAGACGACTGGCCCAACGGTGACGACCACCTGGGCACCTCGTACTTCAGCCGCCACCTGAACCAGTACAGCGGAGTCGTGACCATTTCCAACGTCCGAACCCTGGTGGACGGCGAGATCGGCAACGAGGAGGTCTACCAGAAGGTCCGCTTCCAGGAAGGCAGCAACGGCGTCTGGTCGCCGTACACCGGCTGGTACCACAGCGGCGTCACTTCAATGTCGAACTGACGCCCTTTACCCGGGGGGCGGGTCCTGACGGGCCCGCCCCTGAAATGCCCAAGGCCCGGTTCCCCCAACCGGGCCTTGGGTTGTTTAACCCAAGCAGTCCACCGTTATGCAAGCGCTTGCAAATTGAACGCAAGGATGTCTAGCATGGACAGCATGTTGGTCAGTGTTGAAGCGGTTGCGGAGCAAGCAGGAGTTTCGGTTTCCACGGTATCCCGAGCGCTGCGGTCCATTCCCGGCGTTTCGGCAGCCACCCGCAAGCGCGTGCAGGATGCCGCCGATGCGTTAGGCTACGCGGCATCCCCTGCTGCCTCCCGCCTTGCAACGGGGAGGACCATGACCGTAGGCATCGTGGTGCCGGTGCTGGCCAAGTGGTTTTTCGGAAAAGTCATCGGTGAGGCAACGCAAAGGCTGCGGCAAGCCGGATTCGATGTGCTCCTTTATGAGCTGGCCACGGCCGAACAGCGGCAGAGGTTCTTTGGCAGCGTCCATCTGCACGGCCGCACGGACGGGGTGATCATCATGGCCCTGCAGCCGAGCCGGGAGGAACTGGAATCGCTCGCTTCGCAGGGGCAGAGGGTCGCTTTGCTCGGAGCCGAGTCACCGGGTGTCGGATCCGTGAACGTGGACAACCGTGGGGCCGGGCGGGCTGCTGTGAGGCACTTGTTGAACCTCGGTCACCAGCGGGTAGCGTTCATCGGTATCCGCGCTGAGGACGGTAGTAACTTGGGCGGCGTGCCGCCTCTTCAACGGCTCATGGGCTACCGGGATGCCCTGGGCGAGGCCGGACTGGCCGGGGGCGACGTCCTTGAAGAACTCGATGAAAACAGCGTCGCGGGTGGCGCGGCTGCCATGTCCCGGCTGCTCGTCGCGGAACATGCGCCCACCGCAGCATTCGTAGCCTCCGACGAGATGGCCTTCGGTGTCCTCAAGGTTCTCCGTCAGGCAGGCTTGGACGTTCCCCGGGACTTCTCCGTGCTGGGCTTTGACAACCACGAACTGTGCGACGTGGTGGGCCTGACAACCATGGACCACGCGGTGGCCGAACAGGGCCGGGACGTCGCCGGGATCCTCTTGGACGCCTTGGACGCCTTGGACAGCAGCGTGCCCAAGGCCATTAGCCGGCCCGCCAGGCTTGTTGTCCGCGAGAGTACCGCACCACCCCGTGCCCTGCGCACCACACCTGTCGGCCCGGACTCCCGGGATTCTGCCGGTCACTCCGGTCACCTCTGAAAGGAAACTTCATGCAATATCGCAAACTCGGCAACAGCGGCATGTACGTAAGTGCCATTGCCCTGGGAAACTGGGCCACCCACGGCGAAACCGTGGACCAGGACGTTGCCACCGCATGCGTGCAAAGGGCCCTGGACCTGGGCATCACCACCTTCGACACGGCTGATGCCTACGCGGGCACTAAAGCTGAAACGATGCTCGGCGAAGCCCTCAAAGGCGTCCGCCGGGAGGGCATCGAGGTGATGACCAAGGCGTACTTCCCCACCGGCCCCGGCATGAACGACCGCGGGCTGTCCCGCAAGCACGTGATGGAATCCATCAACGGGTCCCTGCGCCGTCTCCAGATGGACTACGTGGATGTCTACCAGGCGCACCGCTACGACTACGAAACCCCGCTGGAAGAAACGATGGGCGCCTTCGCGGACATCGTGAGGGCCGGCAAAGCCCACTATATTGGCGTATCCGAATGGAAAGTAAAGGAAATCCGCGCCGGTGCCGCCCTGGCAGCCGAGCTGGGTATCCAGCTCGTTTCAAGCCAGCCGCAATACAACATGCTGTGGCGCGTCATCGAAGCGGAAGTAGTGCCGGCCTGCGAAGAGCTCGGGATCACCCAGGTGTGCTGGTCACCGCTGGCCCAGGGTGTGCTTAGTGGAAAGTACGACGGCGGCCGGGCCGTGCCGTCATCGTCACGCTTCAGTGATGGTGACGGGACGCTGAAGACTGAGCACAGGTTCATGAAGCCGGAGGTCCTGGAGGCCGTCGATAAGCTTCAGCCTATCGCCGCCGGTCTGGACGTCCCCCTGGCAACCCTGGCCGTGGCCTGGGTCCTGGCAAACCCCAACGTCTCCGCGGCGATCGTCGGCGCCAGCCGGCCCGAACAGCTCGTAGACACGGTCAACGCTGCCGAGTTGGTCCTTGATAGCGAGACGCTCGAACTGATCGACGGCACCTTGGGTGACGTCGTGGAGCGCGATCCTGCCAAGGTGGAGTCCTTCCCCCAGCGGGTCTAGGAGCGCTGCCGCGAAAGTCATTCCCTCGGCCGGGACCGTCCGTGCCGCCGTCGGACTCTTTCGCTCCGGGCCCGCCCCCACGGCACGCCAAAGTGCGGGACACTGGAAGTCACACCACCCACGAAAGCGGACCACACCTTGATCACTCTCCAGCAGGACGCCGACGGCTTCATCCGGATGAGCCGGCACTTCCCGGAAAAAGTCCGGATCGCCGTCACTTTTGCCGACGGCACCACGGAAGAGCTCTCCGGCGGCAGGCTCAACAAGGCCTACGACGACGCCCTGGCCGAATTCCGCGCGCAGAACAACCTGGACGCGAAGGGCTTCTCGCGGTCGCCCAAGAAAACCGGCGCCGGCAACAAAATCGACTTTGTGCCGGTCCATCCCGGCATGGGTGACTGACCTTGACGGAGCCCGCCAGCCGGCCCGATCCGCTGCTCTATCCGTGGGATCCGCCCGCAGCCTCGGGCGTCATGGACGCCAGCGGTTTCCAGCCCCTTGAACTGGCCGGCCTGGACGAAGCGCTCGCGGCAGCCAACGCGGCACCGCTGGAGTCCCGCTCCCTGGTGGTCTCCATCGGCTCAAATGCCAGCACCCACGTGATGCGGCGGAAGTTCGCCGCCTACCACCAGCCCGTCAGCCCGGTCCTGCCGCTGGTCCGCGGACAGCTCAGCAACATCGCGGTCGGCCACTCCGCGCACGTGAGCAGTGCCGGCTACATCGCCGCCGCCCCGTATCCCCGGCCGGGGGAGCGCACCACGGTGTGGGTTTCGTGGCTGGACGAACTCCAGCTGCTGGCCCTGGACCACACAGAACCCAACTACCGGCGGATAGAGCTCGACGGCGGCGCCTGCCCGCTTGCGCTCGAAGGAGCCGTCCAGGACGCCGAGCGTCCGGGTGACTTTTCGCTGTTCACCTCACGCTGGGGCGTGCTGACCGATGGCGACGGCGGGAAGCTCCCCTTTGTGGACCAGCCGGCACTTTTCGAGCTGCTCGCCGGGAGCGGCACCGGTGAGTATCTGGAGGAGGGAAAGTCTGTGTTCGACGGGCCGCCGGAACTCGTGGCCGAGCAACTCGCGCTGCCTTCGGTCCAGGCATGGGCCACGGAATGGTTCAGCTCGGCCGGACTGGCCGCTCCGGCGGACTTCGACGGGTTCCGCACGGAGTAGCTTCCGGCAGCGTAAGCCGGCGGCAGCAGGACGCATCAGCAGCCGGCCGCATCAGCGGGCGGCGATATGCTCCGCGATGTACTCGGCGTCGCGTCCGACTCCTGCCACGATTGACGAGCCGTGGCCGGTCAGCCACGGCAGCCCGACGGCATACAGGCCCGGGTGCTCGGTGACGCCCCGGTGGTGCCGCGGGTAGTTCCACTCGTCCAGCACCGGGATGTCTAATATGCCGAAGTCCAGCCGGTAGCCGGTGGCCCAGATGACCGACGTGATGTTTGCGGCCCCGAGGTTCAGCCGCGCCGGTTCCGACGGCAGCCAGTCGTCCTGGCGGGGCCTATCCGATGCCGGTGCCGACATCCCTGTGGCCGCGATGTAGCTGTCGAACATCGGCTGCATCCGCTGGTAGAACGTTCGCTCAACAACGCCCAGGCGCTCCGGAAGGTCGTCGCTGAAGGTGAGTTCGCCGTCGTCGGCCGCTGTTTCCAGATGGCCGTGCAGCCGGACACCCCGGCGGCCGAGTTCGCGCAGGTGAAGGTCGTGCCCGCCGCCGGCCCCGGACACCAGCGGGTTGCACATGAACCTCGCCGCGGGGGAGGGCAACTGCCCCACGGTGAGGCCGTTCAGTCCGTAATCGGGGCCGTACTGGGCAAGGTGCATCATCCAGAAGATGATGTCCTGCCCGCGGTACCGGCGCGGCGCCTCCGGGCAGGTAGACACCGCCAGGTGGATTTCCCGGCCTGCGGCGAGCAGCTCCTCGGCGATCTGGCCGCCCGACTGGCCGCTTCCCACAATCAGCACCGCGCCGTCCGGCAGCTGTTCCGGCTTGCGGTAATCGTTGGTGTGGAGCTGCAGGATGTGGCCCGGAAGATGCGCGGACAACGCCGGGATTTTCGGTTCCTGGTAGCCGCCGGTGGCCAGCACCACGTTGCGGGCGCGCCACCTGCCCCCGGTGGTTTCCACGTCGAAGCCGCCGTCCGCTGGCGCGATGCGCGTAACGTCCGTTCCGGTCCGCACCGGGGCGCCGATGAACTCCGCATAGTGCCGGACATATCCGATCAGCTCATCCCGTGGCATAAAAGCTTCGGGTGCCGGACCGTCATATGGCATGCCCGGCAACGTCAGTGAAAAATTCGGTGTGTTCAGGCAGAACGCGTCCCAGCGGTCCTGCCAGGCGCCGCCCAAGGCGGCACGCCGTTCCAATAACAGATGTTCGACGCCGGCCCGGCCCAGCCAGTAACTGGCCGCCAGGCCCGCCTGCCCGGCTCCGACAATAAGGGTGTTCACCAACGGTCCCATGCAAAAACGATACGCCCGGCCGGGCAGGTTTCAAGGGGCGTAGGTGCGCGACGAAGGGGGCTGGCGGAGGCCTGGCAAGCGTCCGTGCTGCCGGCAGCGTGAGCGGCCGTCCGGCGTCGTACGTCATTTTTCCGCCGGTACAGCGATGGAGAACGAGTTTGCCGCTTGAGTCTGCAACAATGCTGGAGGTGTCCGGGCGGCTCAGCGTCCGGCACTCTCTGCCTTTGCAGCCGGGCCCGTGGGCGGCTCGGGGTACTGCGTCATGATGCGGGCCGACGTTCAGGGACCCGGGGACAGGATATTGAGACCGGCGTCCACAGCGGCCGCAAGCAGTTCAGCGTCATAGGCAACCAGGACGTCGGCCTGGAGCCGGATTGCCGCCGCCAGATGAATGGCATCTGCGCTGCGCAGCCGTCCGGGCAGCGCGGCCGCGTACATGAGGTCCGAGCGGGCCACGTCCAGCAGATTGATTGCGCCCAACACGGAATTGACGAGCTCGCCCTGGAGCCGGCGCCGGTGCGCCGCGCAATGAAGCTCAGTGTAGAGGAGCATGGAAGCCACAAGCTGGTCGCCCCGTCCGGCGGCCGTGGAGAGATACTCTGCCGCGGAGGAGGAGTCCATCTCCTCGATCACCAGCTTCAGGACTGCCGACGTGTCCACGTAGATGATCAACGGTCCCCGCGAAGGTCGGCCAGGATTTCCGCCGTGCTGTTCGTTGAAGCTACACGTGGCAGGGCTCGAAAATCTACGACGGCGGTGGAAGCCGGCTTGACTTGGCCCGCCAAAAGGAGCCGCTCGAAGGGGGAGGCCGACGGCGGGATCAGGGTGGCTGCGATCTCCCCGTTATTGGTCACGTCAATAATTTCCCCGTTTTTCACGCGCTCCAGGATCCTGCTGCTCTGGTTGCGCAGTTCGCGGTGCGGGATGGTTGTCATGTGAGCCTCCGTAGCAATCGTAGCAACGGCTTGTCGGCGGAGGAAGGGCCCGGCGGCGGTGATTTCGTAACTCGTCCCAGAGCTCGCATGTCCGTCTGGAATGATCGCCTCTATGCAGAACGTCCCTGCCTTTGACCTGCGCATCAGCACCGCCGACACCGAGCCGGAGATTTGGCGGCGGCTCATCCTCCCGGAAACAATCACCGTGCCGCAGTTCCACGAGGCCGTCCAGTGCGCCTTCGGGTGGCAGAACCGCCACCTGTACGGCATCCGGTGCCGCGACCGTAACGGCGAACCGCGCGTGATTGTTGGCCCGGACGAAGCGGCTGGCGACGTTGACGCGGAGCCGGCCTCCGGCGTCGTGCTCTTTGAACTGATGGATGCGCGGGAGACAGGACCGACTCCATTTGAGTACGAATACGACTTGGGCGACTCCTGGACGCACACAGTGGAGCTTGTAGGGTCCGGGCCGTGCCGCGAATCAGAAACACCCGGAGTTTCATGAGGCCGCCACCTGGTATTCGGAGATTACCGGTCAACGCGCCGGGGCGTTCGACGTCGGAGCCTTCGACGTCGACGCCGTCAACCGGAAGCTCGGCAGGCTCAGCCTGCAGCTATGGCCGCTGCCCGTCAACCCGGCCGGGCGGGACGCGGTTCTCCGGCCCATCATGTGGTTCCTGGAAAACTTGGCTGGGAAGGGGCTGGAACTGACAAAGGACGGCTACCTGAGGCCGGCGATGGTCCGGCGAACGCTCGGGCTGGAGAATCGGGACGCCCTCTGGGACTACATGGTGAAGACGATCGGAGCACCGAAGCACCAGGCTGTGAAGCTTATGACCCGGCTTCCGGCGCACTGGCGGGTCCAGGGGTTTGCGCCGGCCTACTCGGTCCGCGACCAGGTCATCATCAGTGCACTCGAGGCTTCCGGCTTCGCGACGCGATCCGGCGACCCCATCCCTGAAGAGTGGGTGTGGGAAATCGACCGGACGGTGCGCCAGTCCCTGGACTGCCTCCAGTTGACGATCCCCGGCCGGCGCTTCCTGCTCGCCGAGCAGGACCTGAGCGACGGCGGCCTGAAGTTCCTTCTCCAGGTACAGGCGCTGCTGGGGGACAGGTAACCGGGTGTGACCCACTCCATAAAAGTCCGACGCCGGCCGTCTGGCCGTGTGGGGCGGCTGGTTTGGCCAAATTCGCCGCCATTCCGGGGTTTTTGGGCTTTTCTTTGGTGTGGGGGGTGGATTTGTGTGTGGTGCTGTGGGCGTGTAAAGTAATTCGAGTCGCCGCCGCTGATGCGGAAAGATTGCGACCGACCCCCTTCTGAATGGCCTGAAAAACGGCGCCTTTATGGCGTGCGGAAACCGGGCGGGGGCCCTTCCTGTGGTGCTTGTGGTTGGCGGTAACGCCGGTTTGCAAAGCGGTCCGGGATCGGGTAAGTTTGGGAAGTTGCTCCGGAGCGAGCTGCGACTGGCTGGATGTTGGTTGTGGTGGTGCCGGGTGTGTCTGTTGTTTGAGAACTCAATAGTGTGCCAAGTTTGTTGATACCAATTGTTTTATTGATTGGTTGTTTTGGCCAGGTTTGTCCACCCCGTGGATGGGTCTGGTTTTTACAGCTGGTTTCAAATTTTGTGCAGCCTGGTTCCGCGTTTTCCCGTGGTTCCTGGTTGTGTCTGTTTTACTTCAACGGAGAGTTTGATCCTGGCTCAGGATGAACGCTGGCGGCGTGCTTAACACATGCAAGTCGAACGATGATCCCAGCTTGCTGGGGGATTAGTGGCGAACGGGTGAGTAACACGTGAGTAACCTGCCCTTAACTCTGGGATAAGCCTGGGAAACTGGGTCTAATACCGGATATGACTCCTCATCGCATGGTGGGGGGTGGAAAGCTTTTTGTGGTTTTGGATGGACTCGCGGCCTATCAGCTTGTTGGTGAGGTAATGGCTCACCAAGGCGACGACGGGTAGCCGGCCTGAGAGGGTGACCGGCCACACTGGGACTGAGACACGGCCCAGACTCCTACGGGAGGCAGCAGTGGGGAATATTGCACAATGGGCGAAAGCCTGATGCAGCGACGCCGCGTGAGGGATGACGGCCTTCGGGTTGTAAACCTCTTTCAGTAGGGAAGAAGCGAAAGTGACGGTACCTGCAGAAGAAGCGCCGGCTAACTACGTGCCAGCAGCCGCGGTAATACGTAGGGCGCAAGCGTTATCCGGAATTATTGGGCGTAAAGAGCTCGTAGGCGGTTTGTCGCGTCTGCCGTGAAAGTCCGGGGCTCAACTCCGGATCTGCGGTGGGTACGGGCAGACTAGAGTGATGTAGGGGAGACTGGAATTCCTGGTGTAGCGGTGAAATGCGCAGATATCAGGAGGAACACCGATGGCGAAGGCAGGTCTCTGGGCATTAACTGACGCTGAGGAGCGAAAGCATGGGGAGCGAACAGGATTAGATACCCTGGTAGTCCATGCCGTAAACGTTGGGCACTAGGTGTGGGGGACATTCCACGTTTTCCGCGCCGTAGCTAACGCATTAAGTGCCCCGCCTGGGGAGTACGGCCGCAAGGCTAAAACTCAAAGGAATTGACGGGGGCCCGCACAAGCGGCGGAGCATGCGGATTAATTCGATGCAACGCGAAGAACCTTACCAAGGCTTGACATGGGCCGGACCGGGCTGGAAACAGTCCTTCCCCTTTGGGGCCGGTTCACAGGTGGTGCATGGTTGTCGTCAGCTCGTGTCGTGAGATGTTGGGTTAAGTCCCGCAACGAGCGCAACCCTCGTTCCATGTTGCCAGCGCGTAATGGCGGGGACTCATGGGAGACTGCCGGGGTCAACTCGGAGGAAGGTGGGGACGACGTCAAATCATCATGCCCCTTATGTCTTGGGCTTCACGCATGCTACAATGGCCGGTACAAAGGGTTGCGATACTGTGAGGTGGAGCTAATCCCAAAAAGCCGGTCTCAGTTCGGATTGGGGTCTGCAACTCGACCCCATGAAGTCGGAGTCGCTAGTAATCGCAGATCAGCAACGCTGCGGTGAATACGTTCCCGGGCCTTGTACACACCGCCCGTCAAGTCACGAAAGTTGGTAACACCCGAAGCCGGTGGCCTAACCCCTTGTGGGAGGGAGCTGTCGAAGGTGGGACTGGCGATTGGGACTAAGTCGTAACAAGGTAGCCGTACCGGAAGGTGCGGCTGGATCACCTCCTTTCTAAGGAGCACCTACAGCAACCTCACCCCGTGTATGCGGGTGTGGTGGTGTTGTCAGGAAGTTGCCCGTTGCGCAGACGCAAGTTCTGCGGCGGGTGCTCACGGGTGGAATATCAACAAATAGCGGCCGCTGGTTTCCTGCCGGCACCCAGTACGGATGTTCTTCACTTGTGGAGGGTTGTCCTGGAACGGTGCGGGGAGGGTTGCGGGTGGTTTAGTGTTTGGCACACTGTTGGGTCCTGAGGCAACAGGGCCATGGCATTGCGGGGTTTCCTTTCGGGGAGGCGTTCGTGGTGGTGTGGGTTTTGTTTGTTTCTGGTTTCCTGGCTGCACCGATCACACGGTTTGTTCTTCCTTCGGGAGGGGTGGTGTGTGGGGTGTGTGGTACGGGGTTGTTGTTTGAGAACTACATAGTGGACGCGAGCATCTTTTATAAGAAGCAATTTCCAAGAATATGAACCTGGATCTGTTGTGCTGTCTTTCGGGATGGTGCAGTGGTTTTCGTGGTTCTCTCGAAAATTAGCGTTTTTGATCTTTTGTGGTCAAGTTTTTAAGAGCACACGGTGGATGCCTTGGCATTAGGAGCCGAAGAAGGACGTAGGAATCTGCGATAAGCCTGGGGGAGTCGATAACCGGACTGTGATCCCAGGGTGTCCGAATGGGGAAACCCCGCCAGGGGCGCGAGTTGCCTGGTGACCCGCATCTGAACACATAGGGTGCGTGGAGGGAACGCGGGGAAGTGAAACATCTCAGTACCCGCAGGAAGAGAAAACAATAGTGATTCCGTTAGTAGTGGCGAGCGAACGCGGATCAGGCTAAACCGTTCCATGTGTGATAGCCGGCGGGCGTTGCATGGTCGGGGTTGTGGGACTTTCCGTATCAGTTCTGCCGGACTGGTGAGGTGTGATGTGCAGGCATAGGTGAACGGTCTTGAAAGGCCGGCCAGAGAGGGTGTGAGCCCCGTAACCGTAATGTTGTGTACCGCCTGGAGAGTATCCCAAGTAGCACGGGGCCCGAGAAATCCCGTGCGAATCTGTCAGGACCACCTGATAAGCCTAAATACTCCCTAATGACCGATAGCGGACCAGTACCGTGAGGGAAAGGTGAAAAGTACCCCGGGAGGGGAGTGAAACAGTACCTGAAACCGTGTGCTTACAATCCGTCGGAGCCAGTCTGATTCTGGTGACGGCGTGCCTTTTGAAGAATGAGCCTGCGAGTTAGTGTTACGTCGCGAGGTTAACCCGTGTGGGGCAGCCGTAGCGAAAGCGAGTCTGAATAGGGCGTTGCAGTGGCGTGATCTAGACCCGAAGCGAAGTGATCTACCCATGGCCAGGTTGAAGCGACGGTAAGACGTCGTGGAGGACCGAACCCACTTCAGTTGAAAATGGAGGGGATGAGCTGTGGGTAGGGGTGAAAGGCCAATCAAACTTCGTGATAGCTGGTTCTCCCCGAAATGCATTTAGGTGCAGCGTTGCGTGTTTCTTACCGGAGGTAGAGCTACTGGATGGCTAATGGGCCCTACAAGGTTACTGACGTCAGCCAAACTCCGAATGCCGGTAAGTGAGAGCGCAGCAGTGAGACTGTGGGGGATAAGCTTCATAGTCGAGAGGGAAACAGCCCAGACCACCAACTAAGGCCCCTAAGCGTGTGCTAAGTGGGAAAGGATGTGGAGTTGCGAAGACAACCAGGAGGTTGGCTTAGAAGCAGCCATCCTTAAAAGAGTGCGTAATAGCTCACTGGTCAAGTGATTCCGCGCCGACAATGTAGCGGGGCTCAAGTACACCGCCGAAGTTGTGGCATTCACATTTTATCCAAGCCTTTGTGGTTCAGGAGTGTGGATGGGTAGGGGAGCGTCGTGTGGGCAGTGAAGTCGCGGTGTAAACCAGCGGTGGAGCCTACACGAGTGAGAATGCAGGCATGAGTAGCGAAAGACGGGTGAGAAACCCGTCCGCCGAATGATCAAGGGTTCCAGGGTCAAGCTAATCTGCCCTGGGTAAGTCGGGACCTAAGGCGAGGCCGACAGGCGTAGTCGATGGACAACGGGTTGATATTCCCGTACCGGCGAAAAACCGCCCATGCTGAACAGGGGATACTAACTGCCCGAGACCTGCCCGATCACCCTTGTGGTGTGAGGGTTTTGGTGGAGCGCGGGACCTGATCCTGGGAGGTAAGCGTATTAACAGGTGTGACGCAGGAAGGTAGCCGAGCCGGGCGATGGTTGTCCCGGTCCAAGGATGTAGGGCGAACGGTAGGCAAATCCGCTGTTCATGATGCCTGAGACCTGACGGGACCCCCGTAGGGGGGGATTCGGTGATCCTATGCTGCCTAGAAAAGCATCGACGCGAGGTTTTAGCCGCCCGTACCCCAAACCGACACAGGTGATCAGGTAGAGAATACTAAGGCGATCGAGAGAATTATGGTTAAGGAACTCGGCAAAATGCCCCCGTAACTTCGGGAGAAGGGGGGCCCCAACCTTGAACACCACTTGCTGGTGGGAGGGGATCGGGGCCGCAGAGACCAGGGGGAAGCGACTGTTTACTAAAAACACAGGTCCGTGCGAAGTCGCAAGACGATGTATACGGACTGACTCCTGCCCGGTGCTGGAAGGTTAAGAGGACCGGTTAGCCGCAAGGCGAAGCTGAGAATTTAAGCCCCAGTAAACGGCGGTGGTAACTATAACCATCCTAAGGTAGCGAAATTCCTTGTCGGGTAAGTTCCGACCTGCACGAATGGAGTAACGACTTCCCCGCTGTCTCAACCATAAACTCGGCGAAATTGCAGTACGAGTAAAGATGCTCGTTACGCGCAGCAGGACGGAAAGACCCCGAGACCTTTACTATAGTTTGGTATTGGTGTTCGGAGTGGCTTGTGTAGGATAGGTGGGAGACGTTGAAGCCCGGACGCCAGTTCGGGTGGAGTCATCGTTGAAATACCACTCTGGTCACTTTGGACATCTAACTTCGGCCCGTAATCCGGGTCAGGGACAGTGCCTGATGGGTAGTTTAACTGGGGCGGTTGCCTCCTAAAAAGTAACGGAGGCGCCCAAAGGTTCCCTCAGCCTGGTTGGCAATCAGGTGTCGAGTGTAAGTGCACAAGGGAGCTTGACTGTGAGAGAGACATCTCGAGCAGGGACGAAAGTCGGGACTAGTGATCCGGCGGTACATTGTGGAATGGCCGTCGCTCAACGGATAAAAGGTACCTCGGGGATAACAGGCTGATCTTGCCCAAGAGTCCATATCGACGGCATGGTTTGGCACCTCGATGTCGGCTCGTCGCATCCTGGGGCTGGAGTAGGTCCCAAGGGTTGGGCTGTTCGCCCATTAAAGCGGTACGCGAGCTGGGTTTAGAACGTCGTGAGACAGTTCGGTCCCTATCCGCTGCGCGCGCAGGAAATTTGAGAAGGGCTGTCCTTAGTACGAGAGGACCGGGACGGACGAACCTCTGGTGTGTCAGTTGTACTGCCAAGTGCACCGCTGATTAGCTACGTTCGGATGGGATAACCGCTGAAAGCATCTAAGCGGGAAGCTCGCTTCGAGATGAGATTTCCATACACCTTGTGTGTGAGAGGCCCCCAGCCAGACCACTGGGTTGATAGGCCGGATGTGGAAGCGAGGACTAACGACTCGTGAAGCTGACCGGTACTAATAGGCCGATAACTTACACCACACACCACCCCCGCAAACCGTTCAAAAGAGGTTTGCACCCAGGGGTGGTAAAAAGAAAACAAGACTGCTTGCGTCCACTATGTGGTTCCCAAACAACAAACCCGTTGCTTTGGCGAACCGACAACTAAATAACAACACCACAATGTTGTAACCACATTTTTCCCACCCCCCAGGGCACACAACCGACGGGGGAACGGGTAACAGGGTTACGGCGGTCATAGCGTGGGGGAAACGCCCGGTCCCATTCCGAACCCGGAAGCTAAGACCCACAGCGCCGATGGTACTGCACCCGGGAGGGTGTGGGAGAGTAGGTCACCGCCGGAACATCATTCAGGTCGAGAGCCTCCAAACACCCGTTTGGAGGCTCTCCCGCTTTAACCACCCAAAACCCCCACCCCACCCTCACACCCTCTCTCACATCCGGCACCCCTTTTGCCGGACCCTCTCTCAGTACCCGCACCTTTTCGACGGACCCTCTCGCACCCGTGCCGGGACCCGGCACACCCCACCCGGCACACCCGCCGTCGAACACCCACCCCAGGAACTGAGAGAGCGCCCGGGGAAACCCGGCAGCAACTGCGAGAGCGCCCGGGGAAACCCGGCAGCAACTGCGAGAGCGTCGCGGGGAAACCCGGCAGCAACTGCGAGAGCGTCCGGGGAAACCCGGCAGGAAGTGAGAGAGCGTCGCAGGGGAGAGGGAACGCTGGACGTCCCGGCATCGTTGGAGATCCGTAGGCCCGACTCGAGGCCGGCTCATTGCACCCGCACAAAGGACTCTTCATGGCTGAACGAACCATCGTCATCACCGGGGCAAGTGACGGGATCGGAGCTTCCGCCGCGCGGACGCTGGCCCTGGCAGGGGAGCGGGTGGTCGTCGTCGGGCGTTCAGGCGGGAAGACGCGGGCGGTCGCGGAGGAGATCGGTGCTGACTATTTTGTCAGCGACTTCGCGGACCTGTCGCAGGTGCGGGCGCTTGCCGCGCAGCTGAAGGCGAGGTACCCGCGGATCGACGTCCTGGTGAACAACGCCGGCGGGATCATGGGCAAACGCGAGCTGACGGTGGACGGCCACGAAAAGACCTTCCAGGTGAACCACCTGGCGCCGTTCCTGCTGACCAACGAGCTGCTGGACGTTCTCACGGCCAGCAAGGCGACGGTTATCAACACGTCGAGCGCGGCGAACGCGTTCGGACACGTTGATATCGATGACCTCGATGCTGCCGGCAAGTACTCCACCAACCGGGCCTATGGCACTGCCAAGCTGGAGAACATCCTGTTCACCACCGAGCTGCACCACCGGTTCAACGCCGCCGGAATTTCCACGGCCGCGTTTCATCCGGGCGGGGTGGCCACCAACTTCGCGGCAGAGTCGACCAGCTGGTTCCGGTTTGCCTACAAGACGTTCATCAAACGGTTCATGCTCACGCCGGAGCAAGGGGCAGACACCCTTGTGTGGCTCGCCACCACAGAACCGGGGCGGGACTGGGCCTCCGGCGCGTACTATGCCAAACGGGCGCTGGCCAAGGCCAACAGGCAGGCCTACGACGCCGGCCTGGCGCGGCAACTGTGGGACCGCAGCGAAGAACTGGTCAGCCCTCGAGGCGAACGCCGTGGATCTCGTCGATGGCATCCGCTGAGCGCAACAGAGCGATCTCCAACCCGGATTCAGGTTCCGGGTGGGAGAACAGATAACCCTGGAGGGAGTCGCAGTTGAGGTTGGTCAGGTAGGTTGCCTGGGCCGCGGTCTCGATTCCCTCTGCAGTCACCGTCAGGCCCAGATTGTGTGCCATGTTGATCATGGAGTTCAGGATGGGCAGCTTCTCTGCTCCGGTACGCACCATGGAGACGAAGGAACGGTCGATCTTCACCGCGTCCACGGGGAGTTCCTGCAGCCGCCCCAGTGAGGAGTATCCGGTGCCGAAATCGTCGAGCGCCACCCGCACGCCAGCGTCGCGGAGCAGGTCGAGTTGCCGGATCACGTGTGCATCCGGATCAAAGAAGACGCTCTCCGTCACTTCGAGCACCAGCTGACGCGGATCCGTAGCGCAGGAGGCGGCGAGCCGCAAAACACCCTCGGCGAACGTGCAGTCCTTGAGCTGCACTCCTGAAACGTTGACGGCAACTGACCGCGTTGCGTCGGCGGCGAGCCACGGGCGCAGCTCGGTGAAACTGTGCCGCATGACCTGCAGGCCAATGGCAGAGATCAGGCCGCTTCGCTCCGCCGTCGGAATGAACTGTCCGGGCGGCACCATTTCCCCGTCACGCTTCCAACGGGCCAGGGCCTCGAACTGCACCACCTCGCCAAGCTTCGGGGAAATCACCGGCTGGTAGTGGACCATGATCTGCCCGGCGTCGACAGCGTGCCTGAGGCCGGCCTCCATGTCCGTCCGCTGCACCAGGGCCGTCATCATGTTCGGCTCGAACCGCATGTACCGGTTTTTTCCCGCAGCCTTGGCTGCATACATGGCGACGTCCGCCCGGCGCAGCAGTTCGGAGCCCGCCACGGGATCCTGGCCCGCCGAAGCCAGTCCCAGGCTGAGGCTGGGACGGAGCATGGTGCCGTCGATCCACATCGGCACATTCAGCGATGACACGATGCATTCGGCCACTGCCTCGGGTTGAGGGGAAGCCGTCAGCAGCACCGCGAATTCATCGCCGCCCAGGCGGGCCACCGTATCGTCGGGACGGACGCAGGACCGCAGCCGGCGTGCCACCTCCGTGAGCATCTCATCACCGGCATGATGGCCCAGGATGTCGTTGACTTCCTTGAAATCATCCAGGTCAAGAAGCAGGACGTCGACGCTGGAGTCGAAGTCCCCGCGCAACGCCTCGGCCAACTGGTCATGGAACAGTTTCCGGTTCGCCAGACCGGTCAGAGGGTCTTGGAACGCCAGGGCCTTCAGCTGTGCCGCCTGCTCGGCAAGATCGGCCATGGCCCGTTTCGCCTGGTCCTGGGCTGCCAGGCGCGGGGTGACGTCACGGAAGCTCCAGACCCGGCCCACCACCTTGTCCGCCACTTTCTGGGGGCGCGAGTATCGTTCGAAGGTCCGGCCGTCGAGGAATTCCAGAATGTCGTTGCTCTCCGCCAGCGGGTTGGCGTAGAGCTCGTGGACCTTGGCCAGGAAGTTTCCGGGATCTTTCAGCAGACCAAGCACGAAGTCAATCACGGCTTCATCGTCGTGCGTGGTCAGCAACCCGCGCGGAATGCCCCACATGGACACGAACTGCTCGTTGACACCGGCGATCTGACCGTCCGTACCCACCACGAGGATGCCGTCCGCCGTCGACTCGAGCGTGGCGCTCAGCAGGGATACCGCTTCGCGGAGTCCGTCCTCGGCTTCTTCCCGCGGGCGGGTGGCGCGGACCGTCACCGTCATGGCCACGTCGGCTCCCAAGCGGAGCAAAGCGCACGCCACCTCGCCGTGGATTTCTGAGCCGTCGCGCCGGAGGCCGTAGGCCTCAAACGGAGGGTTGTCTGCTGTGTCCCCGTGGCGGCGCATACCGTTGAACAGCCGCTGGAACCCCTCGCGGAAGCCCTCTGCGAGGATGGTCCGGTGGTCCCGGCCCACCAGTTCCGCGCGGGGATAGCCGAACATCCGCTCCGCTGCGCTGTTCATGAAAGTGATCGTGCCGGATTCCCCGACGACGAACAGGGCATCAGGCAGCGAATCGATGATGGCCTGGTGATCGGGACCCGCAAGCGCGCCCGGTTCCTGGCTTCCCGGCAGCGCCATCACAGCACCCTAGAGACAAAATGAGACCGTACCTGCTTCATGTCATGTCCTCCCCTCCGCACATCATAAAGGCCGCCGGGAAGAAGCGCTTGTCACATGGCAACCTTGGGTTGGTTCAGCCGCCCGTCGAGGAGGTCTTCAACGTGGGCCACGCTGAGTTTCTCCTGTTATGCACGCCGTCAGTCGACCCGGCGGTGCCACCGTATCAATGCGAGTGGAGGCGTCGGCCGCCATGGCGCGTGCGAGGCCGATCCCTTGATTTTCTGACTACATGCGCAAGGCGGCGGATCAGCCCGGCGCTGTAACGGTGGATACCCACGGCGACTGCCCGTATCCCCAGCGCCAGAAGCTGCACCACGCCGGCTGCCAGCAGCAGCAGAAAGATCGGAATCAGTACGGGCAACAGGATCAAAAAAACCACGATGAGTGCCGCAACGTAGCCGACGGCGTAACTGACGATTGCCGCCTGTTCCACCTGTCCTCGCCCCCAACCTGCCCGCCGTGCCGGCGCCGGCTAGTGAACACCCCGCGTGCCCGCACGCAGCTTCGTCGTTGCCTGCGGACCCGCGAGCCTCCTTGACAACATAATAAGCATGCTTACGAGTAGGGTCTAGAGGCAGCGTGAAAATACCTGTCGTCCTCGCCCGCGATTCCCGCAGCTTCCTATCCGAAAAGAACAGCTACAGCCCGACGGCGGGGACGGCCACGGCGCCCGCCCCTGTTCCCAGCCCGCGAACCGTCCAGCCGTCCGCCTGCCACGCGGCGGCGTCCAGTACATTGCGTGCGTCCAGCACCGTCCGCCGTCGTACCAGCGCACCCGCAACCGCTGGCGACAGCGAGCGGTACTCGTCCCATTCAGTCAGCAGCATCACCAGTTCGGCGCCCTCGAGCGCCCGGTCCGTGCGCGCCTCGAATCGCAGCTGTGGGTACCGCATCCAGGCGTTGTTGATCGCCTTCGGATCCGTCACGGTCACGTGTGCCCCTGCCGCTGCCAGCTGCAGGGCGACATCCAGTGCGGGGGAGTCGCGGATGTCATCCGTGTCCGGCTTGAAGGCCGCGCCCAGCACCGTCACCGTCCGGCCGGCAAGATCGCCGCCGCAGAGTTCGCGGGCGATCCCCACTGTCCGGGACCGCTGGCCGAGGTTGATGCCGTCCACCAGGCCCATCCAGGCGTCCACCGAACCCACACCGAGAGCCGCCGCCTGCGTCCGGAAGCTGCGGATGTCCTTGGGCAGGCAGCCGCCGCCGAACCCCAGCCCGGCATGCAGGTACCGGCTGCCGATCCGCGGATCCAGCCCCATGGCCTCGCCCAGTTCAGTGACGTCCGCGCCGGACGCATCGCACAGCTCGGCCATCGCATTGATGAAACTGACCTTCGTGGCTAGGTACGCGTTCGACGCCGACTTGATCAGTTCCGCCGTGGCGAAGTTGCACACCAGCCGCGGAATCCCGGCGCGCAGCAGCGGCTCGTAGACGGCGTCCAAGGCCGCGGTCACGCCGCGGCCGGCTCCAGTTTCAGGATCGAGCGCGGCTGCCTTGCCGCCCGGCACGCCGTAAACCAAACGGTCCGGCACCAGCGAATCCTTGACGGCCGTGCCCTGCCGCAGGAACTCAGGATTCCAGCCAAGCAGCACATCCGGGCGCCCCGACAGGACGCCATCAAGCATCTCAACGGTCCCCACCGGGACCGTCGATTTACCCACGACGGCGGAGTGCCGGCCCAGGTGCGGAAGAAGGCTTTCGGTGGCGGCGAGCAGGTAGCTGAGGTCGGCGCCGTCGGACGTCTTGGACTGCGGGGTACCCACGCAGAGGAAGTGCACCCGGGCGCCGGCCGCGGCCGCGAAATCCGTGGAGAACGTGAGCCGTCCGTTGGCCTGGCCGTCCTGCAGGAGCTCGTCCAGGCCGGGTTCAAAGAAGGGCGCCAACCCGCGGCCAAGCTGTTCCACCTTGGCGGCGTCGACGTCGATGCCCACTACGGTGTGGCCCATGGACGCCAGGGTGGCTGCATGCACGGCACCAAGGTACCCGCAGCCGATCACGGAAATCTTCACAGTGTTGCTCCTCTTGTGGTTTCGACGGGATCAACCACCGCATCGCCGGCGATCACCGCCCGGTAATGGCGCACCAGTTCCGCGCTCAACGCCGGCCACGTCCGCCCCTGCACCGACGCGTGCGCCGCCGCGGCGAACGCGCGGCGCTTGGCGTCGTCGCCCATCAGGTCCATGACGTGGGCGCGCAGCCCGGCCAGGTCGCCGGGCTTGTACAGCCAGCCCGTCCGCGAATTCTCCACCAGGTCCAACGGGCCTCCGCGGCCCGTGGCCACCACGGGCACGCCCGATGCCATGGCCTCCTGGATGGTCTGGCAGAAGGTCTCAAACTCGCCCGGATGCACGAACAGGTCGAAGGATGCCACCGCCCTGGCCAGTTCCTCACCGCCCAGGAACCCCGCAAACACGGCGTTCGGCAGGGCCTCCTGCAGCACCTCGCGCTGCGGGCCGTCGCCGACGATCACCAGGCGCGTGCCCGGCACATCGGCCAGTACGGCGAGGTCCTCCACCTGCTTTTCAACGGCCAGCCGGCCCACATAGCCGATGATCCGCTCGCCGCCGGGCGCCACGGACGCCCGCCACCCGTCGTCGCGCTTTCCCGGCGCAAACCGCGCGGTATCCACACCGCGCCGCCACATGTCCACCCGCAGAACACCGCGGCCGCGCAACTGGTTCAGCGCGAAAGTGGACGGCACCAGCGTCCGGGAAGCCAGCAGGTGGATGTTTTCCACCCGGTTCCAGGCCCAGTTCTCCATGAACGGCACCCCGTAGCGCGCCGCGTAGCTGGGGACCTCGGTCTGGTAGATGGCAACCGTGGGAATGCCCAGTTGGTGTGCCGCCTGCACTGCCCGCCAGCCGAGCACGAACGGGGACGCGAGGTGGACGACGTCCGGTGCGTAATCGGCAAGGATTCTCTTGACCCGGTTCACACCGCCCAACGCCACCCGCACATTCGTGTACCCGGCCAGCGGCACCGACGGAAGCCGGTGCACGAAGGCGCCATGCACCACGTCCAGGACCTCTGTGTCCTGGGTGGACGGGGCGATCACCATGACGTCATCGCCCCTCTCCTGCAGATGCTCAAGCACCCGAAGGATGGAGTGCGTAACCCCGTTCATCAGTGGCAGGAATGATTCAGCAACAATTGCGATCCTCACCCCTCCACGGTGCGGGCGGCGCGTTGCGCCGAGGGGGAGCGGGCATGACGGGCAAGGGAAGGTTGGGTTAACAGCGGGGCTGCCGTGAAGCACGACGACGGCGGCGCCCGCAACCGGGGGCAACGCCGCGCGTGGTGCCTGTCGGTCGTGTGGTGAGTGTCGTATCAGAGAGGGCCCGGACGCTGCCCCTTGCCACCCCCAGGGAGGCAAGGGGCAGCATCCGGACCGGCCTGTGAGTCAGCCGCGGGCGGGTGAACCCGCGCGGCCCATCGGGTCGGGCCAGTTGCCGATGCGGGCCTTCATGAGGTCGGGCCACCAGCCGATGCGGGCATTCATCGGGTCGGGCCAGTTGCCGATGCGGGCGTGGCTTGGTGCGGAGCTGACGACTGTGGTGGTGCTGAAGAGCTGGGTGTTGACGGACATGACTGTTCTCCTGACTGAGTTTGATTCCGTACGCCGATGGCGTCGGTGGGCCGTGCTCTGCCTGGAAAAGCGCAGAGGTGACCTGCTCAGTCGGGGGAAGACCCCGGATCAAAGGCCGGGCCGGCAGTCAGGACCAGCGCTGCGTCCGGCACCAGGAAGCGCCCGGCGTCGTGCAGCTGGTTCCAGAAGCTGTCGACGTCGCCTGCTTCGGCTCCGGCGCTGCCTGCTCCTGCCGACGAGGGTCCGGTCTGGTTCTGCAAGCCCGGGAAAGTGAGCGCCGCTCCAGGTTCGCTTTGTGGTGCGGGGGCTGCGGACATGACGTGGCCGATGGCTGCAGCCAGCGCCCGGACTGCTTGGGTATTTGCCAGGAACTCCAGCGGCGAAACCGCGCGGCTGGCCTGCTGTGGAGCAGCTGTGACCTCGGCGGGCAGGGTGCTGTCAGAGAAGAACGGAGCCTCGACGCCCTGGGCAGCAGACGCCGGTTGGGTGTGAACGCCCGACGACGGCGCTACCGTCGCCGATGGACGCGCGGGGAATGCCTCCTCCGGCGCTTTCACCGGATGCTCCCGGCTCGGAATCTCCGGCTGCGGAATTGAAGGAACAGGAACGGTCGGAATATTGATTACCGGCAGCCCCGGTGCCAATGAATCCACGACGGACACGACACTGTCGACCGCGCCGGTCACCGCATCCGTCACGGTTTCAAGGAGCGGCGTGTCCGTGACCGTGTCCGTGACCGTGTCCGTGAGCAGCGGGGCAGCGCCGTCCACCGCGCCGGTAACAGCTCCGGCTGTCCCGCCGAGCACGGGGGCATCGGTTACGACATCGACGACGTCAGCGACGGTTGCCGCTGTGCCGGAAACCGGCGGCACCACGACGACCGGAACGGGATTGTCCGGGACTGCCGGGTCAGAGATGCTGCCAACTTGCGGGACAGTTTCGTTGACAGTCTTCTGAAGCAGCGAATCAGTTGCCTGCGCGACTGTGTCCAGTGGGTTCGCTTTGTCAGCCGCGGCGCTCGCGGGCCCGGCGGCCAACACCAGCCACGTGCCGGCCACAAGGGCAGCGAGCAGGAACGGGCGCAGGGCAGTTTGGCAACGACCGCACAAAGTTGCGCCCATCCGGATCACCCCCCAGTGGCAATGGAAAATCAGGATACGCCCGCGCACGCGGACCGTCCAGACCTTCGCGCTTGCCGGGCGGAACACAGACGGGAAGGCGCCCCCCGCTGTCCACGCGGGACAGCGGTCCTGGACCTCCGCAGCCGGACCAAGGCGCCGTAATATTGGAATCAGAGGTGCTCCAGAAATGTTCGGGCCAATCGTCGTCGTCCTGATTTTCCTTGCCGTTGTAACCCTGCTGGGGGTGATCGGAACGGTAGTAGTGGTGGTGCGCGACGGACGCGGAGCCCTTCCCCGTGAGGCGTCGGACCGGCCGTGGATGGCCGGGAACCTGCCCAGTGTTCCCTACTCCGTCTGGCGGTTCTGATTCCGGTAACGCCCGGCCGTCCGCGCGGGACCGCAGCTCTGTTGCACGCCGCTGCCCCGCTCCTATACTGACGGTGTGTCGGCGTCGCTGATATTTGGGGTTGTGGCGTCCAGCGCGCTGGTGCTGGGTGCATTTATCGGTGCCCGCTTCGAGCTACCCAAACGCCTTCTTGCCATCTTCCTGTCCTTCGCCGCCGGTGCGCTCATAACAGCCCTGACGTTCGAGCTCTTCGAGGACGCCTACGAGCGCGGCGGGATCGTCCTGGCCGCCGTCGGCCTCATGGTGGGTGCCATCGTGTTCACCGCGTTGAGCGCGCTCCTTGACCGCTGGGCACAGCCCGGTTCGCAGGCGACACCGGCCGATGAGTTCAGGGGCAGCGCCAAGCTGGACACGGATGCAGCCGCCGCCGACCGCCCTTCCAGCCCGGTATCCACCCGGGGTGCAGCCGGGATGGCGCTGCTCGCGGCTGTCACGCTCGACGGCATTCCCGAGAACATAGCCCTCGGTGTTTCGCTGGGTGAAGGCACGGGAGGGCTGGCCCTGCTCGCCGCAATCTTCGTTTCAAACCTCCCTGAAGCGCTGGTGGGGGCCTCGTCGATGCGCAGCCAGGGCAAGTCCGCGGGCGCCATCATGGGCCTGTGGTCGGTGTGCGCGGTCCTGCTGGTGCTTGCCGTGGTGATTGGCGCCGGGCCGTTGTCCGGCAGCGACCCGAAAACCATCTCGCTGCCCTTGGCGTTCGCCGCCGGTGCCGTCATTGCCTCGCTGGCCGACACCCTGATGCCCGAGGCGTTCGAGCACGGAGGTCCGGCCGTAGCGCTCAGCACCGCCGCCGGCTTTGTCCTGTCCTTCGTTCTCTCGCTCGCGTAAGGATGCCCAAAAACGCGGCCTACGGCCCGCCGTCGTGCCTCAAAACGTCCGGGAGTTCATCCACATAAACCGTTTGCGGCGGATCAAAATAGATCACCAGCACTTCCTCGCCCACCGCAAACACACTGGCCTTGTCGAACGGATGGGCGTGGAACGCCATGGTGCCGCCGAGGTACGGCAGCATGACCTCGCCGATGGTGCCGGGCCCGATGCGCCCGGTCACCCGTCCGATCTTGCCGGTGAGGCTGCGGTCAACGTCTTTACGCATCGGGGTCCTCAGGCATCGGGGGCTTTGGCCGGGCGCTTGCCTTCCCGGCTGTTCTTCAGCGCCGAGGAGAGCGCGGGAAGGTAGTCGCCCACCTGGGCGAGGATGCCGCCGAGCATCTTGTTGACCCCTTCGCCGCCGTTGAGCACCGTCATCTGTCCCACATGCGAGAACGGCTCCGCTGCCGCCGCGATGATGGCCGGCATGTTCTCGGCCAGTTGCTGCGAAATGACCGCGTCCTGGTTGGTCCCGAGGGCTTCCGCGCGGGCCTTGATGCCGTCCGCCTCAGCCAGTGCCTTCGCCTTGATGGCCGAGGCGGCAGCCTCGCCGCGTGCCCGGGTGGCTGCAGCCTCAGCCTCGCCGGTGACCTTCGTGGCGCCGGCCGCGGCCGCGGCTGCCGTGGCATTTGCCTGGGCCTGGAGTTCGGTCCGGCGGGCGTTCACCTGGGCTTCGAGTTCGGTGCGGCGGGCCAGGGCTTCGGCCGCGCTGATGTCGGCCGCCTTCTGGCCTTCGGCGTCCGTGCGCTTGGCGTAGGCTTTGGCGTCGGCGGGCTTGCGGATGGTGGTCTGGAGCTTCTGCTCCTCGCGGTCCGCCTCGAGCTTGGCCACTTCGGTTTCCTGGACCACCACCTGTTGGCGGGCCGTCGCGTCAGCCAGCGGACCGGCCTGGGCGGCGTTCGCCTTGGCCCGTTCGGCGTTTGCCTGCGCCACCGACTGCCTGATCGCGGAGACGCTCTGGGCATCGGCGATGAGTGCCGCGGCCTCCGCTTCCTTTTCCGCGGCCTCGCGGTTCCTCGTGGCTTCGGCGATGCGGGCCTCCATTTTCACCTGGGCAATGTGCGGCTTGGCGATGTTCTGGATGTACCCGGTGGGATCCTGCAGGTCCTTGATCTGGAGCGAATCCACCACCAGGCCCAGCTTCTCCATTTCCACACCGCTGGCGCTTCGGACCTGGGACCCGAGCTTGTCCCGTTCGCGGATGATTTCCTCCACCGTCATACTGCCGATAATGGACCTCAGGTGTCCTTCAAAGACGTTGTACACCTGGCTTTCCATTTTTGGCTGCTGGCCCAGGAAACGCCGGGCCGCATTTGCAATGAAGGGCGGGGCATCGCCGATTTTGTAAATCACCACGCCTTCCACAATTACCTGGATGCCCTGCGAGGTAACACAGGAAACTTTAAGCTCAGTTTCATTCAGGGTGAGGGACAACGTCCGCACGGTCTGCAGCCCGGGAAATACCAGCGCCCCCTTGCCGGTGACGATCTTGAAGTCCATTCCGGCCCGTGTTTCCAGGGTTCCGCGGGTCAGGCCGGAGATGATGAGGGCCTCGTTCGGCTCAGCAACCTTCCACATCAGTTTTATTGCCACCCAGATAAAGCCAATGACCACAATCGCCCCGATGAGGGCGGCAATGAGCGGGAAGAATGCTGACAAGTCCGGCATGACCCACGTCCTTTCACGGTTATGGAACGGGTATCGCGGTAAAATCCCGATAAATGCCAGCTGCCCGTTTCCTGCCGGTTAAATGCGCGTCATTCCGGCCTGCCGGGCCAGCTGTTGTAGACAGTCTGGTGGGGCCCCGGCGGGAAGTCCAGCAATTCGGAGGCAGGGGGAAGAAAGCCCCTGTTGCGGTCCCCGCTGCAGTGGAATGGTTGGGCATGGGGCAGCGGACTGATCCGGAGGGAGATGCGCGATGCTTGGCCTGGCCGGACGGACACTCGAAGCCGCGTGGCGCACCTGGCGGGCTGAGCGCGGAGGCCCGGAGGCGATCCGCCGCCTGCAGCAGGCACGCCTTGCGGAGCTCGTGGAGTTTGCCCGCTCCGGATCGCCCTACTACCGGCGCCTGTACAGGGACGTGCCGGATAAGATCACGGATCCGCGCCATCTTCCCCCTGTGGGCAAACGGGACCTGATGGCGAACTTCGACGACTGGGTGACGGACCCGCACATCACGCTGGCCAAGCTAAAGACGGAGCTGCTCTCCGATCTGTCGCAGCTGGGGACCCTGTTCCGCGGGCGGTACCTGGTGGTGACCACGTCCGGCAGCACAGGAGAACCGGCCGTCCTGATTCACGACCGCTTCTCCTGGGTGGTGGTGAACGTGGTGGTGAGGGTCCGGGAGCGCCGGACCCTGGTGAAAGCTTCGGAAGTACGGGACTTTCTGTGCCGCGGCCTGCGGGCGGCGGCCCTCGTTGCGGGTGGCGGCCACTTCGCGGGCGTTGTCCTGACCGAAAACGCCCGACGGCGTGCCCCGGCCATTGCCCGCCGCCTCCGCGTGTTTTCGGTGCTGAGGCCGCTCCCGGAGCTCGTGGCGGAACTCAACACCTTCAAGCCAACGTTGCTTTTCGGGTATCCGAGCGCCATGATCCAGCTGGCGGCGGAACAGGACGCCGGGCGGTTACGGATCCGGCCCGTCCTGGCGATCAGCTCCGGCGAGAACCTGTCCGCCGCCGGACGCGCCTCCATCGAAGCGGCGTTCAGCTGCCGGGTCACCGAACGCTATCTGTCATCGGAGGTCCCCGCGCTGACCAGCCAGTGCCGGCTGGGGGCGTTCCACGTCAACACGGACTGGTACATCCTTGAACCGGTGGACGCGGACTACCGTCCGGTTCCGGCCGGCACCACCTCCCATACCGCGCTCGTGACCAACCTGGCCAACCGGGTGCAGCCGCTGATCCGGTACGACCTCGGAGACCGGGTAACGCTCGCAGCAGATCCATGCCCGTGCGGCAGTCCGTTTCCTGCCGTGACGATCGACGGCCGCAAGGGGGACCTGCTTTCCTTCGCGGCGCCCGGCGGCGGCACCGTCACCGTCCTGCCGCTCGCACTTGGCACCGTGATCGAGGAGACCCCCGGCGTGCGCAGGTTCCAGGCCGTCCGGACGGGGCCCGGCAACCTGACAGTGCGGCTCGAGGCCTGGCCGGATGCCGCTGTGGCCGAGGTGTGCCAGGCGGTGACAGAACGGCTGGAGGGCTATTTCGCCGCGCTTGGCGCCGGGCCGGTCGCAATCGAGCATACGGATGAGCTGCCCCGGCCCGACCGCAGCGGCAAATTCCGGCAGGTCTGGTCCGCGGTGAGGTGACGGCGGCTTGTAAAAAGCTGGTGCAGCCGCCTGCGACTACGCAGGACAACTGCACCAACCGGTGGTTAAAACATTCAGATTGCTACGAAGCGTTCCTCATATGCGGCTCCTTATGTCCCGGCTACGCGTTCCGGGTTACCTGCGGTCCTCGGCCAGATGCCTGGAAAGGATCCAGCCGGCGCCAATCATCAGCACACCCAGCACCATGTGGGTCCAGTTATCCATCGTGTTCAGCGACAGGAAATTGGCCGCCGAATCCACTCCGACACTGAGCCCGAAGATGCTGAGGACGATGTACAGCGCACCAAAGCCCATGAGGAAGTTCCGGGCGCCCATTCCACTGCGGGACATTGCCCAACCTGTTGCACCGATGACCAGCTGCACAATGTTCAGCAGCATGGAAACCTGGAACAGGCTAAGGAACATGGCGTGCGAATCAGGTCCCAGGAACCTCAGTTCGCTGTACTGCTGGGTAATGCCCGGGATGAACCCCAGGACACCCACCAACATCAGGACAATACCTACACCCATGCCGACGTTCTGGACATCCGTACGTCCAAAGTGAACGCCATGTGCATGTGGGGATGCGGTAGTCATTTTTCTGCCTCCAACCACTGATTACGGACAATCCAATTTTACGGCTGAGTAACGAAAAAAGCGCTGGCGGGCGGGCACTTCTGCGGCCGCGGGGGTCCCTCCCGTGACACCATGGGACACGATGAAACTGCGCGCTGATCAGACCGGAGACCGTGGCATTCCCATGCCCTTGTGGCTGCAGGGAGCGCTCGAGTCGGCGCAGGCGGCGGTCATTTCCGCGCTGGTGGTGCTGGCGCCCATTGTCGCCGTCTGGGCCACTGCGGGGTTTCAGAACAACAACTTCGACGCCCTCGCCCGGCTCGGCGGCCAGGCGTGGCTGCTGATCCACGGCGTGCCGCTGCACCTGACAACGGTGGCCGGGGAGGCTGCGGCCCAGCCCGAGTCCGGCACGCTCTCGCTGATTCCGCTGGGCCTCACGCTCATCCCGTTCCTGCTTGCGTGGCGGGCGGGCCGGCGCCTGGCCCGGGCCTCGTACACGGACCAGCTCTGGCAGGCGCTGCTGGGTTCCTGGCTGGTGTATGCCGGGTTCGGCATGGCTACGGGATTCGTGTGCCGGACGGACGACGTCGCCATTTTCCTGTGGTTTGCCGGGCTGATACCGCTGGTGCCGTTCGGCCTGGGGATGGTGGTGGGTGCCCGCCGCGAAGCCGGTTCGTGGAGCCGGCTTATCGGCGTCGACGCCGTGGACTGGATTGCCCGGACCAGCCAGCATTCCCGCTGGGCTGGCTCCTACCTGGGTTCCGCCATCAAAGCCGGCTTCGTGGCCCTGATGGCGGCCTTCTCCATGTCAGCCGCACTGCTTACGGTGGACCTCCTGATCCACTGGGATCTGGTGATCGCCGTGTATGAAGGGCTCGACGCCGGCGCAATGGGTGGTGCCGTCCTCACCATCGCGCAGCTCGGCTTCCTGCCCAACCTGGCCGTTTTTGCGCTCGCCTGGACGTCCGGCTCCGGCTTCGCCCTGGGCGTGGGCTCGCAGGCCGGGCCGCTGGGAACCGCTGTTGGCCCGCTGCCATCCATTCCGGTGTTCGCCGCACTGCCCGCAGGCCCGCTGGACTACGCCTTCGTAGCGCTGGTGGTTCCGGTCCTGGCCGGTGCGCTGGCCGGCTGGTGGTTCCTTCGCGAGGGCGAAAACCACTTTGACGAATGGCTGTCCATCAAGGTCCGTGCCCGCTGGTTCACGGCGTCGGCCTCAACACTCGTCCTCGGCGCCATCATCGGTGTGGCGGCTGGCCTGATGGCCGGAGGGCTGGCTTGGATGGCGCGGGGATCGGCCGGGATCGGCCGCCTTACGGACATCGGGCCGGATCCGTTGAGCACCTCGCTGTGGGTGGCCGCGGAAGTGGCAGTCGGCGTCGTGATTGGTTACGCGGCGGGCCCGTGGCTGGAACGCCAGCAGAAGCTGCGCGAAGCGGATCTGGACGCGGCCAAGCCGTAGGAGGTCCCGCCGTCGGGCGTTACTTCTGTTGACCAGACGGCTTTTTGACCAGACGGCGCGTCGGCGGACCTGGGCGGTTGCTCACCAACGTCGCAACAGTTCTCCTGGAACGTGGCAGCAACGCAAGGATTTGCTGTCTTAGGAGGCTTATAAGTCCGCAAAGGAATTGCCAACCTATCTAGGTAGTGACACTATCTAGATGTGGAACATCTCGACTTTGACCAAGAGCTGACCCGCGCGGCGCTACCGCAGGCTGTGCTCGCAGTCCTCAGCCACGGGGAAAGTCACGGTTATGCCATCGCCGAGGTCCTTCGGCAGCACGGCTTCGCACGCATCAAGGGGGGAACCTTGTATCCACTCCTGAAGCGACTAGAAGACCAAGGCTTGGTTATGCACACTTGGCACCACGACCAGACGGGTCCGGGCCGCAAGCAGTTCACACTTACTGAACACGGCCGCGACGAGCTGGACCGTACGGCAGAAGCCTGGCACCGGATGAGCCGGGCTCTCACCGAAATCCGAATAACCCGACGGGAAAAGCCATGAACTACGAGCGAAACCTAACCTTCAACCTTAGAGTCCGCGGATTGTCGGAATCCGAGATCACGGAAGTGCTTGATGACGTGCGAGCTCATCGTGCAGCAGCAGGGGCCCCTGCGGCAGTAGAATTCGGCCCCGCAGATGAATACGCAAAGCAGTTCCCAAAGACGAAACGGCGGACGTTGGGGAAGACCATCACGAGCGTCGGGGCAGCTTTGGCGATTGCCTACCTTCTCCTCGCGGTCCTCCTGATGCTCCTGTTCAAAATCGACGTTCGCGACTTCGTTGGTCCGATCACGCTTCTGCCAGCCGTGATACTAATTCTGGCCAGTATCCTGGCCGGATTCCTGACCGACTACTTCAAGCCCGCACAAAGCTCCCGCGGTGCCCGCTAATCCTCTGCCCATACTTCGGGTCGATTCGGATTGTCCAAATAAGACAGCAGAGGTTAGCCCGGCCACCAGGGCACTCTGTCCGGGCTAACGGAGCTGGGCGGGGAGGGACTTTTCCAGCTGGGTCTGGCACTGGGTCATGGCCTGCTGGGTGAGCGCCGTGCGGGAGCACTGCTGGAAATCCCGGACCTGGTTGAAGAACACCGCGGCGACCAGGATCAGCAGCACCATCACCGCTGAGACCACCAGCCCCGAAATCGTCCCGAAGAGCACCAGTTTGGATTCCTTCAGCTTGACGGCCCTGACAAGCACCATGATGCCGAGCACGATGCTCACGGCCGTCAGGATGGAGCTCAGCCACAGATGGGTGATGTCCAGCTGGTAGACGAAGAACGCCCCCAGGACGGCAACGATAAAGGCGCGGAACAGGTTGTGCGTCTTTAGCAGTGACGTCTTCGCGGCCTCGCTGAGGGGTTGCTTGGCCGGCTGGGGACGTGCGGAGTCCTTCGGGGGGTTCATGTTTTCCAGCCTACGCGAGCAGCCCCATAAGCTAGAGCCATGCGCATCGTTGTCCTCGTGTCCGGTACCGGTTCCAACCTCCAGGCTGTCATCGACGCCGTCAAGGCGGGCGAGCTGGACGTGGAAATCGCCGCAGTCGGTGCCGACCGGCCGGGGACTTACGGGGTGGAGCGTTCGTCGGCTGCCGGAATCCCGACGTTCGTGGTGGACTTCAAGGCCTACGCCGACCGTGCCGACTGGAACGCTGCGCTGACTGAAGCTGTGGCCGCATACCGGCCGGATGTGGTGGTGTCCTCAGGCTTCATGCGCATTGTGAGCCCGGAGTTCATCGACGCGTTCGACGGGAAATACCTCAACACGCACCCCGCCCTGCTGCCGGCCTTCCCGGGTGCCCATGGAGTCCGCGATGCCATGGCCTACGGCGTGAAGGTCACCGGCTGCACCGTTCACTGGGCCGACGCCGGCGTGGACACGGGCCCCATCATCGCCCAGGAAGCCGTGGCCATTGAGGAGTCCGACACCGAGGACTCCCTGCACGAGCGCATCAAGGTCGTGGAGCGCAGGCTCCTGGTCTCGACCCTGGCGCAGCTCGCCGCCGCCTGATCCCTCCCAACTAAGTAGCAGTTAACGTCGTGAAACGCGGTTTTGAGGACGTTAACTGCGAGTCAGTTGGGTGAACGCATGCAGATCTGTGGATAACTTCCGGGCGCCCGCCCGGGATTTGAAATCATGAGGAATGCGAGATCCGAGCCCGCTGCCCGCAGCGCTGGGCGAAGCACCCTTCACTGTCCATGAAGCGGCCGACGCCGGGGTGAGTCCCGGGCGTCTTAGGTTCCGCGGGCTGCACGTGCCCAGCCGCGGCGTCCGTATCCCGAGCACCGACGTGCCGCTGGACCGACTCAACGTGGTCAGGCCGTACACGATAGTCACCCCGTTCTCGGCAGCTTCGCACGCCACCGCTTTTGCGCTGTGGAACTTTCCGGGGTTTCTTCCAAACCAGGATGATGACCATATACACATCTCGCGGCCTGACGTCATGGCTATCCCGCGTCGCCGAGGCGTAGTGGGACATGTCGGGCAGTTTTTTTCGGACGAGGTGGTCAGCAACGGTGGGGTGTTGATCACTAGCCGTGCACGGACGTGGCTGGACTGCTCGCGGAAGATGAGTATCAACGAGCTCACGGTCGTGGCCGACCACCTTCTGCGGGTTCCGCGGCCCGAACTCGAGGGCAGGACGGAGCCGCACGCCACGCTGGAGGAACTGGCGGACATGTTGGACCGGCACAAAGGAACCCCCGGCATTCGAAAAGCCCGGCTGGCGCTGGATCAGGCGCGCGTCGGTGCAGACTCCGCACCGGAAACGCGGCTGCGGCTGGCACTGGAGAACGCAGGCCTGCCCGAACCGCAACTGAACGTACCCACGGAGCTGAGCCCCGGCGTCGTGCGTCAACCGGATCTGGCCTATCCGGAGCACAAAGTGGCGGTGGAGTACGAAGGCGAGGGCCATTCCGAGGCGGCTCAGATCATCCGGGACATTGCCCGCGAGGAGGATTTTAGCCGCGCAGGGTGGGAGCTGGTCCGGATCTCCAAGCGGCACATGGTGCATGATGCCCGGCCGGCGGTGGCGAAGGTCCGCGCGGCGCTCGTGAGCCGCGGCTGGGTGCCCAAGTGACTGGCATTTAGCGTCGTTAAAAGCCCGTTTCGCGACGTTAAATGCGAGTCAGTTGGGAAAGGAAAAGAGCGGGGCCTACGTCAGGGTGCGTTGCTTCGTCTCGGGCGAGAAGAACGCCATCCACAGCACGGACAGCAGCACCAGCCCGCCGGCCAGCGCGAAGGACGTCGCCAGGCCCAGCTGCGGCCACAGGACCGAGGCGAAAATCAGGGGTCCGAAGCCTGCCCCGAGCCGCGAGAACGTGGACGCCCAGCCGAAGCCGGTGCCGCGCAGGTCCGTGGGGTACAGCTCGGAGACGTACGTGTAGAGCACCGGGATGGCCACCTGCACGATGAAGCCGAACACCAGCAGCCAGAACACCGCGGCCGACGGGATGTCCACGACAAACGCCACAATTACCAGGGTCAGTGCGGACAGCGGCCCGGTGATCGCCAGGATCCACTTGCGGCCCACGCGCTCCACCAGCACTGCGGCCACCACCACGCCGAGAAGCCCGACGGCGGCCATGGACGCCGTCGTGAGGAAGGCCTTGTAGTCCTGGAAGCCCGCGCCGATCAGGATCCGCGGCATCCACGTCAGCGACAGGTAGTACACCAGCAGGATGCTGAAGAACAGGGACCAGGCAGCCGCCGTGATCTTCCAGTTGAAGCGCCAGACGCGGACCAGCTGGACCCAGGCGCTGCCGGCGGAGAGCCGCGGGGCATCCTGCGCATCCGGGAGGCTGTAAGCGCGGGGCTCGGCGCCCGTGGCCTTGACCAGGTCGTCGATCACTTTGGCGGCCTCGTCGCGGCGGCCCTTGCGGATAAGGAACAGCGGCGATTCCGGAACGCTGCGCCGCACCCAGAACACCAGCAGGGCCGGAAGCACCATCACCAGCATCGTCAGCCGCCAGTCGCCGAAAGCGGCCACCAGCCCTGCCGAGACGAACCCGGCAAGGGCAGCACCCACCGGCCACCAGCCGTCCATGGCGGTGAGGACCTTGCCGCGTTGCTTCCGCGGAGTGAACTCGCCCACCAGGGCATAGTCCACCGGGATGCACCCGCCCAGGCCAAAGCCCGCCATGAACCGGAACAGGCAGAACCAGAGGAAGTCGGGGGAGAATGCACCCAACACCGTGAAGAGGGAGAAGATCAGCAACGTGGCTGTGAAGGCCTTCTTGCGGCCGATGGTATCCGCGATGGTGCCCCACACAAAGGCTCCGAGCGCCATGCCGATCAGGTTGGACGTGCCCACCCACGCAACCTCGCCGGGCGACAGCGCCCAGTGCGTGGACAGCAGCGGAATCAGGATCCCGTTGAGCGTTACATCCCAGGCATCGAACATAAATCCCAGGCCGCCGATCAGGAAGATCCGGCCCTGAACCTTCCAGCGCCACGGCAGTTCCTGGACCACCTGTTCGCCGCTGGGCACAGTGGTGTAAGTATTCATCTCGGCCTCCTGGGAAAACTCTACGTTGCATGCGGGGTCCGCGCGCGACCCGCCCGCGGACTTCACACTCCGGCTCGCAGGGAGGGCATCCCGGCGGACGCGATAAACTTGCCACATCCCCACCAACCGCGGCTTTGATCCGCGAGATAAGACGGAGACCTTTGTGAGCTTTACGCAGCTAGACCGTGTTCCCATCCGCCGAGCCCTGATCTCGGTCTACGACAAGACCGGTCTGGAGGAGCTCGCGAAGGGCCTGCACGAAGCAGGCGTCAAGATCGTTTCCACCGGCTCCACCGCGAAGAAGATCGCAGCCGCAGGCATCCCGGTCCAGGAAGTTGAGGAAGTCACCGGTTCCCCAGAGATGCTGGACGGCCGCGTCAAGACGCTGCACCCGCGCGTCCACGGGGGCATCCTGGCGGACCGCCGGGTGCCCGCCCACATGGAAACGCTGGCCAGCATGGAGATCGAAGCCTTCGACCTCGTCGTAGTGAACCTCTACCCGTTCGTGGAGACCGTCAAGTCCGGCGCTGCCCAGGACGACGTCGTGGAGCAGATCGACATCGGAGGTCCGGCCATGGTGCGCTCCGCCGCGAAGAACCACGCCGCCGTCACGATCGTCACGGACCCCGGCTTCTACGGCGATGTTGTCCGCGCCGCCGCTGAGGGCGGCTTCGACCTGAAGACCCGCCAGCGCCTGGCCGCGAAGGCCTTCGCCCACACGGCCACCTACGACAACGCTGTGGCCACCTGGACTGCCAGCCAGTTCCTCGACGAGGACGGCGACGGCGTGATCGACTGGCCCGCCTACGCCGGCCTGGCGCTGGAGCGCTCCGAGGTCCTCCGCTACGGAGAAAACCCGCACCAGCAGGCCGCCCTCTACGTGGACAAGGCCGCTCCCGCCGGCATCGCCCAGGCGGACCAGATCCACGGCAAGGCCATGAGCTACAACAACTTCGTGGATGCCGACGCCGCCCTCCGTGCCGCGTTCGACTTCGCAGAGCCCGCCGTGGCCATCATCAAGCACGCCAACCCGTGCGGTGTGGCCGTGGGTTCCGCTGATGCAGCAGACCCCATCGCCGACGCCCACGCCAAGGCCCACGCCTGCGACCCCGTCTCCGCATTCGGCGGCGTGATCGCGGCCAACCGCACCGTTACGGCTGGCATGGCGCAGACCGTGGCAGGCATCTTCACCGAAGTGGTCATCGCGCCCGGGTTCGAGCCGGAAGCCGTGGAGATCCTGTCCAAGAAGAAGAACATCCGCCTGCTGTCCCTGCCTGAGGGCTACGGCCGCTACCCGGCCGAAATCCGCCAGGTCTCCGGCGGCGTGCTCGTCCAGATCTCGGACAAGGTGGACGCCGAAGGCGACAACCCCGCCAACTGGACCCTCGCTGCCGGGGAAGCCGCGGACGACGCCACGCTGGCCGACCTCGCGTTCGCTTGGACCGCCTGCCGCGCCGCCAAGTCCAACGCCATCCTGCTCGCCGACCACGGTGCCGCCGTCGGCATCGGCATGGGCCAGGTCAACCGCCTCGATTCCTGCAAGCTGGCCGTGGAACGCGCCAACACGCTCGGCGTGACCGTGGAGTCCGCGGTTGAGGGTGCCGGCGGTGCTTCGAATGCCGACTCCAGCGGTGCCCCGCAGCGTGCCCGCGGTGCCGTGGCTGCGTCCGACGCGTTCTTCCCGTTCGCCGACGGCCTGCAGATCCTGATCGACGCCGGCGTCCGCGCCGTGGTCCAGCCCGGCGGCTCCGTCCGGGACGACGAGGTCATCGCCGCGGCCAACGCCGCCGGCATCACTATGTACTTCACGGGCGCGCGCCACTTCTTCCACTAGGACCTGGGGTCCACCAGGACCTGCCCGCCACGTACGACGGCGACCGCCCCCGCGAAGGGGACGGTCGCCGTCGTCGTTAATTCAGTTAGTCCTCGCCAGTTCCAGCATCAGCTTCGGCGTCAGTGCGCCCCGCAGGTTCCGGAAGCCGGACCTCCCGCGGTTTCGCTTCGGCCATCCGCTCCGGAGTCCAGTACGCGATGATGTCCTCCGGAGCCTGGGTGATGTCGCTGCGGCTGACGGCGCCGTCACCGGACGGACCGTCGTCCGCGGGGCCGGGGCCGGGGTTGTCAGTTCGCGGAGGAAGCACTCGAGTACGCCTGTTGGATGACGGAACCCCAGTATGGTCCGTACATGATCTCGGACCGGCTGCCGTAGCCGTAGCTGTTGACGGAGTTCTGGTAACCGCTCGAGCTGGTGCCGATGAACCACGGACCGCCCGAGGACCCGCCGGTCATGTCGCAGGGAATGCCCTGGGACTGGAACTGCGGGTTGTAGGGATCGTTGCGGGCGGGGCCGGTGCAGCTGACAAGTGAGGAGCCGTCGAACGGGGCCGCGGCGGGGTAGCCGAAGGCCTTGTAGGTCAGGCCGCGGGCGGCGTTGAACTGGACGCCGGATGCGCCCACAACATCGGCCAGGTTCTGGCCGTTGAGCTGCGAGACGACGGCGAAGCCTGTGTCGTACTGCATGTCGCCGGCCGAGCTCCACTGGGTGGGGGCGTACAGGGCCTTGGCCGCCCATTTGCCGTACGGCGCGGCACCGTCCAGGTAGGCGGGGACGAAGATGAAGTTGGTGGCGAAGGCGCCCGGGCCTTCGTTAAGGCAGTGGCCGGCTGTGGAAACGGTGCTCTTGTTGTTGGACGCCACGGAGTTGCCGGAGCAGACATAGTTGCTGCCGCCCAGGGTGAAGAAGACCTTGCCAATGTGGGACACCGGGTTCTCGTCGGTGTGAAGGGGGGCGGGCTTGCCGTTGCCTGCCTTGCCGGCAATCTTGGTGCTAGAACCCTTTTCCACCGCCGCGGCAGGGGAGGTGTTGCCGCGCTGGAGAGCCTTGCTTGCCAGCACATCGCCGGGCACCGCCGCACGCATGCGCTCGGCCGTCCAATAGCTGGCGGCGTTCGTGGCATCCACTGCCTGGCTGGCAACCTGCCCGCCGTCCTGCGGCGAGGCGGGCGCGGCACTGGCGCCGCCGGCTGCACACACAGCCAGCAGTGCTGCGGCGGACAGGCTCAGCAGGCTGGTGGCCAGAGT
The DNA here is from genome assembly GCF_030718995.1 of Arthrobacter oryzae. Classification (NCBI taxonomy): domain Bacteria; kingdom Bacillati; phylum Actinomycetota; class Actinomycetes; order Micrococcales; family Micrococcaceae; genus Arthrobacter; species Arthrobacter oryzae. The sequence continues at coordinate 2,887,702 of NZ_CP132204.1, forward strand.
CTTCGATTTTGTCATGGTTGTCCTAACCAGTCGTGATGCGGCGGCCTCAGATGGTGGCCCCGCTGGTGGAGATCAACCTACCCACTGTGACAATTGTTGTAAATAGATACACGAGTCTCGTATTGTGCCTGGTGTGACCAAGGCCGGGTCTCTCCGCGACTCTGACAGTTACGACAGTCGGGGGCATGCTACGCGTCGCCGGACGCCCCGATGGGCGCCGACGCGCCCTGCTCGGGTAAGTTAAGAATGTTGAAATAACGCCAGAGTTCCAGATGTATGTATACCTTCAGGAGACGCCCAACCAATGGCCAAGATTATTTACACCCACACTGACGAAGCGCCCATGCTGGCCACCTACTCGTTCTTGCCGATTATCGAGGCCTACGCGTCGACTGCCGGTGTGGAAGTGGAGACCCGCGACATCTCCCTCTCTGGCCGCATCATCTCCGTGTTCGGTGACTACCTCACCGAAGAGCAGCGGATCAGCGATGCCCTGGCCGAACTGGGTGACCTGGCAAAGAAGCCGGAAGCCAACATCATCAAGCTGCCCAACGTCAGCGCCTCGATTCCCCAGCTGAAGGCGGCCATCGCCGAGTTCCAGTCCCAGGGCTACGACCTTCCGGACTACCCGGACAACCCGTCCTCCGACACCGAGACGGACATCCGCTCGCGCTACGACAAGATCAAGGGTTCGGCCGTGAACCCGGTCCTCCGCGAAGGCAACTCGGACCGCCGCGCGCCCCTGTCGGTGAAGAACTATGCCCGCCAGAACCCGCACTCCATGGGGGCGTGGACTTCGGAGTCGAAGACCAACGTTGCCACCATGGATGCCGAAGACTTCCGCTCCAACGAGAAGTCCGTGATCATCGAGGCCGATGACACCCTCAAGATCCAGCTGGTCAAGGAAGACGGCACGGTCAAGGTCCTGAAGCGCGGGTTCCCCGTCCTGGCCGGCGAAGTAGTGGACGGCACCGTGATGCGCGCCGCCGCCCTGGATGAATTCCTGGCTGCCCAGGTGGCCCGCGCCAAGGAAGAGGGCGTGCTGTTCTCCGCCCACCTGAAGGCCACCATGATGAAGGTCTCGGACCCCATCATCTTCGGCCACGTGGTCAAGGCCTACTTCACCGAACTGTTCGACACGTACGGTGAACAGCTCGCCGCCGCCGGACTGAGCCCCAACAACGGCCTCGCATCCATCCTGGGCGGACTCGAAGAACTTCCGGAAGATGTCCGCGAAGGTGTCCAGACCGCCATCAAGAAGGGCCTCGAAGAAGGCCCTGCACTGGCGATGGTGGACTCGGACAAGGGCATCACCAACCTGCACGTTCCTTCCGACGTCATCGTGGACGCTTCCATGCCCGCCATGATCCGCTCCTCCGGCCACATGTGGGGCCCGGACGGCAAGGAAGCCGACACGCTCGCCGTCCTCCCGGACAGCAGCTACGCCGGCATCTACCAGGTTGTCATCGACGATTGCCGCGCCAACGGCGCCTTTGATCCCACCACCATGGGCACTGTGCCGAACGTTGGACTCATGGCCCAGGCCGCCGAAGAATACGGCAGCCACGACAAGACCTTCGAGATCCAGTCCGCCGGCACGGTCCAGCTCGTGGACAGCAAGGGCGCCGTCCTGATTGAACACCAGGTGGCGCCGGGTGACATCTGGCGCGCCTGCCAGGCCAAGGACGTGCCGATCCGCGACTGGGTCAAGCTGGCCGTCACCCGCGCCCGCGCCTCCGAGACTCCCGCCGTGTTCTGGCTGGACGAAGAGCGCGCCCACGACGCCAACCTGATCGCCAAGGTCAAGGAGTACCTCAAGGAACACGACACCGAGGGCCTCCAGATCGAGATCATGTCCCCGGTCAAGGCCACCGCCTTCACGCTCGAGCGCATCCGCAAGGGCGAGGACACCATCTCGGTGACCGGCAACGTGCTCCGCGACTACCTCACGGACCTCTTCCCGATCTTGGAACTGGGCACCAGCGCCAAGATGCTCTCCGTGGTTCCGCTGATCAACGGCGGCGGCCTCTTCGAGACCGGCGCCGGCGGGTCCGCCCCGAAGCACGTCCAGCAGTTGCTGAAGGAAAACCACCTCCGCTGGGACAGCCTGGGTGAATTCCTGGCCCTCGCCGTCAGCTTCGAGCACCTCGCCACCACCACGGGCAACAAGCGTGCCCAGGTTCTCGCCGACACCTTGGACCGGGCCACCGGAACGTTCCTGCTCGAGAACAAGTCCCCGCGCCGCAGCGTCGGGGAACTCGACAACCGCGGAAGCCACTTCTACCTCGCCAAGTTCTGGGCGCAGGAGCTCGCCAAGCAGACCGACGACGCCGAGCTGGCCGCCGACTTCGCCGCTGTTTCCGAGGCACTGACCGCCAACGAGGACACCATCGTTGCCGAGCTGCTCGCGGTGCAGGGCTCCCCGGTGGACATCGGCGGTTACTACCACCCCGACGTCGCCAAGGTCGCCTCCGTGATGCGTCCCTCCGCGAAGTTCACCGAAGTACTGTCCGGACTGGCCAAGTAACCGGACCCGCACACGCAAAACGCCCCGCCTCCCATCACGGGAGGCGGGGCGTTTTTGTTTGCGGCTGTTGGCCTGCGGGCCTTAGCGCTGGACGTGCTTGCCGAACGGAGGCTCCGTGGCCATGTCGGGATCCGTGTTCACAGGCCGCTCTGTGGGAACGGCGTCGTACCCGACTTCCTCTTCGAGGGGGACGGCGGTGGTGGCAGCGCCCCCGCTGACGCGCTCGCGCCAGGCGCCGGTCTCCACTTCGCGCTCCTCGATGAATTTCTTGAAGCGCTTGAGGTCCGAGGCCACCTGGCGGGAATCGAGCCCGACTGCTGCTCCCACCTTCTCGACGGCGGAGTCAGGCTCCCAGACGAGTTCCACACTGACCTTGGTTTCGGTCGGATTGAGTGCTTCGAACCACACTGTTCCCGCGTTGCGCGGTTCGTCGAGGCTTTCCCAGGTGACGCGCTGGTCCGGCTGCTGGACGGTGATCCGGGCGTCGTATTCCCGCTTGACGCCGGCGATGCTGGTCTGGAAGTGCACTGTGGTGTCGTCGAGCTGCCGGACGGAGTCGACACCGCTCATGAAGTGCGGAAAGTCCTCGAACTGGGTCCACTGGTTGTAGGCCTGGCTCAGCGGGACACTTACGTTGATGGATTCCTGGACAGTTGCCATGCGTACATCGCTCCTTCAGCTGGCGGGCCGTTGGCCCGCGGTTCTGATCTCGTTGCGGGCTTCGTGGGCGCGCTTAAACCAACTTAGCGACATTCCCGGCAAATAGTAAGTTTGCTGATGAAAGCGCGGCTGGCCCATTGTGATCAACCGCCGATTTCCCTAGAGTACTAAGCAAGCTTAGTTTCTGGCCGGACGGCCGGCCGCCTGTGGCCAAGGACCGGACGGCAGCGGCTAAGGACCGCACTTCAGAGGGGAACAAATCCATGTCAGCAGACAGCAACGTCCACATTCCCGGCGCCACATCGAGCGAGCCACCCAGTGTTGCCGAGCCGACGCAACCGCGGGAACCGCTGCCGCCCAAGCCGGACCAGAAGGGGCCCGAAGCGGTGTCACCCACCGGAACGCCCACAGGTGCACCTGCCCATTCGCGGGCCCAGTCCGGGGCCTACCTCACCACGGCCCAGGGGCTGCGGCTCCAGGACACCGACCATTCGCTGAAGGCAGGACGGCGCGGTCCGGTGCTGCTCCAGGACCACCACCTCCGCGAAAAGATCACCCACTTCGACCACGAACGGATCCCGGAACGTGTAGTGCACGCCCGCGGAGCGGGGGCCCACGGCACCTTCCGGTCCTACGGCTCCGCGGCGAATATCAGCCGCGCGGGCTTCCTGGCCAAAGATGTTGAAACTCCCGTCTTTGTCCGGTTCTCCACGGTCCTGGGATCCCGCGGCTCCGCCGACACCGTCCGTGACACCCGTGGCTTCGCGACCAAGTTCTACACCGACGAGGGCACTTTCGACCTCGTCGGCAACAACATCCCTGTCTTTTTCATCCAGGACGGCATCAAGTTCCCGGACATCATCCACGCCGGCAAGCCGCACCCGGATCGCGAAATCCCGCAGGCGCAGAGCGCGCACGACACCTTCTGGGACTTTGTGTCGCTGCACACCGAGGCGCAGGCACACACCATGTGGAACATGTCCGACCGTGCCCTGCCGCGCTCCTACCGAACCATGGAGGGATTCGGCGTCCACACCTTCCGCCTGGTGAACGCCGCGGGGGACACTGTGCTGGTCAAATTCCACTGGAAGCCCAAGCAGGGTGTGCACTCGCTTGTCTGGGAGGAAGCCCAGCTCATCAACGGCATGGACCCGGACTTCCACCGGCGTGACCTTGCCGATGCCATCGAGGCCGGAGCTTACCCGGAATGGGAGCTGGGAGTGCAGGTGTTCCCGGACACCGACGAGGAATTCTTCGAGGGAATCGACCTGCTGGACCCCACCAAGTTCGTCCCCGAAGAACTCGCACCGGTGCAACCCATCGGACTGATGACGCTCAATGCCAACCCGGTGAATTACTTCGCCGAAACCGAGCAGGTTGCTTTCCACCCCGGGCACCTGGTGCCGGGCATCGACGTCACTAACGATCCGCTGCTGCAGGTTCGGCTCTTCTCCTACATCGACACCCAGATCTCCAGGCTGGGTGGCCCCAACTTCGGGCAGATCCCCATCAACCGGCCGCAGGCGCCCGTCAACGACATGCTCCGCGACGGCATGCACCAGCAGGCGGTGCACGGGGGAGCGGCACCGTACCACCCGAATTCGCTCGACGGCGGCTGCCCGTTCCTCGCAGGGGCCGATCTCAGTGCGTTCGTGGACGTTCCCGAGCAGTTGGCGGCGGCGGTCAAGGAACGGAAGTCCCCGGCGTCGTTCGATGACCACTTCAGCCAGGTCCGGCTCTTCTTCCGCAGCCTGAGCCCGGTGGAGCAGGACCACGTGATCCAGGCTTACACTTTTGAGCTTGGCAAATGCCGCGAGGAAGCCATCCGGGAACGCCAGCTTCAGAACCTGGCCAATGTTGATACCCGACTGTGTGCTGCCGTTGCCAACGGCCTGGGCATGCCGGCGCCGGCAGCCACGGTGGACGTGGCAGATACGGACCTTAGCCCAGCGCTGTCCCAGATCGGCGGTACCTGGCCGGTGAAGGGCCGCGTGGTGGGGATCGTGGCCGACGCGGGCAGCGACCTGGATGCGGTGCGTGCCGCGTGCACCGCGTTGGACGCCGCGGGAATCGTGCCGCTGGTCATCGCGCCGTCCGGAGGCTACTTGGGGGCGGAGGCCGACGGCGGGATCCCGGTTCAGAGGACATACCTCACCGCGCGATCCACAGAGTTCGACGCCGTGCTGGTTGCCGGTTCGGCCGACCCGGCCCCCGACGCCGAGCAGGGCCTGGACGCCAAGGCCGGCGAGCCCGGGACGTCCCTGGATCCGAGGGTGATTCTGCTGCTTTCCGAAAGCTTCCGCCACGCCAAGGCGATCGGGGGCTGGGGCGGAGGTGCCGCCGTCGTGGATGCTGCCAGCATTCCGCAGGATGCTCCCGGAGTTGCCGTGACCGACGGTGCGGACGGTGCGGTGTCGCGGATCCAGGAGCTTCTGGCAGCGCACCGGTCCTGGGAGCGTTTCCCGGCCTCAACCTCCTGACGGAAGGGCTGAGGCCGCGGCGGTCTGGATCCGGGGGCGAAGACCCGGATTCAGTCGTCGCTCTTACCTTTGCCTTTGTTTCCCGATCCTGAGTTGTCCTGGGCCGGGGGAAGCACGGGAGCGGGGGCTTGCTTCGCGGCTTCCTCGGCGGCCGCTTTGGCAGCAGCGGCATCCGCTTCCGCCTTTGCTGCTGCCGCCGCCTCCTTCGCCGCCGCTGCGTCCGCTTCCGCTTGGACCTTGGCGGCGGTCAGATCCGCCCGCACTGCCTCGATGGCCTTCGTAATGCTCTGGTGCCGCTTGAACGAGACGCTGCCCTCGGCGGCAGAGGCGTCCAGTTCCGCCACCAGCTCGTCGAGGGATTTGAGGGCGCCGGCATGATCGTTGCCGGCGGCTGATTGTGAAACCGTCAGGACCTTGGCCTGGAGTTTCTGAGCGGCATCCGTATCGAGGTCCGGGGCGGTGGAGCTGCAGCCGGCGAGGGCAGCGGCCAACAGTGCGGCCGTGACCACCGCCCGCCACCGCTGCGGTGACCAGCGTCCACGGTTGACTGGCAATGACGTCATGGTTGCACGCTCTTCTGCAGTTGTTCCAAGTGCTCTCCCAAGGTGCCGGTGACCGCGGGGTACTGGACGGGCTCCGGGGTTGCGGGAGTGTTGGCGGACAGGAAGATGGTGGCGCTTACCGCGAGCACCGCGAATGCAGCCGCGACAGCCGCCAGCTTGCCGCGGTTGGCAGAGCGGAGGCGTTGGGCGACGCCGGTGCGCGGCGGACCGTTTTCGCCGGGCCGCAGCTCAGCTGTGGTGCGGCCACCGGACCTCGCTTCAGTTGTCCGCATGCTTTCCGGGACAACCAGGGGCGGGCGCGACGGCGGGGCAGGAAGAATGCGCGTGGGCTCGTCGGCCACGCTTCCGGGCGCTGACTCAGGTGAGACCAGGGCCTGCCGAAGGGCGGTCTCAAGATCTGCCGCCGTCGGTCGGTCCATCGGGTCCAGCGCTGTCATGGAGCGGATCAGGCTTGCCCACTCCGCTGGAACGTCAGCGGGGATTTCCGGGGCGCGGTGCAGGCGCGCCACCGCCGATTCAATGGCGCTTCCCGGATATTCCACCGCTCCCTTGATGCACTCGAGCAGCACAAGGCCCAGGGAATAGATGTCGCTGGCGGGACCCAGATCGGCTCCCCGCGCCTGTTCGGGACTCAGGTATGCGGCGGTGCCCACCATGGTCCCGGTGGCCGTCAGCCGTGTGCCGTCGATAATCCGGGCAATCCCGAAGTCTGTCAGTTTGGGGCGCAACGGTTCACCCGGGCGGACCTGAACCAGCAGGATGTTGGCTGGCTTGATGTCACGGTGGATGATGCCTAGATTGTGGACGTAGGCCAGGGCGTCGGCGACTCCGGCTCCGATCACCGCTACTTCATCCAGCGGGACTGTGCTGTGCCGGATCCTGCTGCGGAGATCCTGCCCCTCAATCAGTTCCATGGTGAGGAACGGCCGGGGCTCTTCGGGGACGCGCGAGTCGATTCCGGCGTCGAATAAGGTCACCAGGCTGGGGTGGTTCAGGGTGGCGAGCAGTTGAATCTCAGCTTCCTGGCGCTTCAATTCATCCGCGTCAGCCGACTGCGGTGCAAAGAGCTTGAGGGCCACGTCGCGGCCCAGGTTCTCGTCCCTGGCCGTGTAGACCGATGCCATGCCGCCGCGTCCGATGACCTCGCCGAGACGGTATCGGCCGTCCAGGACCTCAGCCGTTTCATTGGGCGAACTCTCCACGATGTCCCCATCCTTTTTAGCGTTCCCTCGGAACGCACTCTAAGAATAATACGGGGACGGGTATGCATTTTCATAAGGATGCTTGTTAGTTGAGCCTCCTGGATCGGAAACTGGCGGTGGATGGAGGTGGGGCCGGGGAAGCCCTGAGCAGCTTCCCCGGCCGGACTATTCCGCAAGCGGGCCTAGGCCTTCTTGCGCCGTGCCAGCACCAGCATGATGATCATGCCACCGGCGAGGAGGAGAAGGGCTGCAGTCACCACCTCAAGGTTGGCCCCCGTGGCTGCGAGCATCGGTGACTTGCTGGCTGCCGAGGCATTGGCAGTCGTGGCAACCTGCGATGCGGCCGACGGGTTCAAGCCGTTTCCGGCAGCGGCAGCGCCCGGGACGGTGACAACGGGGAAGCTGACGCCCGGCATGGTTCCGTTGGCAGGACCACCAATGACTCCGGTTGCGGGTCCGCCGGTTGAGGGGACCTCAGTCGACGGTCCGCCGGTTGACGGGACGCCGGTCGTGGGGCCCCCGGTTGCGGGTCCGCCGGTCGTGGGGCCCCCGGTTGCGGGTCCGCCAATACCCAGATCCACGCCGAGGTCGATTGCGGTGTCGGTTCCGGTGGTGGTGCCGGTGTCGCTTGAACCGCCGACGCCGAGGTCAACGCCGAGGTCGATTGCGGTGTCGGTTCCGGCATTCGTGCCGGTGTCAGCCGTACCCAGGTTGACGTCCACGAGAGCGGCGAGGTCGGTGGTGCCGGAATCAGCCGTACTCAGATTGACGTCGACAAGGGCGCCGAGATCGGCGGTAGGCGTGTTCGATCCTGCCGTCCCCGTGTCTGCTGCACCCAGATTGACGTCGACAAGGGCGCCGAGGTCGGTGGTGCCGGCATCCGCGGTGCCCAGGTTGACGTCGACGAGGGCGCCGAGGTCGGTGGTGCCGGCATCTGCCGTGCCCAGGTTGACGTCGACGACGGCGGCGAGGTCGCCGGTTGTGGTGTCCGACCCTGCCGGCCCCGTGTCTGCCGTGCCCAGGTTGACGTCGACGAGGGCGTCAACGTCGGTGGTCCCAGCGTCTGCCGTACCCAGGCCGAGGTCGACGACGGCGCCAAGGTTGGCAGTGGTCGTCTCCGACCCTGCCGTGCCCAGGCCGACGTCGACGAGGGCGCCGAGGTCGGTGGTGCCGGCATCAGCCGTACCCAGGTTGACGTCGACGAGGGCGCCGAGGTCGGCGGTGCCGGCATCAGCCGTGCCCAGGTTGACGTCGACGAGGGCGCCGAGGTCGGTGGTGCCGGCATCAGCCGTACCCAGGTTGACGTCGACGAGGGCGCCGAGGTCGGCGGTAGGCGTGTCCGATCCTGCCGTCCCCGGGTCTGCTGCACCCAGGTTGACGTCGACGACGGCGGTGAGGTCAGTCGTGCTGTTTTCCGGCGTTGAGTCACCCAGTAGGCCCAACGACGAGTTCGCGGCTACAGCCGCAGAGACCGTGGCGGAAGTGCCGGATGTGAGACCATCCGACCCGCTTGTCGTATCCGCGGCGCTTGCAGCGGTGCAGCCGAAGGCTAAGAGTCCTCCGGCAAAGAGGGTGCTGAGCAGCCCTCTGCGCATGTTTGTATGCATGGTGATATCTCCTGAAAGTTGTGGTGGGGCGCCCAAGGCAGCCCGGATGGCCGTTTCCCGCGCAGAAGCGCAGGCAAGGCCTACCTAGTCAGGAGTTGAACCGGGGTCGAAAGACACCGGCGTAGGGGCGTTCTGCAGGGGGCCGCTGACGGGGAATACGCCGGTCAGCGGAACGTCAAGATAAAAAGTCGAAAGCCAAGCTGCGCCGCCGGCGCCCCCGCTTGAAGACTGGCCGCTCCCCGAACCGGAGCCCGGAACAGCAGGTATTTCGGCTGGGCCAGGGCTTCCTTCACGGGGGCCGGGTGACTCGACGCTTCCGGTCTCTGCCGGAACAGACCGCAGTGTGCCTGAGTCAGCGGCGGAGAATGGTGCCACCGCCATTGACGTGACGTAGGCGGCAGCGGGTCCGCCGGCACTCTCAGTGTCCGCACGAAGGGGCAATGCCGCGGCCGGTGTGTTGCTTGCTCCACCCGCGGCGTCCGGCACAGTGAGGACCGGCGCTGCGATGTTGTCCGGAAGCGAATCAACGCCATCCAGCAGGTCGCTGACCGGTTCCACGACGGGCTCAAGAACGGGCAGGGTATCGCCTGCCGCTGGCAGGACTTCCTGGGCGATCCCGGCGACAATGCCGTCGGCTGCGTCGATCACCGGTGCCGTGACGGCACTGATATTGCCGGTTGGGACGATCTGGTTCACCACCGGGACAGCTGCGATCACATGGTCCACAGCGCCGGTGAGGGGCTGGACAAGTCCGGCAGGTTCGGTGGAGCTCGGCTGGGCGGGCAGTACCGTGACTCCGGGCGGCGCTGCGACCGCAGTAGGGGATGAAGCGGCGGCGGCCAGGATGTCACCAACGGGGCTCGTTGCGGCTTCCGCGACCGAAGAAACTGAAGAGCTGACGCCGCCCACCAGTGAGCCAGGGTCCGATGCTGCATTGGCGCTGGCTGCAGGGGCTGACAGTGTCAGCCAAGCCGTGGCTGCTGCGCCCGCAAGGAGCACCGGGCGGAGCGCGCGCCAGGACAGACGTTCCATGCGCAACACCCCCCGGCTCCTCGAAAATTCGACGATTGCCTACAGCCTAGGCACGGTCCTAGGCGGGAGTCCAGCATTTTCCGGGAAATAGCCCGGCGAATTGACTATCTGGTTGCGGGCTTCGATTGCGCATGGTGGGCATCATTGGGGTAGCTCACGCCGAGCTGCGCACGGACACCGTCGAAGAGCCTCATGACATTCAGCGAGTCCTCAAGCGGCATGACCGTGCTTTCCGTGAGTCCCTGCTGGATGCACCTGGTCACCTCGCGGAGTTCGTACGCATAGCCGCGGCCCACCACGTCGAAGTGCTCCGTGCGTGGTTCCCCCATGCCGATCCTGATCCGGATTTCCTTCGGATTGTTCACGGATCCGATGGTCTGCAGGTACCCCAGGCGCCCGGCCACCGTGGCTGCACGCGGGCCATAAGCCGTCAGCGACGACGTCAGCTGGGCCTGCGCACCGTGGTGGTATCCCAGCGTCAACGCATTCTGGGCGTCCACGCCGTCGTCGTTCACTGAGCCCGTGGCACTGACGGTTTGCGGGAATCCCAAGGTGCCCAGTGCCCAGAGCAGCGGATAAACAGTCAGGTCCAGGAGGGCGCCGCCGCCGTCCTTGAGTGCCCACAGGCGGGCGCTGGGGGAGTAGACCGCCGGGAAGCCGAGGTCCGCCGTGACCCACTGGATCGCGCCGAGTTCGCCGGACGCCGCGATGTCGAAGGCGCGCTGCATGCTGGGCAGGAACCTGCTCCACATGGCTTCCATCAGGAAAAGCTTCCGGGACCGTGCGAGGGCCACGAGCTCGGCGGCCTCCCGCGCGTTGATGGTCAAGGCCTTTTCGCAGAGCACGTGCTTGTCGGCACTAAGTGCCGCCAGCGCGACTTCATAGTGATGGGCGTGCGGAGTAGCCACGTAGATAACATCCACCGCCGGGTCCGCCAGCAGCCGCTGGTAGCCGATCCCGCTGTCACCTTCACCGTATGCCTTGGCAAAACCGTACTTGGCCGCGAACGCGTCCGCCGTCGCCTGGTTCCGGGAACTGACCGCGTAGAGTTCCGCATCGGCGAGGTGAACGAGGTCCTGCACCACGGACTGGGCAATGCCGCCGGTGGCCACCACTCCCCACCGCAGCGTACGTCCTGTAGCGGATCGGGGATCCTGGTCGGTCTGGCTGAACAGCCACGGCTTCGCGATGGGGGCACTCATTGTGCCATCCTCTCATCCCGGCTGGGAGAGCGTCGGGGAAAAACCCGCAGGAACTGGGAGAGCGTCGGGGAAAAACCCGCAGGAGGTGGGAGAGCGTTGGGGAAAAACCCGCAGGAGGTGGGAGAGCGTTGGGGAAAAACCCGCAGGGGCTGAGAGAGCGTTGCACGTCCCCTCAGCCCCTGCGCCTGGTCGGCCGGTCAGCTACGCGGTGGCTGCCGTTGCCACCCGCGTGCGGGCGGGCTCCTCGGTGAGGCGCCCCTGCTGGAGCCGGAAGCGGCGGTCCGTCTTGTTGGCGAGCTGGCGGTCGTGCGTGACCACCAGGATGGTGGTGTTGTGGTCGCGGCTCAGCGAGCTGAGGAGCTCGATGATGTGTTCACCGGTCTGCTCGTCAAGGTTGCCCGTGGGCTCGTCGGCGAGGATCAGCTTGGGCTCATTGGCCAGCGCACGGGCAATCGCCACACGCTGCTGCTCGCCGCCGGACAGTCGGTTGATGCGGCGCACGTGCTTCTCCGGATCCAACTGCACCTGCTCCAGCAGTTCCTTGGCGCGGGCAAGCCGTACGGCTTTGCGGACCCCGGCGAATTCCATCGGCAGCATCACGTTGTCCACGGCGGACAGGTTGGGAATCAGGTTGAATTGCTGGAAGACGAAGCCGATGTCGCGGCGCCGGTACTCCGTCAGCTTGCCGTCCGGCATGCTCGCCAGGCTGACGCCATTGACGACGACGTCTCCGCTGGTGGGCTTGTCCAGCGCACCCAGCAGGGACAACAGGGTGCTCTTGCCGCTGCCGCTCTTGCCCACGATGGAGGCGAGCGTTCCCTGTTCCAGTTCAAAGCTGACGTCGTTGACGGGTTTGATGGTGCGGTCGCCGGACTTGAAGGTGCGGACGAGGTTCTTGACTTCGATCATGGCTACTCTCCTCGGAGGACTTCGATGGGACGGATGCGGGCTGTCAGGAGTGCCGGTACCAGCGCGCCGATGATGGCCACGCCGAACACTGCGGCGATGCCGGCGGCGATCACGCCGGGGGAGGCGCTCGCAGTGACGCTCGTCAGGAGCTGGGACGCTCCGCCGAACGGCCCGTTCTGGCCGCCGGGGAGACCAGCGCCGCCTCCCGGGAAGCCGGCCGCCCCGCCGGGCATGCCGCGCCCCGTGGTTGCCGCCGTCGTCGTACTGGTGTTGGAGCTGATCAGTGCGGAGGCGATGCCTCCGCTGGCGAAGGAGGCGACGGCGGCACCCGCCACGCTGCCGAGCGCCACCAGGACCAGCGCCTCTAGGACGAACTGGAGCCCGATGGTGCGGTTGGGGGCGCCGATCGCCTTGAGCACTCCGATTTCACGACGGCGCTCGCGGACCAGCATCACCATGATCAGGAGAATGATCAGGCCTGCCGTGCCCAGCGCCGCAACGAAGGCGATGAACGAGATGTTCTTGACGCTGTCCAGGGAGCTGACGGCGGTTTCGAGGTTCTGGCCCTGGGTGACGTCAGCATTGTCGGCGCCAAGTACGTCCTGGAGGGCGGTCTTCGTCGAATCGACGTTTTCCAGGGTATCCACCGTGACGATCATCGTGGACAGTTCGCCGGGCAGTTCCGCCAGCGTCTGGGCGGAAGGAAGCGTCACATACAGGGCGTTGTTGCCGAACGTGGTGCCCGCGTCGAACAGGCCGGCAACCGTGTAGGTCTGGTCATTGATGGTGAACGTGGAGCCCACCGACAGGCCGTTCTTTTCGGCGAGCGTAGTGCCCAGGAGGGCATTGCTGGATTCCGCGGTGTAGTCGCCCAGGCCGGTGCCGTCGGTGATGTCCAGGGCCTTGCCCGTGCTGTCCACCTCGGCGCCGATTCCGGTGGCGGTGATCGGGAGACTGCGGACCGGCTGCGTGGCACCGGTGCTGCCGGTGGTTCCTTCTGCGGCCTGGTTGCGGCCGCCGAGCGTTCCGGCGTCGACGGCGGCGGTAAGGCTGGTGGTCAGCGTGGTGGTGGCCTGCCCGCCGGGTCCGCCCTGGCCCCCGCCGGGACCTGCCGTCTGGGTACCGGAGGCGGTTTGTGCAGCGGCTTCAGTCGCGTTCCGAAGCCGGAGCGCTTTGGTGCCGACGACGCCGGTCACGTTGGGTACAGCGGCCGCGGTTGCGGCCTGCTCGGCTGTGAGCGGCTCGCCGCCGCCTTCGAAGCCCTGGCCGCCCGCCGGATTGACAGTCAGGACGGTGCCCACGGATGCGTTCAGTTCGGTGACTTTGGCGGCAACCGCCTGGTTGGCCACCAGCATGGACAGGGCCAGGCCGATCGCCACGGCCAACACCGCCACCACGGCCCCGGTTCGGACCTTGTTTCTGAAGGCATTGCCTACACTTCGGGCGAGGACGCTCACGGTACTCCTAGGATCTCTGGCCGGACGGACTGACCGGCTGCTGATCCAACAGTGGTGCGCCCGGCTGTGCGGAGGACGGGCCGAAGCTATGTTTGCGCTGTGAAGGCGGGCGTCCCTGCGGGAACGCAGGAGCCCCGGCCCACCCTCTCGGGTGGGCCGGGGCTCTGTGCTGCAGTCGGAGGCGCCGCAGCGCTGACTACCGGAGATCGGCTACTTGGTGATCGGGCCGAGTACCGGATCGTCCACGTAGGCCGTCTTGACGTTCTCCTTGGTCACGATGACCGGATCCAGCAGGTAGGCCGGGACGGTCTTGACCGTGTTGTTGTAGGACTTGTCATCGTTGATCTCAGGCGTCTTGCCGGCCTGGATGTCCTTGACCATGGTGATCGCGTGCTCGACGAGCTTGCGGGTGTCCTTGTTGATGGTGGAGTACTGCTCGCCGGCCATGATGGACTTGACGGACTCAACCTCGGAGTCCTGGCCGGTGATGACCGGAAGCGGCTTGCCGGCCGCCTTGACGGACGTCAGCACCGCACGTGCCAGGGTGTCGTTCGGGGAGAGGACGCCGTCCAGGGAAGCGGTGTTGTAGCTGCCGGTCAGCAGGGTGTCCGCCCGGCGCTGGGCGTTCTCAGCCTTCCAGCCCTGGGTCACAGCCTGTTCGAACGAGGTCTGGCCGGAGACAACCTTGAGCGTGCCGTCGTCGATCTTCGGCTTGAGGACGCTCATGGCGCCGTCGAAGAAGACCTTGGCGTTGGCGTCATCCGGGGAACCGGCGAACAGTTCGATGTTGTACGGGCCGGAGGGCTTCTTGGCCTTCATGCCGTCCAGCAGGGCCTGGCCCTGGAGCTCGCCCACCTTGAAGTTGTCGTAGGCCACGTAGTAGTCCACGTTCTCGGTGTTCAGGAGCAGACGGTCGTAGGCGATGATGGTGGCGCCGGAGTCCTTGGCCTGCTTGAGCTGGGTACCCAGCTGGGCGCCATCGATGGCACCCACGATGATGACCTTTGCACCCTTGGTGACCATGGCGCTGATCTGGTTCTGCTGCTCGGAGACGCCGCCGTTGGCGAACTGCACGTCAGCCTTGAAACCGGCTCCGTTCAGGCCGTCGTTGAACAGCTTCTCGGCCAGCACCCAGTTTTCACTGGTCTTCTGGGGGAGCGCGACGCCGATCGAGGAGTTCTTGGGGAATGCCTCGCCGCCGCCCGTGCCACCACCTGTGGTGCCGGTTTCAGAGCGGCCGCAGGCTGTCAGCGCCAGTGCCGCAATAGCAGCGATTGCTGCTGCCTTTCCTGCTTTACCAATCATTTGCATTGCTTGGTTCACTTTCTATAGATGGTGTGCGGAGATTCGTGGGGAAGCGCTCAGGCTTCCTTGCGGATGACATCCTTGGTGGCTGTCGTCTCGTCCGGCTGGAGTTCGGTGCTCTTGCCGCCGAAGTTTTTCATCATCATGCCGATGATGGATTTCTTGCCCTGGGTCTTGTTGTAGACGTCGAAGGCGACGGCGATCAGGAGGACGAGGCCCTTGATGATCTGGGTGAGGTCCGCGCCGACGCCGAGGAGCTGCAGGCCGTTGTTCAGGACGGCCATGACCAGGCCGCCGACGATCGAGCCGATCACGGTGCCCACGCCGCCGGTCACTGCGGCGCCGCCGATGAACACGGCTGCGATGGCGTCCAGTTCCCAGCCGACGCCGTCGAACGGGCCGGAGGCGGTGGAGCGGCCCACGAAGATCATGCCGGCCAGGCCGGCGAGGATGGACATGTTCATCATGACCAGGAAGTTGACCTTCTTGGACTGCACTCCCGAGAGTTCAGCGGCGTGGCGGTTGCCGCCGACGGCGTAGATGTGGCGGCCCACGATGGTCTTGGAGGAGATGAAGCCGTAGATGATCACCAGGGCTGCCAGGATCAGGCCGGGAATCGGGAAGGACGTGCCCGGGCGGCCGGTGGCGAACAGGTACGTGGCGTAGAGGATGGCACCGCAGATCAGGACCAGCTTGAGGATCATCACCCAGGCTTCGGGGACTTCAGCGCCGAGGGCGATTGCCCGGCGGCGTGAACGCACCTCGCTGAAGATCACGAAGGCGACAGCCAGGACGCCGAGGATCAGGGTCCAGTTGTTGTAGCCGGTGTTCGGCCCGAATTCAGGAAGGTAGCCGGAGCCGATCGTCTGGAAGTCGGCAGGCACGGGGATGGTGTTGGACTTTCCGACGTACTGGTTGAAGCCGCGGAAGAGCAGCATGCCGGCGAGGGTCACGATGAAGGCGGGGATGCCCACATAGGCCGTCCAGAACCCTTGCCACGCCCCGATCAGCGCCCCGAGGGCCAGGCCGAGGAGGACGCCGGCGTACCAGGGGATGCCCCAGTCACGGATCGCCAGGGCCACGGTGACGCCGACGAATGCTGCCACGGAACCCACGGAGAGGTCGATGTGGCCGGCGATGATGACCAGCACCATGCCGATGGCCAGGATCAGGATGTAGGAGTTGCCGTTGAAGAGGTTGATGACGTTGCCCGGGGTGAGCGTGCGGCCCTCGGTGAAAATCTGGAAAAAGACGATCAGTGCAACCAGGGCGAAGATCATGCCGAATTGGCGGGTGTTGCCGCCAAAGAGCTTCTTGAGCGCGTTCATTGTTTCGGTCCTTGTGTCTGGAAGGTTCTGGAGTTATCCAGAAGGTCAGGCGGCGGTCTTGCGGGCGGATGTCATGAGCTTCATCAGGCTTTCCTGGCTGGCTTCATCCTTGTTCAGGACACCGGTGATGGCGCCTTCGAAGATGGTGTAGATGCGGTCGGAGAGGCCCAGCAGTTCCGGCAATTCGGAGGAGATCACGATCACTCCCTTGCCCTGGTTGGCCAGCTGCTGGATGATGCCGTAGATCTCGTACTTGGCGCCCACATCGATGCCGCGGGTGGGCTCGTCCAGGATCAGCAGGTCCGGATCGGTGAACATCCATTTGGCGAGCACCACCTTCTGCTGGTTCCCGCCCGAGAGCTTGGCGACGCCTTCTTCCACTGAAGGTGTCTTGGTGCGCAGCGACTTCCGGTACTGCTCCGCGACCGTGAATTCCTTGTTGGGGTCCACGACGTTGTGCCTGCTGATCTTCTTCAGGTTGGCCGCAACGGTGGTGGTCTTGATGTCATCCAGGAGGTTCAGCCCCAGCGACTTGCGGTCCTCGGTGACGTAGCCCAGGCCGGCATCGATCGCCTGGCGGACGGTGCGGAGCGTGATCTCCTTGCCGTCCTTGTAGATATGTCCGGAAATGAACCGGCCGTAGGAGCGGCCGAACACGGAGCGGGCCAGCTCGGTGCGGCCTGCGCCCATGAGCCCGGCGAAACCGACAATCTCGCCCCGGCGGACAAAGAAGCTGGAATTCTTGCAGACCAGGCGGTCCTGGATCTGCGGGTGGCCCACGTTCCAGTCCTTGACCTCGAAGAACACCTCGCCGATGTTTGGTTCGTGGTCCGGGAAGCGTGATTCGAGCGTGCGGCCCACCATGCCCTTGATGATGCGGTCCTCATCCACGCCGTCGGCCTTCACGTCGAGGGTTTCGATGGACTTGCCGTCACGGATGATGGTGATGGAGTCCGCGATCTGCTCGATCTCGTTGAGCTTGTGGGAAATGATGATGGACGTGATGCCGCGGCCCTTGAGCCCCAGCATAAGGTCCAGCAGGTGCTGGGAGTCGGACTCGTTCAGCGCCGCCGTGGGCTCGTCCAGGATCAGGAGCTTCACCGACTTGCTCAGCGCCTTGGCGATCTCCACGAGCTGCTGCTTGCCGACGCCGATTTCCTTGATGGCGGTATCCGGATCCTCGCGCAGGCCCACCCGGGCCAGCAGTTCGGTTGACCGCGTCCGGGCCTCGGCCCAGTCGATGATGCCGCGCTTGGTGGGCTCGTTGCCCAGGAAGATGTTCTCCATGATGGAGAGTTCCGGGATGAGCGCGAGTTCCTGGTGGATGATCACGATGCCGGCCTGCTCGCTGGCCCGGATGTCCCGGAACTGCTGGACCTCGTTCTGGTAAACGATGTCGCCGCTGTAGGTGCCGTACGGGTACACGCCGGACAGGACCTTCATGAGGGTGGACTTGCCGGCGCCGTTCTCGCCGCAGATGGCGTGGATCTCTCCGGCCTTCACTCGCAGGCTTACCTCGGACAAAGCTTTAACGCCGGGAAATTCCTTGGTGATGGACCGCATCTCGAGAAGGATCGGATCGTTGTGCGTGGTCTGGGACGTCATTTGCCCTTACGCCTCCAATGCATGACTTCGTTGTCCGCCCCGCAAACCGCAGGGCCGTCTGATGAAAAAGTAAACTGGATCACAGCCCTTGTCGTCAAGTCTTTAACGCAACAGCCGGATAACGAAAAGATTCAGGAGCGGCGGATTCCCGCATGCTGGAACACCAAAGCGGCCGCCCCCAGCGCCTCCGCCCGGTCCCCGAGGGAGGACATGGTGAGGGTTGTGGTTTCCCCGATGACGGGCACGGCGTGGCGCACCAGGCCCCGCCGGATGGGATCCAGGAGGAGGTCTCCGAGCCCGGCCAGCGGACCGCCCACCACAATGACTTCGGGGTTGATGAGGTTGGCCACGTTGCCCAGTGCCCGGCCCACGGCCAGGCCGGCGTCGTCGATGACACGCAGGGTGGCGGAGTCCCGCTCCAGCGCTTTGCGGACGATGTCCTCCGCGCTGAGCGGCTTCTCCTCGCCCCGGCCGAGGAGCTCGATCATGGTGGTGGTGGAGGCGATGGTTTCCAGGCACCCCCGGTTCCCGCAGCGGCAGATCAGGCCGTGTTCATGAATGGTGGCGTGGCCTATTTCGCCGGTGATCCCCACGTTGCCATAGTACGGGGCGCCGTTGAGGATCAGTCCGGCGCCGATGCCCGAGCCGATCTTCATGAACATCAGGTTGCTGATGCCGCTGTGGGGACCCCACGTCACCTCGGCCAGGGCGCCAAGATTGGCGTCGTTGTCAATAAAGACGGGGAAATTCAGGGTGTCTTCGAGGTACTGAAGGATGTTGATTCCCACCCACTCGGGCAGGATCGCCCCCTGCGCCACGGTGCCCGTCCGGCGGTCGATGGGGCCCGGGATTCCGACGCCGGCGCCGACGATCGCGCTGCGTTCCACACCGCTTTCCGCCAGCAGTTTGGCCAGGAGCTCGACGGCGGCGCTAATGCCTTCGTCCGCGTGGTGGCCGAGAGGCAGCAGTACTGATTCCTCAGCGATGATGTGGTAGCTCAGCGTCGCGAGGACCACACGGAGGTGGCGGCGGCCGAAGTCGATCCCAACGGCCACGGCCCCGTTGCTGTTGAGCCGGACGTTCAGTGCCCGACGGCCGGAACTGGTGGTCGGTTCCGTGGACGCCAGCCCGGCGTCCTGCATGATTTTGACGATGTTGGAGACCGTGGCCGTGGAAAGGCCGGTCTGCCGGGCGAGTTCAGCCTGGGTTGACGGGCCGTTCAGGAGGCATTCGATGATCCGTTGCTGGTTCAGGTGCCTCAAAGCGGACTGTGAACCAGGATTTTTGGTTCGGCTCCTCGTTGAGCGCGGTGATGAGGGCATGCAATGAAGCGTGCACCATCTGCACCGTTGTAGTCAAGAAGTTAACGCAAGAGCACAAGCGCAGTGCCCGCGCCGCACGCGCGGACGTTCCGCACTGCAGGGCCCGTTTTCCGGGTGGAAATGCACCTACGGCCCAGTCTGCACCTTGGCTACGCTGGGAGGAAGAGGCTGCAACAAGAGGCGTGCCGTGCTTCCCGCGGCCGTCCCGGAGACTATAGAGGTGGTAATGGTGCTGCTGGCACTCCTGCAGGCGAACGCTGCAGTCCTTGATGTGGAAGCAAACTGCGGGACGGTCGACGACGCTGCGCGGACCGCCGCCGCGGCCGGAGCCCGGGTCCTGCTGACCCCGGAATTGTTCCCGGTGGGATATGCGCCGCGCCGGGTCCGGGCCGAACTGGATCCCGGGACGCTCCCGTCCATCCGCCGGACGCTGGCCGGCATCGCCCGGAGGAACGGCATTGCCCTGGTCTACAGCCTGCCCGCCGTTCGCCCGGACGGGCGGTGGCAGATCACTTCCACCCTGGTGGACCATCAGGGCGCGGAGCTGATGAACTACGCCAAAGTGCACCTGTTCGGTGCGGAGGAACGAGGGGCGTTCAGCCCGGCGGCGGAACCTCCCGCCGTCGTCGACTTCCTGGGGATCAAGACGTCCATGGTGATCTGTTACGACGTCGAGTTCCCCGAAGCGGTGCGGGCCGCCGCCGTCCGCGGTGCCGAACTCCTGCTGGTTCCCACCGCCCTGTCCCGGGGCTTCGATTCCGTGCCCCGGGTCCTGCTGCGCGCCCGGGCGCTGGAAAGCCAGCTGACCGTGGCCTATGCCAACCATGCGGGGGAGGAGGACGGCGTGGAATTCCTGGGCCTCAGCGTCATTGCAGGTCCCGACGGCGCCCTGCTGGCCGCTGCCGGAGCGGAGCCGGAACTGCTGTACGCCGACGTCTCCGCGGCGAGTGCCCGCGACGCGCGCGCGGAAGTGCCATACCTTCGGGAGCGCCGGCCGGACCTCTACCGCGACTGGGAGTCGTCCACGTACTGAAGGGCAAACCAGAGCTCCGCGCGTACCTGGGCCAGGTTGAGGTCGGTGTCCAGCAGCTCAGCAAGGGCGTTGACCTGGCGACGGACACTGTTGCGGTGCAGGCCCAGGGCCTTGGCAGTGGCATCCCAGCTCCCGTTCTCACCCAGCCAGGTCCGCAGCACCGCCAGCTGGGCGTTCCGCCGCTCGGGATCCTCCTGGCTGAGCACCGGTTCCAGGAGCCGGGCCGCCAGCATGGTTCCGGCTTCGCGGCCGAGCAGCCCGGCCACGGACCAGGTTACCTCGTCCACCCGGGCGCTCCGGCCGGTTGCCTCTACCCGTGCCCGCAGTGACGTCACCCGCCGGTAGGCGGATGCCAGTTCCTGGAACTCCGTGGCATCCCCGACCACCAGCCGCCAGCCCAGCGCTTCCGTCTCGGCGAGCAGGGCATCGTCCACCTTCAGACGGGTAATGGCGGTGAAGCCGTAGTCGGTGAGCTCCACCAGTTTGGTGTCGAACATCCGGCGCCACTGCAGCAGTTCCCGGACGGGACTGTCGCCGGGCCCGCCGGGCTCCGCCTTCACGCCCTGGACCACCCGCAGCGGGGCCGAGCGCGTGGAGGAAATGCTCTGTGCCAGGAGGTCCCTGAGCCCGTTGACGTGCTTCGTGCCGCCCGAGGTGGCGCTCTCCGGGTGCAGCAGGAGCGCCGTCGCCAGCTGGCTCGGCGCCAGCGAGCCGCTGGTCCGCTGCCGCACCAGCAGTTCCAGGAGCCCCACCACGGAGGACACCACGCTGTTCTGCGCCGGCGTGAGGGGCCCGCCGGATCCCAGGACCAGCGCGCCGAGGTTGGCATCCCGGGTGCTGCGGAGGGGATGGCCGAACACCAGGGACGACCCCGGCTCCTCGAGGGACTCCATTTCCACCCGGGGGCCGCTGCCCGCCAGCAGCCGTTTCAGCAGCGGCTGCAGGGCGGAAAGTTCGACGGCGCCGGGCGGGGCCGCGCTTCCGGCGGCCGATGACCGGGCGCGGATCCGGCCGTCGGCTCCGACGAGCAGAGCCCAGACCGGAACCCGCTGCGCCAGCGCCGCAAGGAGTTCGTGTTCCGGCCTGGCTGAAAGGACCGCCCGCATCAGCTGCCGGTTGGTGTCCGCCAATTGCCGGAACACCCTGGCGTTGTCCGATTCCAGCAGCTGCGAAAAAGCCAGCCCGATCGCCGCGAACGGGACAGTCCTGGGGAACTCCACCAGCGTCAGGTTGTGGCGCCGGCAGGCTGCGACCAGTGTCTCGGGAACAGCATCGAAGTACGGTTCCAGTCCGAACCCCAGGGCCCCCACGCCGGCGCCGACCAGCCGCTGCACGTACGCGTCCATCTTTCCCGGGCTGCCGCCGTCGCCGAGGAACGGCAGCCCGGCGGTGAGGATGAACTCGCCGTCCAGCAGGTAGGGCGTGGGGTCCTCCAATTCGCTCGGCTCCACCCAGCGCAGCATGCTGGCACCGTTGCCGCCGTCGTGCAGTATTTTCAGCTCCGGCGGCAGCGTCTGCAGGAACTGTTCCAGCGTGACGAAGCCGAGCCGTTCGGCAGCGGCCTCAGGCGCCAACGGGACCACCGGCCTCCTGGTAATCCGGGCACTCGTAGGCCCGCGGCAGGCGCGGGGCGATCCGGTTGATGATCTCGTCGCCGTGGCTGCCGATTGCCGCGCCCCAGTCATCGGCGCTCGCCGCTCCGGTGCTCGGGTCACCAAATAGCACGGCTGTGTCACCAACGGCCACACCGCTGGAATCCGGGCCCAGGTCCACCATGAACTGGTCCATACAGACCTTGCCGATCACCGCAACCCGGCGGCCCCCGAGGAGGATCAGGCTGCGGCCCGAGATGCCTTTGGGGATGCCGTCCGCGTAGCCCAGCGGGATCAGCCCAAGGTACCTCGGCTCGTGCGTGATGGCCTGGTGCTCGTAGCTGACGCCGGTTCCTGCCGGGACTTTCTTGACCAGCACCACGGGCGCGGTAACGGTGAGCGCGGGGCGCAGGCCGAAGTCGGCCGGGGCAAGGTGGTCCGCGGGGGCCAGCCCGTAGAAAGCCAGGCCGGCCCGCACCATGTCGAACGCGAACTCGGGCCGGTCCAGGATGTTGGCGGAACTCGAAACGTGCCGGAGGGCGGGGTCGAGGCCGGCCGCCCGGGCCGCGCGGACGGCCTCTTCGAAAGCACCCACAGCCGCCACATTGGCAGGATGCGCGGGAACGTCGGCCCAGGCCAGATGCGTCCAGACGCCCCGGACCAGGAGCGTGCCGTCACGCTCTGCCGCCCGGGCCGCGGCCACCAGCTCCGCCCAGTCCTCCGCCCGCGCTCCGCCGCGGCTCAGCCCCGTGTCCAGTTCAAGGTGGACCACGGCGGGGCGGCCCAGCCGGCGGGCGATGCCAGCCACGACGTCCAGCTGGGCGACGCTGCCAAGCGAGACATCGACGTCGTACTCCAGCGCTTCCCGGATGGTCCCGCTGGAGGCGGCCGCGAGGTAAAGCCACGACAGCACCGGGGCGGTGATGCCTGCCCGGCGCAGCGCGATCGCCTCGTGAAGCTGTGCCGTCCCCAGCCAGTCCGCGCCCGCGGACAGGGCCGTCCGGGCGACGTCCACGAGCCCGTGGCCGTAGGCATTGCCCTTCACCACGGCCATGAAATGGGGAGCCGCTGAGCGCTCACGGAGCGTGCGGATGTTGTCTGAAATGGCCGAGAGGTCAACGCTGACCTGCCCGGTGAGCGCCGCATTCCGCGGGCCCTTACTGTGTGCATTAAGTCTCATGCCAGATCACTATAGGTCATTTTGCACAACCGTGAGAGGTGGCTCACAAACCTAAGCTGGACCAGGGGAAAGCCGATAACTACTCACGAACGGACGTCAATGATGACTGTGCCTACACTCACCGGCCGGCCGCCGGCTGCTGCCCGCCGTCCGGGCCTGGCTGCGCAACTGCTGCGCCGCAAGCCGATCGGCCAGATGGTCAGCGAGGCCGAAACCGGCCATGGCGGCACCAGGCTGGTCCGCAGTTTCGGAGTCCTGCAGCTGACCATGATCAGCGTGGGCGCCACGCTGGGAACCGGCATTCTGGTGATCCTTGGCGAGTCTGTGCCGCTGGCCGGTCCCGCCATCTGGATTTCGTTCGCCATCGCCGGTCTGGCCGCCCTGCTCTCCGCCGTCTCCTACGCCGAAATGGCAGGCCTGGTCCCGGTGGCCGGCTCCAGCTACTCCTACACCTACGCCACCATGGGCGAGGGCATGGCGTGGATCTGCGGCTGGTGCCTGGTACTCGAGTACGCAGTGTCGGTGGCCGCCGTGGCCGTTGGTGCGGGCCAGTACGTCAACGAGACCCTGGCGGTCTTCGGGCAGGTCCTTCCGGACTCCGTGTCCCAGCCGCCCGGCGACGGTGGCATCATGAACATCCCGGCCATGGTCATCGTGGTCCTCGCCACGATTCTGCTGGTCCGCGGCGCCAGGGAAAGCGCCTGGATCAACACCGCGATCGTGGTGATCAAGGTGGGCATCCTCATCTTCTTCTGCGCCGTGGCCTTCACGGCCTTCAATGCCGGCAACTTCGAACCGCTCCTTCCGATGGGCGCCGCCGGCGTCTCGGCCGCTGCGTCGACGGTCTTCTTCTCCTACATCGGCTTCGACGCCGCCTCCACCGCCGGCGAGGAAGCGCGCAATCCCAAGCGGGACCTGCCGCGCGCCATCATGCTCTCCATGGTCATCGTCACCACCATCTACGTCCTGGTGGCTGTGGCCGCCATCGGCGCCCGCCCCTGGGGCTGGTTCGACGGCACTGAGGCCGCGCTCGTGAAAATCCTCGAAGAAACCACCGGCCAGCCGTGGATTGCACTGGTCTTCGCCGTCGGCGCCGTGCTTGCCATCGCCAGCATCGTGCTGACCGTCCTCTACGGGCAGACCCGCATCCTTCTCTCCATGGCCCGCGACGGCCTCATCCCGCGGATTTTCGGCCGCGTCTCCTCCCGCACCGGCACCCCGGTTGCCGGGACCGTGATCGTGGGCGTCCTCGTGGCCCTCACCGCCGGCCTGGTACCGCTCGGGGACCTGGCGGATGCCACCAGCATCGGCACCCTGTTCGCCTTTGCCCTGGTCAACGTGGCCGTCATCTACCTGCGCCGCAACCGGCCCGAACTCAGGCGCACCTTCCGGGTGCCGCTGTTCCCGCTCACCCCGATCCTCGGCGCCCTCATGTGCGCCTACCTCATGGCCAACCTCGGCGCTGACACGTGGGCGGTCTTCGGCATCTGGATGCTGGTGGGACTCGCCGCCTACTTCGGCTACGGCCGCAAGCACTCCAAGGTGGCGGCATTGGGCCACGAGGAATACCGTGAACTGACCGGGCGCGAAACTTCAGCAATGTCCACCACCGAACCGACGAAGGCAGACCTTTCATGACCATCGCCACCGAACTGCCGGCCAACGACCCCGCTGCGGCCCCCGGCCTCCAGCCCGCCCCAACGCGGGGCGCGGCAGCCGATGCCCCCATCACCATGCTGAACCCGGACTTCCCTTTCAGCTATGATCACTACTTGGCCCACCCGGACGGGCTCGGCTCCGTCCCGCCCGAGCTGTACGGGACCGAAGTGGCAGTGGTCGGCGCAGGCCTGTCCGGACTGGTCACGGCCTACGAACTGATGAAACTGGGCCTCCGCCCTGTCCTTTATGAAGCCGACCAGATCGGCGGCCGGCTGCGGACCGCCAGCTTCCCGTCGGCCCCGGGCGTGGTGGCGGACCTTGGCGGCATGCGGTTCCCCGTGTCCGGCAAGGCGTTCTACCACTACGTGGACCTGCTGGGCCTGCAGACCCAGGAGTTCCCCAACCCGCTGGCACCGGCCACCTCCAGCACCGTGATTGAGCTGGCCGGCCAGAAGCACTACGCCAGCACGCCGGCGGACCTGCCGCCGTTCTTCCGCGAGGTGGCGGATGCGTGGAAGGCCGCCGTGAACGACGGCGCCAAATTCAGCGAGATGCAGGACGCCATCCGGGCGCGGGACACGGCCCGGATCAAGGAGATCTGGAACGAACTCCTGCCGCTGATGGACGAACAGACGTTCTACGGCTTCATCGCGGCCAGCGAGTCCTTCAAGAAGGCGGGCTTTGCGCACCGTGAAGCATTCGGGCAGGTGGGGTTCGGCACCGGCGGCTGGGATACCGACTTCCCCAACTCCATCCTCGAAATCCTGCGCGTCGTCTATACCGATGCCGACGACCAGCACCGCCTCATTGCCGGGGGAGCGCAGCGGCTCCCCGAGGCGCTGTGGCAGCACACCCCGTCGGGCATGGCCCACTGGCCGGAAGGGACATCGCTGGCGTCGCTGCATTCCGGCTCCCCGCGCGGCGCCGTGGACCGCATCAGCCGGGACGCCAACGGCGACCTTCGCCTCCGCGAACGCTGGGGCCGGGAAGCGAGCTATCCCGCCGTCGTCACCACGTGCCAGTCCTGGCTGCTGTCCACCCGGATCCACACCGAGGAAGCGTTGTTCCCGGCGGAGCTGTGGACGGCGATTGAGCGCTCGCACTACATGCAGTCGTCCAAGACCTTCGTCATGGTGGACCGCCCGTTCTGGAAGGACACTGATCCGGCAACGGGCCGCGATGTCCTGTCCATGACGCTGACCGACCGGCTGAACCGTGCCACCTACCTGCTGGACGACGGGCCGGACAAGCCCGCGGTGATTCTGCTCTCCTACACGTGGAACGACGACGCCCTGAAGTGGCTGGCGCTCGACGCTGACCAGCGGGTGGAGCTCATGCTGCACTCCCTGGAGCAGATCTACCCGGGGGTGGACATCGCCAGCCACATCATCGGCCAGCCCATCACCGTCAGCTGGGAGGCGGACCCCAACTTCATGGGTGCCTTCAAGGCGAACCTGCCCGGCCACTACCGTTACCAGCAGCGGCTGTTCACGCATTTCAAGCAGGACAAACTGCCCGAATCCCAGCGCGGCATCTTCCTGGCCGGCGACGACGTTTCGTTCACTGCCGGCTGGGCCGAAGGTGCGGTCACCACCGGCCTCAACGCGGTGTGGGGCGTGGTGAACCACCTCGGCGGCCGGTCAGCGGCAGGGAATCCGGGGCCGGGCGAACTGCTGGACTCGCTGGGGCCGATCAGCCTGGACTGAGGTTCGGTTTAGCCGGCGTGCATTTGCCGGTGCGCCTGGGCGAGTTCGCGGTAGTGCGCGGCGTTGCGCTGCACGCCGTCGAACTCTTCATCGGTGAGTTCGCGGCGGACTTTGGCCGGGACACCGGCCACCAGGGACCGCGGCGGGACCACCGTGCCTTCGAGGACGACGGCGCCGGCTGCCACCAGCGAGCCGGCGCCGATCACCGCACCGTTCAAGATGGTGGCGCTCATGCCGATGAGGCAGTCGTCCTCAACCGTGCAGCCGTGCACGACGGCGCTGTGCCCCACACTGACACGCGCCCCGACGCTGCAGGGGAAGCCCGGGTCCGCGTGCAGCACCACGTTGTCCTGCAGGTTGCTGCCCGCTCCCACGGTGATGGCGGCCGTGTCGGCCCGCACCGAGACGCCGTAAAAGGCGCTGGCGTCCTCGGCGAGGGTGGCGTTGCCGATCACGGAGGCGCTGGGGGCGACGAAGACTGAAGGGTGGACGTCCGGGCTGGTGCCGGCAAAAGGATAAAGAGGAGCCATGTGCCCAGCCTAGGAGTTTTTGTCCAGATAACGGGACCAAATGGGTCGTTTGAGGCGATTATCTGGACAAAAACTCCTAGGCCGGCCTAGTGACGCCGCAGATCCGGCTCAGTAGCCTGGGGCCCATGAAACTACGGGGTTTTGGCCGTCACGGGCTTCAGCTGCAAGGGCTACACCTGCGCAAGGATGGAGGAGGAGGGCCCGGGCGGTTCCGCCGGTTGATGGCGGAGCTTGAACAGGCGGATTCCCTCGAGCCCGCCGTCAGCGTCATCCATCCGCTGGCGCAAAGACCGGCGGGGTGTCTAGGCTCAGGGTTTCCCTCAACTGCTAGCTAGTTGGGTTAGAAGGAGGGAGTGCGGAGGACCAGGAACTGGTAATGCTGCGTCCAGTGGCCCGCACCCGGTCCGGACTCCGCGCCCGTTCCTTCCGGCCACGTCAACAGTTCCTCAACATCGCCATGCCTGCCGAAGATCCGCCGGAGCGCCGCATCGCTGCGCCGGCTGAAGAAGCGCGGCGGCTGGATCACGTCTTCGGGGTTGAGCACTTCCACATCGTCCCCGGACCAGAGCCCGACGGCGATCGGCGCGCCGGGCGCGGCCACGCGCACGAGTTCACGGACGACGTCGTCGATGTCGCTGTTGGGGATATGCAGCAGGGTGCTCATGGTCCACACCGCCGGGAAGACGCCGTCGGCGAACGGCAGGTTCCGCACACTGGCAACTGAGACGTTCAGCCCCTTGGCCGTGGCCAGGCGCACGTGCTCCTCGGAGAGGTCCACACCGGTGTAGTTGATGCCTGCCTGGACGAACTTCAGCCCGTCAAGCCCCGGGCCCGTGCCGATCTCCAGCACCGCATGCCTGCCTTCGGCCTTCAGCCGGGCAATGAACCGCTCACGCTGCAGCACACGCTGCGGGGTGAGCGGATGAACGGGGTGGAGGACGGCGCGCTGGTTGTAGAACGCGGCCAGCCGGTCCTCGCCGCTGTGCTCGCCGCCCATCTCCCCGGCCTAGTTGAAGACGACTGTGCGGTTGCCATCCAGCAGCACGCGGTGCTCGGCGTGCCACTGGACGGCCTGGGCGAGGGTGCGGCCCTCCACGTCACGGCCCATCTGCACGAACTGCTCGGCCGTGCGGCGGTGGTCCACGCGGATGACTTCCTGCTCGATGATGGGCCCCTCGTCCAAGGCAGCGGTGACGTAGTGGGCGGTGGCGCCGATCAGCTTCACGCCCCTGGCGTGCGCCTGGTGGTACGGCTTCGCACCCTTAAAGGACGGCAGGAACGAGTGGTGGATGTTGATGGCCTTACCGGTGAGCTCGGTGCACAGTTCGTTGGAAAGAATCTGCATGTAACGGGCCAGGACAGTCAGCTCAATGTCTTCCTCGGCGATGATCTTGCGCAGTTCGTCCTCCGCCTGGACCTTGGTGTCCGGGGTGACCGGGATGTAGTGGAACGGGATGCCGTAGAACTCCGCAAGTCCGGCCAGGTCCTCGTGGTTGGACACGATGGCGGGGATCTCGATGGGCAGCGTGCCGGAGCGCTGCAGGAACAGGAGGTCGTTGAGGCAGTGGGCGGACTTGCTTGCCATCAGCAGGGTACGGATCCTACGGCCCACGGGGTCCAGGCTCCACTGCATGCCGAAAGCTTCCGCCACAGGCTCCAGTGCAGCATGGACGTCTGCCTGAGGAATGGTGGTGGTGGCCTCAACTCGCATGAAGAACGTGCCGGTGTCCTGGCTTCCGTACTGCTGCGAGTCCGTAATGTTGCAGCCGGCGACGAGCAGCGCTCCCGCTACGGCATGGACGATGCCGGGCCGGTCCGGGCAGGAGAGGGTCAGTACGTAGGCGGAGGTCAGCTGGTCTTCAGTCACGAAGAACAGCCTACCTGCGCGGGGAGGGTGTGCTTTCGACGGGATGCGGAAAGGTTTTGATAGTCTTAACCGGTCGCAACTGGCGTTGGATGGCTAACCATCAGGGAGCGGCATTAACGAAGACCACGGATCGTACGCCTGGGCCGAGGGTCATGTTTTGCCGGCCGGCAGCCTAACCGCTGCCGATTCCTGCTGTCTTGCCCCTCACCGGGGACTTGCCCGTGACCACGGGCTTTCCCGTAACCAAGGGGCAGGGCAACGTCACAGCCGGTAGCCTGACCTTAGCAGCGCCCATCCCTAGCCAGGAGTTCTTCGTGACCACTTCACCGACTTCCGTCAGCACTTCCTCCGCCGTCAGTAACCTGCCGCTGGCTGAGCTCGACCCCGAGATCGCCGCCGTACTGGACCAGGAGCTCGGCCGCCAGCGCGGCACCCTGGAAATGATCGCCTCCGAAAACTTTGCCCCGCGCGCCGTGATGGAAGCGCAGGGTTCCGTCCTGACCAACAAGTACGCCGAGGGCTACCCGGGCCGCCGCTACTACGGCGGCTGCGAGTACGTGGACATCGCCGAGCAGCTGGCGATCGACCGCGTGAAGGACCTGTTCGGCGCTGAATACGCCAACGTCCAGCCGCACTCCGGTGCGCAGGCCAACGCCGCGGCCCTTTCGGCCATGATCACCCCCGGCGACAAGATCCTGGGCCTCTCGCTGGCCCACGGCGGCCACCTCACGCACGGCATGAAGCTCAACTTCTCCGGCAAGCTGTACCAGGTTGCCGCTTACCAGGTGGAGCAGGACAACTTCCGGATCGACATGGACAAGCTCCGTGAGCAGGCCATCGCCGAGAAGCCGCAGGTCATCATCGCCGGCTGGTCCGCCTACCCGCGCCACCTGGACTTCGCAGCCTTCCGCTCCATCGCCGATGAAGTCGGCGCGCTGCTCTGGACCGACATGGCGCACTTCGCCGGCCTGGTGGCCGCCGGCCTGCACCCGAGCCCGGTGCCGCACTCCGACGTCGTCACCTCCACGGTGCACAAGACGCTCGCAGGACCCCGCTCCGGCGTGATCCTGGCCAAGCAGGAATGGGCCAAGAAGCTCAACTCCAACGTCTTCCCCGGCCAGCAGGGCGGACCGCTCATGCACGTCATCGCCGCCAAGGCCGTTGCCTTCAAGATCGCCGGCACCGCGGAGTTCAAGGAGCGCCAGGAGCGCGTACTCGAAGGCGCCAGGATCATCGCCGACCGCCTGAACCAGTCCGACGTCGCCGAGGCCGGTGTCTCCGTGCTCACCGGCGGCACCGATGTGCACCTGGTCCTGGTGGACCTGCGCAACTCGCAGCTGGACGGCCAGCAGGCGGAAGACCTCCTGCACTCGGTGGGAATCACCGTGAACCGCAACGCCGTTCCGTTCGACCCCCGCCCGCCGATGGTCACCTCCGGCCTGCGCATCGGGACCCCGGCACTGGCCACGCGCGGCTTCGGCGCCGAGGAATTCACCGAGGTAGCGGAGATCATCGCCACCGCGCTGAAGGCCGGTTCCGCCACCGACGTGGAAGCCCTGCAGGCCCGCGTAGACAAACTCGCCGCCGACTTCCCGCTCTACCCGCAGCACGAGCAGTGGTGACCCCGTCCATGGCGCAGACCGCCAAGGTCCTTGACGGAAAGGCGGCCGCTGCCGCCATCAAGTCCGAACTGTCCGAGCGTGTCGCCACCCTGAAGGCCCGCGGAGTCACTCCGGGCATTGCCACTGTGCTCGTGGGCGCGGATCCTGCCTCGCAGCTGTACGTGTCCATGAAACACAAGCAGTCTGTGGAGATCGGGATGAACTCGATCCAGTGTGAGCTTCCGGCGGATGCCACCCAGGCCCAGGTTGAGGCCCTCATTGACGAACTCAATGGGGACCCGGCCTGCCACGGTTACATTGTGCAGCTGCCGCTGCCCAAGCACCTGGACACCGACGCCATCCTTGAGCGGATTGACCCCGCCAAGGACGCCGACGGCCTGCACCCGACCAACCTCGGCCGGCTGGTGCTCAACGTCAACGGCGAGATCACCTCGCCGCTGCCGTGCACGCCCCGTGGCGTCATCGAGCTCCTGGAACGCAACGGCTACAGCCTCTCGGGCAAGCACGTCGTCGTGGTCGGCCGCGGTGTCACGATCGGCCGCACGATCGGCCTGCTGCTGACCCGGCGGGCCGTGAACGCCACCGTCACGCTGACGCACACCGGCACAAAGAACCTCTCGGAGCTGCTGAAGATGGCGGACGTCATTGTAGGCGCGGCGGGTGCCAAGCACATCGTCAAGGCTGCGGACGTCAAGCCGGGTGCGGCCCTGCTCGACGTCGGTGTCACCCGTGAAACAGATCCAGAAACGGGCAAGAGCAAGGTCCACGGCGACATCGATCCCGCCGCTGCCGAGGTAGCCGGCTGGATTTCGCCGAACCCCGGCGGCGTCGGTCCCATGACCGTGGCGCTGCTTATGACCAATGTGGTCGAAGCCGCGGAACGCCAGTTGGCAGCGGAAAGCCACGCAGGCTGACTGTCTGCTGGCTGAAATGCTGTAGGTCTCAGCAGGGCGCCTCCTCCCGACGGGAAGAGACGCCCTGCTGCGCTTAACCGGTGTCCCTGCTGGCAAAAGCAAGGCCCACGCGGGCAATACACATCGAATGGATTTTTTGAGATCCAACTCTTTCTTTGTTCGAACGTGAGTACTAACGTTGTGTGGGTGCCTGAACTTGTGTCCAACGAAGAACTGTCAAGCAAACCATCCCGCAGCCAGAGCCGGGGCGACCAGATGCAGTACGTCATCACCGCCGAAAACCTCACCAAGACGTACGGCGACGTCACCGCCGTCGACGGCATTTCCTTCAGCGTTCCGGCCGGTGAGGCCTTCGGCCTGCTTGGCCCCAACGGGGCCGGCAAGTCCACCACCATGAAGATGATCGGCGGGGTCTCCCAGCGCACTTCCGGAAGCCTGTCCATCATGGGGCTGGATCCTGAAAGCCACGGCCCCGAAGTCCGTGCCCACCTGGGCGTCGTGCCGCAGCAGGACAACCTCGACGAGGAACTCAGGGTCCGCGACAACCTGCTGGTCTACGGGCGGTACTTCGGGCTGCCCATGAGCTACCTGCGGCCCAAGGCCGATGAACTGCTGGAGTTCGCCCAGCTGACGGACAAGGCGAAATCCAAGGTGGACGCGCTCTCCGGCGGCATGAAGCGGCGGCTGACCATCGCGCGTTCGCTGATCAACGAACCCCGGATCCTGCTGCTGGACGAGCCCACAACGGGCCTGGACCCGCAGGCCCGGCACATCCTCTGGGACAGGCTTTTCCGGCTCAAGGAGCAGGGTGTCACGCTCATCCTGACCACGCACTACATGGATGAGGCGGAACAGCTGTGCGACCGCCTCATTGTGGTGGACAAGGGCCGGATCATGGCCGAAGGCTCACCGTCCAGCCTGATCCGTGAGTACTCCACCCGGGAAGTCCTGGAACTGCGTTTCGGTTCGGAACGCAACGCCACCATCGGCGTTGAGCTTGAGGGCATCGGCGAGCGGCTGGAGACGCTCCCGGACCGCGTGCTGATTTACGCGCACGACGGCGAGGCGGCGCTTGAGCAGGTGTCCGCCCGCGGACTGCGTCCGCTCACGTCGCTGGTGCGCCGGTCGTCCCTGGAGGATGTCTTCCTCCGCCTCACCGGCAGGAGCCTCGTTGACTGAGCAATCCGCGCCCCCTGTAACGGACGACGGCGGCCGCGGACCGGCTGTGCCTGCTGTGCTGCGTGCCCACTCGCCGGCCGTGTCAGCGGCCCGGGCCCGCCGCTGGGGATCCTTCTACTACGCAGAGCAGGTCCTCCGCGTGATGAAGAGCTACGGCTGGACCATCGTGATGTACGGCGTGGGCCAGCCGGTAGCCTACCTTTTCGCCATGGGGGTGGGCCTGGCCACGCTCGTGGACACGGGCGGCGGGGGAGTGTTCGGCGGTGTCAGCTACCTCGCGTTCATCGCCCCTGCCCTGCTGATCTCGGCGGCCGTCATGACCGCGGCCAACGAATTCACCTTCCCGGTCATGGACGGTTTCAAGTGGCGTCGGGTCTACTACGGGCCGCACGCGTCCCCGCTCACGCCTGAACAGATCGCCGCAGGCCACATCATGGCCGTGACACTGCGGTTCCTGCTGCAATCCGCCATCTACTTCGCGGTGGTGGCGCTCTTCGGCGCGTCACCCAGCGGCTGGGGCTGGGTCTCCATCCTGGTGGCCACGCTGGCGGGACTCTCCTTCGGCCTGCCGCTGATGGCCTATGCCGCCTCCATCAAGGAGGACAAGGGCCAGTTCGCCATGGTGATGAGGTTCATTGTGACTCCATTGTTCCTCTTCTCCGGAACCTTCTTTCCCCTCGATTCCTTGCCGCTGGTGGTCCGGTGGATCGGCTGGATTTCGCCGATCTGGCACGGCACCGAACTGGGCCGTGTCTTCAGCTACGGCCACGATGAGCCGCCGCTGCTGACCATCCTGCATATCGTGTTCCTGGTTGGCCTCGCCGTGGCGGGCTGGATGCTCACCAAGCGCCAGTTCGTCAGGAGGCTGGGGCAATGAGCACACTCACTGAAGGCCACAGCGTCACCGAGGCTGCACGGAACCGCCACTTCGGCCCGATGTACTCACGGAACGTCAAAGCGGTCATTGCCCGCGGACTCATGGCCACCAAGAGCAGCAACTGGATGGTGATGCTTTCCGGCTTCTTCGAGCCCGTGCTGTACCTGATCTCCATGGGCGTCGGCCTAGGCGCCATCGTGGGCGCAGTGCAGGGTCCCGGCGGCCAGGAAATCAGCTATGCGGCATACATCGCCCCGGCACTTCTGGCCGTCTCAGCGATGAACGGGGCCGTCTACGACTCCACGTGGAACGTGTTCTTCAAGATGAACTTCGCCAAGCTGTACCAGGGCATGCTGTACACCTCCCTGGGACCGCTGGACGTGGCCATGGGGGAGATCTTCCTGGCCCTGCTGCGGGGCCTGCTGTACGCCACAGGATTCACCGCGGTGATGGGCGTTATGGGGCTGATTACCACACCGTGGGCCATCCTCATGATTCCCGCCTCGGTGTTGATCGCCTTCGGCTTTGCGAGTTTCGGTATGGGGATCACCAGTTTCATGAAGACTTTCCAGCAGATGGACTGGATCAACTTCGTGATGCTGCCGATGTTCCTCTTCAGCGCCACGTTCTATCCGCTGAGCGTCTACCCGCAGTACATCCAGTGGCTTATCCAGGCAATGCCGCTGTGGCACGGGGTGGAGCTGCTCCGGCAGATCAGTGTGGGAATTTTCACCCCCGCCACAGCGGTCCACATCGGGTACTACCTCGTGATGATCGTGCTGGGAGTGATGCTCACGGCCGGGCGCCTGCGCAAGCTGTTCCTGAAGTAGCGTTCGCCCGGGGTGGAAGCGTCCATTTTCCTGCCCCGGCGTTTGAGACAATGGAGCCATGCGAACTTTGGGTAACCCTCACTCTGCGTCCAACCCGGCCAAGGGCGGGTTTTCCATGCTGCGAATCAGCGGGCCGGGAATGATGCTGTTTGTCATCGCCTTTGTGGTGGCCGTCATCTTCGCTGCCAACCAGAACGACGTCGTCGGCTGGGTGGTGGCAGTCATCGCCGGCTTCTGGCTCGCGCTGGCAGCGTTCGTGGTGTTCAGCATCCAGAAGGCGGCCAAGAAGGCCACCGCCAAGCTGAACGAGGCGCAGAACGCCTTCAACGCCGCGACCGGCCGCGCGCCGTCGCCGGGGAGCGCCGACCACGGCGGTACCCGCCTGGTCCGGTCGCGCAACGAAGCCGACGAAGTCCGGGACATGAAGCTGGACCACTCCTTCAAGATCGTGCAGGTGCAGGTCCGCGTCGTCGAGCAGGAACGGGCCAAGGGCGCTGCCGCGGATCAGGACACCGTCCGCCGCGCACTGGAAACCATCGAGATCACGGCCACCAACGCCCGGGACATGATCAAGTCCTCCGGCGGCGCTGACGAACCTGTCAGCGGAACCATCATCGACTAGAGTGGAGCGGGTGAGCTCGGCATTGGAGAAGGACCACCTTCGCATCGCATCAGTCAACGTCAACGGCCTCCGCGCTGCCTACCGGAACGGCATGGCAGAGTGGCTGGAGCCCCGCGGGGTGGACATTCTGTGCCTGCAGGAGGTCAGGGCGCCGGACAAGATCGTCCGTGAACTCCTGGGCGAGGGCTGGTTCATCCTGCACGAGGAAGCCGAGGCCAAAGGCCGCGCCGGCGTCGCCATTGCCTCCCGCGAGGAGCCGCTGGCAACACGGTCCCACATCGGTGATGACTACTTTGCCACCGCCGGGCGCTGGGTCGAGGCGGACTTCCGCGTCCGGGATGCCGCCGGTGCAGCCACCCAGTTGACGGTGGTGAGCGCCTACGTTCACTCCGGCGAGGCCGGGACCCCCAAGCAGGACGACAAGTTCCGCTTCCTGGATGTCATGACGCGCCGCCTTCCCGAGCTGGCCAAGCACAGCGACCATGCCCTCGTGGTGGGTGACCTCAACGTTGGCCATACGGAGCTGGACATCAAGAACTGGAAGGGCAACGTGAAGCGCGCCGGATTCCTTCCCGAGGAACGTGCGTACTTCGACCGCTTCTTTGGCGAGGAGATCGGATGGAGGGATGTCCACAGGGGCCTGGCGGGAAACGTCGACGGCCCCTACACCTGGTGGTCCCAGCGCGGCAAGGCCTTTGATACGGACACAGGCTGGCGCATCGATTACCACATGGCCACCCCCGCCCTCGCTGCCGCGGCTTTTTCGGCAGTGGTGGACCGGGCACCGTCATGGGACACCCGCTTCTCCGACCACGCACCGCTGGTAGTGGACTACCAGCTCTAAGCCCGAAGGTTTTTCTCACAATGACTAGCTCGACTTCTCCGGTGACCAAGAAACGCATCCTCTCAGGTGCCAAGCCCACAGCGGACTCGCTCCACCTGGGCAACTACATCGGCGCCGTCCGCAACTGGGTTGACATGCAGGCGGAATACGACGCCGTGTTCTTCATCCCGGACCTCCATGCCATCACCGTGGACTTCGAACCCGCAGAGCTGGCCAAGCGCACCCGCGTGGTTGCCGCCCAGTACATCGCGGCGGGCATCGACCCGGACAAAAGCATCTTCTTCGTCCAGTCCCATGTCCCTGAACATGCCCAGCTCGCGTGGGCGCTGAACTGCATCACCGGGTTCGGCGAGGCGTCCCGCATGACGCAGTTCAAGGACAAGACGCAGAAGTCGGGGGCGGACGCCGCCACGCTCGGCCTGTTCGCGTACCCCACCCTGATGGCAGCGGACATCCTCCTCTACCAGACGGACCTTGTCCCGGTGGGCGAGGACCAGCGCCAGCACCTGGAACTGACCCGGAACCTGGCCCAGCGCTTCAACACCCGCTTTGGCCACACCTTCACAGTGCCTGAGGCCACGATCCTCAAGGCCACGGCCAAGATCTACGACCTCCAAAGCCCGACGGCCAAGATGTCGAAGACAGGCGGATCGCCCCACGGCTCCATCCAGCTCCTGGAAGACCCCAAGCTCGCGGCGAAGCGGATCAAGTCCGCAGTGACTGACGCCGGAACGGAGATCCGGTTCGACGCCGAAGCCAAGCCGGGGGTTTCCAACCTGCTCACCATCTATTCAACGCTCACCGGCAAGACCGTGGCCGAGCTTGAGGCAGAATACCAGGGCAAAATGTACGGCCACCTCAAGACTGACCTCGCGGACGTGATGGTGGACTTCATCACGCCCCTCCGGAACCGGACCAACGAACTGATGGAGGACCCGGCGGAACTGGACCGGCTCCTTGCCCGCGGTGCTGAACGGGCCCGGGAAATCGCCTCCGTGACCCTCGGCCAGGTCTATGAGCGCATGGGCTTCCTCCCGTCCCTCAGCCTCGCAGGAGTCCGCTAGCCCCATGTCATCCGCCAGCAAAGTCACTGCCAACGAAAAGTCCCCTGCGTACCGCGGAGAGGGAAAATTCGTAGACGCCGATGATGAGGCTGCCACGGGCCGGGGCACGGTCCCGCGTAAGCGCAGGGACCGGACCGAGGAAATGAGCGTCGGCGTTATCCTGGGCTTCCCCCCGGACATCGCCGAGGAGCTCCAGCGCTGGCGGGCGTCCTTCGGAGACCCCATGGCCGGCGTCATTCCGGCACACATCACGCTGGTGACCACCACTCCCACCAAGGACTGGGAAGCCACCCGGAACCACGTCCGCGAAATCGCGCGCCGGCAGGAGCCGTTTACGGTGACCATCGCGGGGACCGGCTCGTTCCGGCCCGTGTCCCCGGTGGTCTTCCTGAACGTCGAAGACGGTTTCGGCCACTGCGTGAACCTGCACGAACAACTGCAGACCGGGCCGCTGGAACGGGAACTGCCGTTTGCCTACCACCCGCATGTGACCATCGCCCACGATGTGGCGCCGGAGAGCCTGGATGAGGCCGAAACGGTGCTGAAGGATTACCGGGCCACGTTCCCTGTGGTTAGCATGGGGCTGTACGAGCACGACATCAACGGCATCTGGCAGCTACGGGAAGAACTCGACTTTGGCATCGAAACTGACCACCTCCGAGGCACGTCCGGCTGAGTCAGCGCAGGCAGCGCAGGCGGCGGCTGAACCTCCGCTACCGACAGAGCGCGCCCGGCTGAAGCTGGAAGTGAGCCGCAAGAAGGTTGAGTGGAGCAAGGCCCGCAGGTCAGGCGGCGGCGCCATGCCAGGGCTGCTGGCCATGTTCCAGTGGCTGCTGGCACGACTGAACGCCTTTCGTCCCATGCGTGCGTTCCAGCACTACAACCTGCAGCACGGGCCGCTGATGGCCGCCGGCATCGGTTTCAACATGTTCTTCTCCATCACCGGCCTTCTGGCCACCGGCTTTTCCGTCGCCGGCCTGCTGCTGAGCGGCCAGCCTGCCCTGCTGGACCGGATTGTCAGCAGTGTCGCCGCCAGCGCGCCGGGCCTGGTGAAGGTCGACGGCGGCGACGGCCTGGTGGACCCGCAGGACCTCCTGAATCCCTCCGGCCTTGGCTGGACCGCGGTCATCGCTGCCGTCGTGACCATCGTGACCTC
Organism: Arthrobacter oryzae; assembly: GCF_030718995.1. Taxonomy (NCBI): domain Bacteria; kingdom Bacillati; phylum Actinomycetota; class Actinomycetes; order Micrococcales; family Micrococcaceae; genus Arthrobacter; species Arthrobacter oryzae. The sequence continues at coordinate 2,925,576 of NZ_CP132204.1, forward strand.
CCTGGGCTGGATTGCAGGCGTCAGGGAGGGTCTGCGGGGCGTGATGCGGCTCCGCCCGCGGAAGATGAACCCGGTGGTACAGAAGCTCCGGGACGCCGGCACGCTGCTGCTGCTGGGCGTTGCGCTGGTGCTCAGCGCCGGCGCCTCCCTCATTTTCGGTACCGCGGCCGGGTGGGTCACCGAGCAGCTGCAGCTGGACCCGGTGATGGCCTGGCCCCTGACCACGTCCATCAAGGTGGGCGTGCCGCTGGCGCTGGGCTGGGTGACGGCAGTGATCATGTTCCGGCTGGCGGCCGGGCTGAAACTTACGCGGCGAGCCCTGCTGGAAGGCACCATCCTGTCGGCCGTGGGAACCACAATCCTCCAGATCTTCAGCACGGAGTTGCTTGCCAACGCCGGCCGAAACCCGATTCTGGCTCCGTTCGCCATCATCATCGGGCTGCTCATCTGGTTCAACCTGGTCAGCCAGGTCTACCTGGTCTCAGCGGCGTGGTCCGCCGTCCGTGAAGAAGACCTGAAGAATGCCCCGGCCGCGAAGGCAACCGGCTGGGGTTCGCGCCAGGTCCAGCCGGGAAAAACCCCGGTGGAGCGGGAGCGGCTGTCAGTGCGGGAACGGCCGACTGCTACCGTCCGGCGTCGAGGTACTGATCGGCCCACGCGGAAATAATCTTCGCGGCCCGGGCAGCCTGGCCTTTGCCGGTCAGCAGGTGGTCGCTGCCTTCCAGGGAGACGAAACTGCGCGGGTGGCGCGCCGTCTGGAAGATCGTGCTGGCGTTCTCGATCCCTACGGTGTTGTCCGTGGGGGAGTGCAGCACCATCAGGGGTTTGTGCAGCTGCTTGATGCAGTCCGTCAGGTCCGCGTTCTCCAGGTCCTCGACGAAGTGCCGGCGGATCTCCACGCGCTTGCCGCCCAGGTCAACCTCGGCGCTGCCTTCACTCAGGATCCGGTCCAGGGCCGCGTCAAAGACATGTGCCACATGCTTGGGCGAGAACGGCGCTCCCACGGTGGCGACGGCGTCGAGCTCCGGGATCTCCTTGGCAGCAGCCAGGACCGCCGCACCGCCGAATGAATGCCCCACCAGCAGGGAGATCGGCTTGCCCTCGGCCCGCATGAACTCCGCAGCCCTCACGGTGTCTGCCACCTTATGGCTGAAGGAGCCTTCGGACCAGTAACCGGCTGATTCGCCGAGGCCCAGGTTGTCGAAGCGCAGCATGCCCACCCCGTTGTCCGCCAGCGCCTTGCACATCCGGGACGCGGAAGGGCTGTCTTTGCCAAGGGTGAAACCGTGCGAGAACACACCCCAGCCCTTGACCGGGCCTTCCGGAACGTCGATGATGCCGGAGAGCAGTTCACCCGTGGATCCTTCGAAGCTGACTTTTTCGGAGCGGGACATGGGAGCCCTTTCGTTGCGTTTCGGTACGTTCCGGAGAACGACGACGGCGCCCCCACCGGAAAGGTGAGAGGCGCCGTCGGCTGGTACTCCGTTGGGAAAACGGTGCTAGATCTTGCGGGACAGGATTGCCTGCTTGACCTCGGCAATGGCCTGCGTGACCTGGATGCCGCGGGGGCATGCTTCGGTGCAGTTGAAGGTGGTGCGGCAGCGCCACACGCCTTCCTTGTCGTTAAGGATCTCCAGGCGCATGTCGCCGGCGTCATCACGGGAATCGAAAATGAAGCGGTGCGCGTTCACGATTGCTGCCGGGCCGAAGTACTGGCCGTCGGTCCAGAAGACCGGGCAGGAAGACGTGCAGGCGGCGCAAAGGATGCACTTGGTGGTGTCGTCGAAGCGCTCACGGTCCTCAGCGGACTGCAGGCGTTCCTTCGTGGGCTCGTGGCCCTTGTTGATCAGGAACGGCATGACCTCGCGGAAGGACTGGAAGAACGGCTCCATGTCCACGATCAGGTCCTTCTCCACCGGCAGGCCCTTGATGGGTTCCACGGTGATGGGCTTGGTCGTGTCCAGGTCCTTCAGTAGGGTCTTGCACGCGAGGCGGTTGCGGCCGTTGATGCGCATGGCATCGGAACCGCAGACGCCGTGCGCGCAGGACCGGCGGAAGGAGACGCTGCCGTCGATTTCCCACTTGACCTTGTGCAGGGCATCCAGCACGCGGTCGGTGCCGTACATGGTCACCTTGAAGTCGTCCCAGGTGGCATCCTCGGACACCTCGGGGTTGTAGCGGCGCACGCGCAGGGTGACGTCGAACGTCGGGATCTCCCCGCCGCCTCCGATGTGTGCGGGCAGTTCGATCTTGGAGGCTGGCTCAGCAAGTTCGGCGGACATCTTAGTACTTCCTCACCATCGGCTCGTAGCGGGTAAAGACAACCGGCTTGGTGGCCAGTCGGATGCCGGCTATTGCCTCTGCAGAGCCGTCAGCCGGGGCGTGGTCGTCCTTGTACGCCATGGAGTGCTTCATGAATTTTTCGTCGTCGCGGTCCGGGAAGTCCTCGCGGAAGTGGCCGCCGCGGGATTCCTCGCGGTGCAGGGCTGCAACCGTCATGACCTTGGCCAGTTCCAGCAGGAAGCCCAACTCCACGGCCTCGAGCAGGTCCAGGTTGAAGCGCTTGCCCTTGTCCTGGACGCTGATGTTCTTGTACCGCGCCTCGAAGGACTCGATATCCTTCAGGACCTGGTTCAACGTGTCGGCCGTGCGGAACACCTGCATGTTGGCGTCCATGGTGTCCTGGAGTTCCTTGCGGATCACGGCCACCTTCTCGTCGCCGGTGCCGTTGCGGGCGATGTCCAGCAGTTCGATGGTGTAGGCCTCCGGGTCCGCCGGAAGATCCACGAAGTCAGCGGTCTTGGCGTACTCAGCGGCGGCGATGCCGGCTCGCTTGCCGAAGACGTTGATGTCCAGCAGCGAGTTGGTGCCCAGGCGGTTGGAGCCGTGGACCGAAACGCAGGCCACTTCACCGGCCGCGTACAGGCCCGGCACCACGGTGTCGTTGTCCTGCAGGACCTCGGTGGTGATGTTGGTGGGAATGCCGCCCATGGCATAGTGCGCCGTCGGGAACACCGGAACCGGCTCCGTGTAGGGCTCAACACCAAGGTAGGTGCGGGCAAACTCGGTGATGTCCGGAAGCTTCGCATCGATGTGCGCCGGCTCGAGGTGGGTCAGGTCAAGGAGCACGTAGTCCTTGTTCGGGCCACAGCCGCGGCCTTCGCGGACTTCGTTGGCCATGGAGCGGGCCACGATGTCGCGGGGTGCGAGGTCCTTGATGGTGGGGGCGTAGCGCTCCATGAAGCGCTCACCTTCGGAGTTGCGCAGGATGGCGCCTTCGCCACGGGCTGCTTCCGAAAGCAGGATGCCCAGCCCGGCAAGGCCGGTCGGGTGGAACTGGAAGAACTCCATGTCTTCCAAGGGGATGCCGCGGCGGAAGGCGATGCCCATGCCGTCACCGGTGAGGGTGTGGGCGTTGGACGTGGTCTTGAAGACCTTGCCGGCGCCGCCGGAAGCGAACACCACGGACTTGGCCTGGAACACGTGCAGCTCACCGGATGCGAGGTCGTAGGACACGACGCCGGCAACACGCTTCTGCTTGTACGGCGTGCCGTCTTCGCGGACGGCGTCTTCCTCGACCGTCAGGAGGTCCAGGACGTAGTACTCGTTGTAGAACTCAACGTTGTGCTTGACACAGTTTTGGTACAGCGTCTGCAGAATCATGTGGCCGGTACGGTCAGCCGCGTAGCAGGCCCGGCGAACGGGAGCCTTGCCATGGTCACGGGTGTGGCCGCCGAAGCGGCGCTGGTCAATCCGCCCTTCCGGCGTACGGTTGAACGGCAGACCCATCTTTTCCAGGTCCAGCACGGCGTCGATGGCTTCCTTCGCCATGACTTCGGCTGCGTCCTGGTCCACCAGGTAGTCGCCGCCCTTAATGGTGTCGAACGTGTGCCACTCCCAGTTGTCTTCCTCGACATTGGCCAGTGCCGCACACATGCCACCCTGCGCCGCACCGGTGTGCGAGCGGGTGGGGTAGAGCTTGGTCAGTACTGCTGTGCGCGCGCGCTGACCGGATTCGATCGCGGCGCGCATGCCAGCGCCACCGGCACCGACGATGACGACGTCGTACTTATGGACCTGCATACCAAGACGCTCTTTCTCTCAAAATTCGCTATAAAACCACGGGCGGGCGGAGCCCGCACCGTAAAACCATCGACCCGCTCAGTGCGGGCACAGCTGATTCCCCCTGGGAGGAAACGGAACTGATTAGGCTGCGGGGCAGAAGCCGCCGGGCAGCGGTACGCCGTTGACGTCCAGCGGGCACGGGTTGAAGGTGAAGATCACCAGGGTGCCCAGGATGATGATGACGGCTGTTGCGGCGTAAAGGACGATCTTCAGCCAGAAGCGGGTGGAATCCTTCTCGGCGTAGTCGTTGATGATGGTGCGGACGCCGTTGGTGCCGTGCAGCATGGCCAGCCAGAGCATGGCCAGGTCCCAGAACTGCCAGAACGGATCGGCCCACTTGCCGGCCACGAAGCCGAAGTCGATGGCATGGATGCCTTCGCCCACGAGGAGGTTAACGAAGAGGTGCCCGAAAATCAGGACCACCAGGACAACGCCCGAAAGCCGCATGAACAGCCACGCAGCCATTTCGAAGCTGCCCTTCGACGCGCCGCTGCGGCGGTACTTGGGGGCAATCAGTCCTGCGCCCGGCTTCCCGCCGTCTTTTCCACTGCGGGGGCTCTGAATGGTTGCTGTCATGGCTTAGTGACCTCCAAAGGCGAGGGAAAGGTGGCGGATGGAGAAGCCCACCATGACGATGACCCAGAGAACCAGGACCGTCCACAGCATCTGGCGCTGGTACTTAGCGCCCTTCTTCCAGAAGTCGACGGCGATGATCCGCAGGCCGTTGAAGGCGTGGAACACGATCGCTGCGACAAGGCCCGTTTCACCCAGGGCCATGAGGGGGTTCTTGTAGGCGCCGATCACGGCGGTGTATGCCTCGGGGGACACGCGCACCAATGAGGTGTCCAGCACATGGACCAACAAGAAGAAGAAAATCACTACACCGGTAATGCGGTGTCCAACCCAGGACCACATGCCTTCACGGCCGCGGTACAAGGTGCCAGCTGGTTTTGTCGGCACTGAATAAACCTCCCTGCAACACAGCGGCGCTGGCATGGGATCCACGCGGGGGGAACGCCTGCTGCGAGAGCACTCGTAAGCTCAAGCCTAAATCTAGGCTTCGCTCACAGCTTATTCAATTCAGGAACTCCTTGGTGACGCCGTCCCGCGCGGTTTTTGCGTATTTTTGAGACGAACGCCACATCGCCGCCCCAATGACGGTGTTTCGCAGCGGCGTTGCGGTGCCGTCCAGGCGGCATCTGCCGGTATCAGCGCGCTAGTCAGCTAAAGTAGGCCCTGATGACTACAGACCTAGTGACAAGCCGGGATTCACCGCTGGACCGTTTTATTGCGGTAATTCCTGCAGGCGGAGTGGGGACCCGCCTCTGGCCCCTGTCACGCGCAGCAGCCCCAAAATTCCTTCATGATCTCACCGGTTCCGGCAGTACGCTGCTGCGGGCCACTTATGACCGTCTGGAGCCGCTCGCCGGAAAGGGCGTGCTCGTCGTAACCGGCGTTGCCCACCGAAACGCAGTGTGCAGCCAGCTTCCGGAGATCCAGGACGCCGACCTTGTGCTCGAAAGCGAACCCAAGGACTCCGGTGCGGCCATCGGCCTTGCCGCCGCCATCCTGTACCAGCGGGATCCGGAGATCATCATGGGTTCTTTCGCCGCGGACCAGGTGATCAGCCCCGACGACCTCTTCCAGGACGCCGTGCGCGAGGCCATCCACACGGCCGCGGCCGGCAAGATCGTCACCATCGGCATCAAGCCGACGCACCCGTCCACCGGGTTCGGCTATATCCGCTCGGGCAAGAACCTTGGCGTCACGAACGCCCCGAGCGCGCAGGCCGTGGTGGAGTTCGTTGAAAAGCCCAGCGAGGACGTAGCCCAGCAGTACGTGGACAGCGGAGAGTATGTCTGGAATGCAGGCATGTTTGTCGCGCCCGTGTCGTTGATGCTCAAGCACCTAGAGGCGAACCAGCCGGAACTCTTCAAGGGGCTCACGGAGATCGCCCAGGCCTGGGACACCCCGGAACGCGATGAGGTCACCGCCCGCGTCTGGCCCACCCTGCCGAAGATCGCGATCGACTACGCAGTGGCGGAGCCTGCCGCTGCTGCCGGAGACGTCGCCGTCGTGCCTGGTGCTTTCCGTTGGGACGACGTCGGGGACTTTGCCTCCGTTGGCCGGCTCAACAGTGCCAGGGAAGTGGACGATGTCACGGTCCTCGGCGAAGGCGCCCGGGTCTTCACCGAAAATGCCAGCGGCGTGGTGGTCACCGACACCAAGCGCGTCATTGCGCTGATCGGCATCAAGGACGTGGTCATTGTTGACACGCCGGATGCCCTGCTGGTCACCACCATGGCCCACTCCCAGCGCGTCAAGGCTGCCGTGGACGCCCTCAAGGCCAGCGGCGATACCGACGTCCTGTAGGCCGGACCGCTCCAGCCGCTGATAGAAACCGGACCCGCCCGGGGTTCCCCGCATTGGGGGATCCCCGGGCCGTGCCGTTTAAGGCGCCGGGAGCGGGCTCCCGGATCCGTAACCCTCCGACGCTGATGCAGGTATTCGGGGCAGCCTCGCTAGAGTTGTGTCGTGCGCAACTACACTACTGAAGCCGAGCCCACCGCCCTCGTGGGGCCGTGGCTGGAGCCCCTGCTGCCGGAACTGATCGATTTCCGACGTGATCTCCATGCGCACCCTGAACTGTCCTTCAAGGAGTTCAGGACCACCAAGAAGCTGGCGGAACGGCTCGAGGCCGCCGGCCTGAAGCCCCGCCGGCTCGAAGGCACCGGCCTCACTGTCGACGTCGGTGCGGGTCCCATCGCCACGGCACTCCGCGGCGACATCGACGCCCTTCCCATCATTGAAGAGACGGGCCTGCCGTTCGCGTCCAAGAACCACGGTGTCACCCACGCCTGCGGCCACGACGTCCACACCACCACCATGCTGGGGATCGCCCTGGTGCTGCACCGCATGCACCAGGAGTCCCCGCTGGGCGGCACGGTCCGGATCATTTTCCAGCCGGCCGAAGAGACCATGCCCGGCGGGGCACACTCCTGCATTGAGCAGGGCGTGCTCGAGGGCGTGCCGCGCATCCTTGCCCTGCACTGCGACCCGCGTATCGACGTGGGCAAGATCGGCACCCGGATCGGTGCCATCACGTCAGCCTCGGACACCATCCGGATCGAACTTTCCGGACGCGGCGGCCACACGTCCCGGCCCCATCTCACCGAGGATCTCGTTTTCGCGCTGGCGCAGATCGCCGTCAACGTCCCGGCCGTCCTGTCCCGCCGCGTGGATGTCAGAAGCGGCGTGTCCGTCGTGTGGGGACACATCTCGGCCGGCTCGGCCCCCAACGCCATTCCGGGCACCGGCTACATGGCAGGAACCATGCGGTGCCTGGACCGCGACGCCTGGCACAGCGCCGGCGAACTCCTGGACGAAGTGGTCCACCAGGTTGCTGCGCCCTACAACGTGGACGTCCGGCTGGAGCACACCCGCGGTGTACCTCCCGTGGTCAACTCCGAGCATGAGACGGCCCTGATCGAGGCGGCGGCGCGCGCGGAAATCGCCGAAAGCGCCGTGGTCCTCACGCCCCAGTCCATGGGCGGCGAAGACTTCGCCTGGTTCCTGGCGGAGCTGCCCGGCGCCATGATGCGGCTGGGCACCAAGACGCCCGGCGGTGAGGAATACGACCTGCACCGCGGCGACTACATCCTCGACGAGCGTGCCCTGGGCTACGGCATCCAGGTTCTGACGGCGGCAGCACTCCGCACGATCCGCGACCTCTAAGCCCCACCCTCAAGCGCGAGCGGACAGTTGAGTCCCCTGACCCGGGGCCTCAACTGTCCGTTCGCGCTTCTGCTGGGGCGGGAAGTGCCCGTTCGCGCTCCTTCCGACGCAGATAAGTTGTGCACAATCTAATTGTGCGATATCGTTTTTTCCATGACCGATGCCCCCCGCCTGAACCGCCAAGTGTGCTTCGCGCTGTATTCTGCGTCCAAGGCGGCCACCGCCGTCTACCGGCCCATGCTGGACGAGCTTGGCCTGACCTATCCCCAGTACCTCGTCATGCTGGTGCTCTGGGAGAACCAGCCCCGCAGTGTCCGCGAGCTCGGGGAGGAGCTGGGCCTGGACTCGGGCACCCTGTCCCCGCTCCTGAAGCGGCTCGAATCCCTGGGCCTCGTGGAGCGGAAGCGTTCGGGCGAGGATGAGCGCCGCGTGGAGGTCTTCCTGACGGACACGGGCACTGCCCTCAGCGCCCGGGCCGGTGCCATTCCCCAGCAACTCGCAGATGCCGCAGGCCTGTCCGCGGCCGAGCTCGACCAGCTCCGCGAAACCCTGGGCAGGCTCACTGCCGCCCTCCATTCGTCCCGCTAACGCCAGATTTTCCATCCCGGATATTCCATCCAACAGAACGGAACCACGTGAAGACTCTCTACACAGCAGAAGCACTCGCCTCGGGCGAAGGTCGTGACGGGAACGCCCGCACCAAGGACGGCCAGCTTGACGTCGCGCTGGCCAGCCCGGTGGAACTCGGCGGCAACGGCCAGGGCACCAACCCGGAACAACTGTTCGCCGCCGGATACGCCGCATGCTTCCACTCCGCGCTGCGGCTGGTGGGCCGCAAGGAAAAGGCCGACCTTACGGACTCCGCCGTAGCAGCAAAGATCCACTTCGGCGCGCTGGAAGACGGCGCCGGCTATGGCCTGGCCGCTGAACTCGAAATTGCCCTGCCCGCCGTGGACCTGGCAACGGCGGAGGCCCTCGTGGCCAAGGCGCACCAGATCTGCCCCTATTCCAATGCCACCCGCGGCAACATCAATGTCGACATCAAGATCCTGGAGGTGGCCGCATGAGCGCCGGCACCGAAACCCTTCCCCGCACCACCCGCGAGATCCAGCTGGCATCCCGTCCGCACGGCCGCCCGGTCCCGGAAAATTTCCGTTTGGCCGAGTCTGAACTTCCGGAACTGCAGGACGGCCAGGTCCTGATCCGCAACCAGTTCATCTCCGTGGACCCCTATATGCGCGGCCGCATGAACGACGTCAAGTCGTACTCGGCGCCGTTTGCGCTGGATGCAGCGCTCGACGGCGGCGCTGTGGGCGAAGTGATCGCGTCCCGTTCGGATGAACGCAAGGTGGGGGACGTCGTCGTGCATTCCCTCGGCTGGCGCGAATACGCGGTTCTTGACGCAGCGGCCACGTCCGTGGCCCGCACGGACCTGGCCCCGGCGTCAGCGTTCCTCGGAGCCCTTGGCATGACCGGCCTGACCGCGTACGCGGGACTGCTGAAGGTCGCCGGGTTCAAGCCCGGAGAAGTTGTCTTCGTTTCCGGGGCCGCGGGTGCCGTCGGTTCGCTCGTGGGACAGATTGCCAAGGCGATGGGTGCTTCCAAGGTGATCGGCAGCGCCGGATCCCCGGAGAAGGTGGCGCGCCTGCTGGAACTCGGATTCGACGCGGCGTTCAACTACAACGACGGCCCGGTGGCGGGGCAGCTCGCGGAAGCAGCCGGGGAGCGCGGGATCGACGTGTACTTCGACAACGTCGGCGGTGAACACCTTGAAGCGGCGCTCTCAGCCCTCACGGTGGGCGGGCGCGTTGCGATGTGCGGCGCCATTGCGCAGTACAACTCGACCGAGCCCACACCGGCTCCCCGGAACCTCATGCTGGCCATCGGCAAGCAACTGACGCTCAAGGGATTCCTGGTCGGCGGGTACTGGCAGCACATGGCGGAGTTCGTCGGAACCGTGTCCGCCTGGGTGGCCGACGGCACCGTGCGTTACGACGAAACAGTCGTGGACGGCCTGGAGAACGCCCCGCAGGCCTTTATGGATCTCCTCGACGGAGCCAATACCGGGAAGATGCTGGTCCGGATCTAGGAAATGGACATGACTTGCGGTGGCGGCTACTGGTAGGTAACAAGTTCTCAACAATCTCCGCGCCGGGGTGGCGGCGTGGTGTCCGGACGTGTTCCAGGCCACTACAGTAGCTGTCATCAGTGCGCCTCGGCGCAGTGCTGCGAAACCATCAGTGAAAACAGAATTTCAGTGTGGAGCATTCGAAACGGACACTCATTGAACTCCCGTCGTAGCGCCTATCTCTTTGTTCCTGGAGGAAAATTGAAGAACTCACTGCGTGCAACCCTCAAGCGCGGTTCAATGACCGGTGTTGCCACCGCCGGTGCAGCAGCACTGCTGCTGACCGGCTGTGGCGCCGCTCCGGAAGCCGGCAGCACCGCCAGCGCCACTGCCAGCGACTACACGGGCTGCATCGTGTCCGACTCCGGCGGATTCGATGACCAGTCCTTCAACCAGTCCTCCTATGAAGGCCTGAAGAAGGCTGAGAAGGACCTCGGGATCAAGGTCAACCAGGTCGAGTCCAAAACCAACAACGACTTCGAGCCGAACCTCCGCGCCATGGTCACCGCAGGCTGCGACCTGACGGTCACGGTGGGCTTCCTCCTCGGTGACGCCACGAAGGCACAGGCCACGGCAAACCCGGACAGCCACTTCGCGATCATCGACTTCGGCTACGAAACCCCCATCAGCAACGTCAAGCCGATCATCTACGACACCGCCCAGGCTGCCTTCCTGGCCGGCTACCTCGCGGCAGGCTCCACCAAGACCGGAACGGTGGCAACCTTCGGCGGCATCAAGATCCCCACCGTCACCATCTTCATGGACGGCTATGCGGACGGTGTGAAGTACTACAACGAGCAGAAGGGCAAGGACGTCAAGGTCCTTGGCTGGGACAAGGAGAAGCAGGACGGCAGCTTCACCGGCGACTTCGAAAAGCAGGACAAGGGCAAGCAGCTGACCCAGAACTTCCTGGACCAGGGCGCGGACATCGTGATGCCCGTTGCCGGCCCGGTAGGTAAGGGTGCGGGAGCCGCACTCAAGGAAGCTAAAGCCGCAGGCAAGGACGTCAAGCTCATCTGGGTTGACTCCGACGGCTTCCTCACCGCTCCCGACTACAAGGACATCATGCTGTCCTCCGTCATGAAGCAGATGGGCGAGGCAGTTGAGACCGTTGTGAAGGAAGACAAGGACGGCAAGTTCAGCAACACGCCGTACGTCGGAACCCTCGCGAACGACGGCGTGCAGCTGGCTCCATTCCACGAGCTTGAGTCACAGGTTCCCGCGGAACTGAAGACCGAACTGGACCAGATCAAGAAGGACATCGTTGACGGCAAGCTGAAGGTCGAGTCGGCAGCGAGCCCTAAGGCCTAACTCCCTCCGCAAAGCGCCACCACCCGGTTGGTCATTGACTTCCGGGCGGTGGCGCTTTTCGTTGGGCGTCGGCTTTTCCGAGGAGCGCTGCCCGCTCCGCCAAGGGCTGCAGGCACTAGGCTGGTGCTGCAGCCACATATCCCGTCCGGACACATTTTCCGGACGCTTCGAGATTGGTCAGAGTTTTGAAACTTGAACTCAGAGGGATCACCAAACGCTTCGGCTCCCTTGTTGCCAACGATCACATCGATGTGGTTGTTGAACCCGGGCAAATTCATTGCCTGCTTGGCGAAAACGGCGCTGGCAAGTCCACGCTGATGAATGTCCTGTACGGACTCTACGAACCCAGCGATGGCGAAATCCTGGTGGACGGCAAGCCTGTCACGTTCCGCGGCCCGGGCGACGCGATGGCCGCAGGGATCGGCATGGTGCACCAGCACTTCATGCTGGTCCCGGTTTTTACTGTTGCCGAGAACGTGGCGCTTGGCGCCGAATCCACCAAGGCGGGCGGCTTCCTCAACCTGGAAGACACGCGCCGGAAGATCAAAGAGATCTCCGACAAGTACGGTTTCGACGTCGACCCTGACGCCCTGATTGAGGACCTCCCCGTGGGCGTCCAGCAGCGCGTGGAAATCATCAAGGCATTGGTCCGCGATGCGAAGGTGCTAATCCTCGACGAGCCCACCGCCGTGCTGACGCCCCAGGACACCGACGAGCTCCTGGACATCATGCGCCAGCTGAAGAGCAACGGCACGTCGATCGTGTTCATTTCCCACAAACTCCGCGAAGTCAAGGCTGTGTCCGACACGATCACGGTCATCAGGCGCGGCAAAGTGGTGGGCACGGCGGATCCCGGCGCGTCCACCACAGAGCTTGCCTCGATGATGGTGGGCCGCGCCGTGAACCTGACACTGGACAAGGCCCCGGCCAGGCCCCAGGAAACCACGTTCCAGGTGAAGGACCTCACCGTGATCGCCCCGACCGGCCAGCACGTTGTGGACGGCATCAGCTTCGACATTGCCCGCGGCGAAATCCTGGCTGTGGCGGGTGTGCAGGGCAACGGCCAGACGGAACTCACGGAAGCCATCCTCGGCCTGCAGGAACGCTGCCACGGATCGATCCTGCTGGACGGCGAGGAACTCCTGGGCCGCAGCGTCAAGGAAGTACTCCGCGCCGGCGTCGGCTTCGTGCCCGAAGACCGCTCGGTCGACGGCCTGATCGGAACGTTCTCGATCGCCGAAAACCTCATTCTGGACCGCTACGACCAGGCTCCCTTCGCCAAGGGCATCAGCATGAGCCCGGCCAAAGTCCTGGAGAATGCCCAGTCCCGGATCGACGAATTCGACGTCCGCACGCCGTCGGGGTCGCTGGCCGCCGGAACGCTCTCCGGCGGAAACCAGCAGAAGGTTGTCATGGCCAGGGAGCTGTCCCGGCCGCTGCGCCTCTTCATCGCTTCCCAGCCCACCCGCGGCGTGGACGTGGGATCCATCGAGTTCCTGCACAAGCGCATCGTGGCTGAACGGGACCAGGGCACGCCAGTGATGATTGTGTCCACCGAACTCGATGAAGTGATCGAACTCGCGGACCGGATCGCCGTGCTCTACAAGGGCAAGCTGGTGGGCATAGTCCCGGCGGGCACCGGACGCGACGTCCTGGGCCTGATGATGGCGGGGCTCCCCCCGGAGAGCGCCCACCCGGAGAGCGCCCACCAGGAAACCGCCCACGCCGACGCCCAGGCCGGAACCGCCCGCACCGCCGCGGCCGGAGGGCAGACGCCCGTGCAGACTTCCACCTCCGGTGCCGAAGGAGGCGACCATGACTGAACAGGACAAGCCCAAGCACGTGGCTCAGGAACAAGCTGACGAAAACGCGGCCACAAGCCCCGAGTCCCAGGCCCCTGAACCCCAGGCCCCTGAACCCCAGGCGCCCGCCCAGGACGCAGCAGCCGTGACCGCTCTGGACACAGCGGGCGGCGCGATGCAGCCCTCGGCCGTTCCCGTCTCGGCCCAGAGCGGCACCGTTCCGGGCGGGCCGGAAACGCTGGTCCGGCGGATTTTCACCGGCAGCGGCATGGTGTCGGTGCTGGCGGTCCTGCTGGCCCTGATCCTTGGCGGACTCCTCATCGCCAGTACGGACAAGCAGGTGGGAGCCACGGCGAGCTACCTCTTTGCCCGGCCGTCGGATTTCTTCTCGGCCGTCTGGACCGCGGCGACGCGTTCCTACGTGGCCCTCTTCCAGGGCTCGGTCTTCAACCCCCGCGGCTCCACCGTTGCGGTGCAGTTTGCTCCGCTGATGGAAACCCTCACCATCGCCACCCCGCTGATCACCGCCGGCCTGGGCGTTGCCCTGGCATTCCGGGCAGGCCTGTTCAACATCGGCGCCCAGGGACAGATCATCATGGCCGGCATCCTCGCCGCCTGGGTCGGCTTCGCACTGCACCTGCCGCTGGGCCTGCACCTGCTGCTGGTCCTGGTAGCCGGGATCGTGGGCGGCGCCATCTGGGGCGGACTCGTGGGTCTGCTGAAGGCCCGCACCGGGGCCCATGAGGTCATCCTGACCATCATGTTCAACTACATTGCGCTGTACTTCCTGCGGTACCTGCTGAATACGCCGGCGTTCCAGCGGCCGGGAGAGTCCAACCCCATCTCGCCGATCCTGGATCCCACCGCGGTGTACCCGCAGATTTTCGGGACGCAGTACAGGCTCCACCTGGGCTTTGTGCTGGCCATCGCCGCAACGGTCTTTGTCTGGTGGCTGCTGAACCGCTCCACCGTGGGCTTTGAATTCCGTGCGGTCGGGGCCAACCCCAAGGCGGCACTGACCGCCGGCATCAACGTGCCCCGGGCCACCGTCCTGGTCATGGCGATCGCCGGTGCACTGGCGGGCATGTCCGGCGTGGCGCAGGTGGCGGGAACCGAAAAGGTCCTGACCGACGGCGTCGCGGCCACCTACGGTTTCGACGCCATCACCGTTGCACTCCTGGGACGCTCGACGCCGTGGGGCACCTTCGCCGCCGGCCTGCTGTTCGGCGCCTTCCGCGCAGGAGCGGTGCAGATGCAGATCCAGACCGGAACACCGATCGACATTGTGCTCGTGGTCCAGTCGCTGATCGTCCTGTTCATCGCGGCACCGCCGCTGGTGCGGGCCCTCTTCGGGCTCAATCCGCGCAAGAAGAAGGCCGCAGCGGCCGGTAAGTCCCAGAAGGCCGCCACCACCGGAGGTGCAGCATGAGCACAACAGCAACATCGCCCGTTCCGGGACAGCCGCAGCAGGGAAAACCGCAGCCGGGAACGCCGCAGTCGGCGGAAAAAGCCCCCGCGGTATCAGCAAAGCCCGTCACCTGGAAGGTACCGGTCCTGCTGGCCGTCCTCGGCGTCGTCGCGTTCATTTTCTTCGGCGTGATGGGACCCAACCAGACGGCCAGGTTCGGCATCTCCTCGAGCGGTGACTTCTTCCAGCTTCCGGCCATCGAGGTGCCCGCCTTCCTGGGCGGAATCGTCCTGTCGGTCCTGATGCTGGGTCTCGCCGCCTATGCGGTGTACCTCAAAACCCGGAATCAAGCCTCGCCCGGCTGGCTGCCCATCGTCTTCATCGTGCTGTTCGTGGCGGCCTTCCTGATCTGGGTGGTGGGCGGCGCCCGCACGCCCAGCATCTCGCTGGCCGGGCTCATCGCAGGTTCCGTAACACTCGCCGTGCCGCTCGTGTTCGGTTCCCTGTCCGGTGTGCTTTGCGAACGCGTCGGCGTGGTCAACATCGCCATTGAGGGGCAACTGCTCGGCGGTGCGTTCACCGCAGCGATGGTGGCCACCCTGACCAAAAGCCCCTTCGTCGGGCTGCTGGCAGCGGCAGTGGCCGGCGCCGTCGTCTCCATGGTGCTGGCGGTCTTCAGCATCAAGTACCTGGTCAACCAGATCATCGTGGGCGTGGTCCTCAACGTCCTGGTCTCCGGCCTGACCGGCTTCCTGTTCAGCACAGTGATGCAGGCCAACAAGGCCCAGTTCAACTCGCCGGGCCGGCTGCCCATCATCGACATCCCCGTGCTTTCCAGCATCCCGGTGATCGGCCCGATCCTGTTCAAGCAGTCCGTGGTGGGTTACCTCATGTACATTGCGGTCATCGTGGTGTGGATCGGCCTCTTCAAGACCAAATGGGGCCTCCGCGTCCGGGCCGTCGGGGAACACCCGCAGGCCGCGGACACGATGGGTATCAAGGTCAACGCCACCCGCTTCTGGAACGTCACGCTCGGCGGTGCCGTTGCGGGCATCGGCGGTTCCTTCTTCACGCTGGTGGCCATCGACAGTTTCACCAAGGAGATCTCGGGCGGTCGAGGCTTCATCGCCCTGGCCGCGCTGATCTTCGGCCGGTGGAACCCGATCGGTGCGTTCTTCGCGGCGCTGCTGTTCGGCTTCGCGGACAACCTGCAGAGCATCGTGACCATCATCGGCACCCCGGTTCCCAGCCAGTTCATGGCGATGCTGCCCTACCTGGTGACGGTGCTTGCCGTGGCCGGACTGGTGGGCCGTTCCCGGCCGCCGGCAGCCAGCGGCATACCGTACGTCAAGGGTTGACGGCCGTGGACGAGGAAATACCACGCGTACGCGTAAGTGCAGGCGCCGGCCTGGACGCCGGCGACATCGACTGGTCGGCGCTTGAAGCAGCAGCCGTCTCAGCCATGAAGAACGCGTATGCGCCGTATTCGAAGTTCGCGGTGGGGGCGGCAGCCCTCACCGCAGACGGCCGGATTGTCAGCGGCTGCAATGTCGAAAACGCCAGTTACGGCCTGACGCTGTGCGCCGAATGCACCTTGGTGGGCAACCTGCAGATGACCGGCGGCGGGCTGCTGCGCGCCTTCTACTGCGTGGACGCCGGCGGCAACATCCTGATGCCGTGCGGGCGCTGCCGCCAGCTGCTGTACGAGTTCCGGGCACCCGACATGGAACTCATGACCACACAGGGAATCAAGACAATGGACCAGGTGCTACCCGATGCCTTTGGTCCCCAACACCTGGAGGAACCCCGGTGACACACACCGCAAGCAACACCGAGGCGTTCGACGCCGTCGACATCATCCGGATCAAGCGGGACAGGGGTGTCCTGAGCCCTGAACAGATCGACTGGACCATCGACGCCTACACGCGCGGCGCCATCGCCGATGAGCAGATGGCCGCTTTGAACATGGCCATCCTGCTCAACGGCATGGACCGCGCGGAAATCTCGCGCTGGACCGCGGCGATGATCGCCTCCGGCGAACGGATGGACTTCTCCGGCCTGAGGCGTGCCGACGGCGGCGTGAAACCGACGTCGGACAAGCACTCCACCGGGGGAGTGGGGGACAAGATCACGCTCCCGCTGGCACCTCTCGTGGCCGTTTTCGGGGTGGCCGTCCCGCAGCTCTCCGGCCGCGGACTCGGGCACACCGGCGGCACCCTGGACAAACTGGAATCAATCCCCGGCTGGCGGGCAACGCTGAGCAACGACGAAATGATGGCCCAGCTGCAGGACGTCGGGGCCGTGATCTGTGCCGCGGGCGCCGGGCTGGCGCCCGCGGACAAGAAGCTCTACGCCCTCCGGGACGTCACCGGAACGGTGGAAGCCATCCCGCTCATTGCGTCCTCCATCATGAGCAAGAAAATTGCTGAAGGCACCGGTTCGCTGGTCCTGGACGTCAAGGTGGGAAGCGGCGCCTTCATGAAGGACGAGGCCCGGGCCCGGGAACTGGCAGAGACCATGGTCGCGCTGGGCAAGGACGCCGGCGTCAACACGGTGGCCCTGCTGACCAACATGAACACGCCGCTGGGCCTGACCGCGGGCAACGCGATCGAAGTGGAGGAATCCGTGGAGGTCCTGGCCGGCGGCGGTCCGGAAGACGTCGTTGAACTGACCGTGCGGCTGGCCGAGGAAATGCTCGCCTGCGCCGGAGTTCATGACGCCGACCCCCGCGCCGCCCTCAAGGACGGCCGGGCCATGGACGTGTGGAACCGGATGATCGAGGCGCAGGGCGGGGATCCGCGGGCAAAGCTCCCCGTCGCCAGGGAATCCGAGGTTGTCTACGCTCCGGCTGACGGGATCCTCGTGGAACTTGATGCCCGGTCAGTGGGTGTGGCTGCGTGGCGGCTGGGTGCCGGGCGGGCCCGCAAGGAGGACCAGGTCCAGGCCGGAGCCGGCGTCAGGCTCCACGCCAAACCCGGTGCCATGGTGCGTGCCGGCGAGCCGCTGATGACGCTGTTGACAGACACCCCGGAGAAATTCGGCCGCGCCAAGGAAGCCCTTGAAGGGGCCGTTGTTGTTGCGCCGGAAGGCTCCCGGCCGGCGCAGCAGCTCATCATCGACCGCATCGCCTGATCCCGTGACCCTCTTCGGCCGGTTCCCGCGGCAGGCGCCCCTGGCGTCCCGCGCACCGGTCGGGGAGAAAACGGGCGGCCCCGGCCGTTAGGAAACTGTGCAGGCTATCAACGACTTCATTCTCGCCGCGGCAGGGCAGCCCTGGGTACTTCTCCTGGTGCTCGCCTGCTGCGTGATCGACGGGGTTCTTCCCGCCGATCCCCAGCGAGTCGGTGGTGGTTGGGCTGGCGGCTGTGGCCGCGACCGCGGATGTCCCCAATCCCTGGCTGTTGATGCTCATGGCCGCGCTGGGGGCGTTCGGGGGCGACAACATCGCCTACCTGATCGGACGCCGGGTGGGCACCCGGCGGTGGCGGTGGATGCGGGGGCGGCGAATGCAGACCGCCTTCCAGTGGGCCGGTAACGAACTCCGGAAACGGCCGGCGTCGCTGGTGCTCGTGGCGCGGTTTGTTCCGATTGGCCGGGTGGCCGTAAACCTCACCGCCGGCGCCACCCGCTTCCCGCATTTGCGTTTCGTGGGGCTGACCGTATTGTCCGCAGCGCTGTGGTCCTCATATTCGGTAGCCATCGGGCTGTTTTTCGGGCAGTGGTTCGAAGACAACCACCTGCTCGGCGCCACCATTGCCATTATCTGCGCCATCCTGCTCGGGATCATTGTGGACATTGTGATCAGCCGCTTCCGCGGCCGGATACCGGAGGAACCCGCGGCACCCGGGAGCACCTGACCGGCAGGCGATTTTCAGCAGGCCGTAGCGTAGCGGATCATGCCGCTGCCATGGGACACTAAATAGCGATTTCCGTCACTTCATAGGAGCAGGGCCTAGCGTGGAATTTATCAATGAGGCAGTGCTCCATGCCGCAGGCCAATGGTGGATTTATCCCATCCTGCTGGTGTTCTTTTTTGTTGACGGCTTTGCGATGGTTGTACCGAGCGAAACCCTCATCGTGGCCCTTGCGGCGTTCTCACGCCAGAGCGGTGAACCCAACCTGTGGATCCTTGGCGCCACAGCGCTGGTCGGCGCCATCGCCGGCGACAACATGGCGTACCTGCTGGGCCGGAAGATCGGGCTGGAACGCTGGCGCTGGATGCGCAAACCCAAGGTGCAGCGGGTCTTCGCCTGGGCCCACTACGAGCTGGAGAAGCGCGGCGCCGTCCTGATCTTCACGGCCCGCTACATCCCCTGGGGCCGCGTGGCGGTCAACTACGTGGCCGGCACCACCGCTTTCCCGCACCGCAGGTTCTTCATCCTGGATGCCTTTGCCTGCGTCACCTGGGTGGGTTACTCGATCGGGATAGGCCTGCTGGCGAGCTCCTTCCCCTTGCTGCACCACAATCCGCTGCTCGGCGCCGGCATCGCCGTGGTGTTCGCCATCATCCTCGGAATCATCATTGACCACCTGCTGCGGTGGTGGCACAAGCGGCTGGGACGCCACGACGAAGCGCCTGCCGGCGGGGAAACAGGCAGCGAAACCGCCAGCGAAGCCAGGGGCGAAACCGCGCCGGAACACGGCGGGCGGACCGGACGGGACGACGTCGTGGACGTCCCGGCCCTGGCTGTTCCCGCCGTCGCCGAAGCCGAAACCCGCGGCTGAAGCAGGGCCGCCCGCATCCGGGTGGCGCCGGAGGGCCGCCGACCCTAAGGTTGGAACGTGACTGAGCCTATTCTTGACGCTGCCCCTGCCATCGACTTCGACCTCAAGAGCCTCCCCAAGGTATCCCTGCACGACCACCTGGACGGCGGCCTGCGCCCGGCCACCATCATCGAACTCGCGGAGGCAGTCGGTCATACCCTGCCTTCCACCGATCCCGTGGCGCTGGGGGAGTGGTTCCGCGAATCCGCGGATTCCGGTTCGCTGGTCCGCTACCTCGAGACTTTCGACCACACCATCGCCGTGATGCAGACCAAAGAGGGCCTCTTCCGGGTTGCCAAGGAGTTCGTTGAAGACCTTGCCGATGACGGTGTGGTGTACGGCGAAGTCCGCTGGGCACCCGAGCAGCACCTGCAGAAGGGCCTGACGCTGGACGAAGTGGTCGAGGCCATCCAGGAAGGACTCGACGCCGGCGTCGACGCCGTCGCCGAAACCGGTCGGGAGATCCAGGTCGGGCAGCTCATCACTGCCATGCGCCACGCGGACCGCGGCCAGGAAATCGCCGAACTGGCAGTCCGCCACCGCAACAACGGAGCCGTGGGCTTCGACATTGCCGGGGCCGAGGACGGATTCCTCCCGGCCCGCTTCCGCGATGCGTTCACCTACCTCGCCCAGCACAACTTCCCCGCCACGGTCCACGCCGGCGAAGCCGCCGGCCTGGAAAGCATCCAGTCCGCCCTCGTTGACGGCCGCGCCCTGCGCCTGGGCCACGGCGTGCGCATCGCCGAGGACATCACCGTGGAATTCGACGACGAGGACACCCCGGAAGCGGACGAGGCCGGCGAAGCTGATGGAAACATCGGCATGGTCACCCTCGGCGAGCTCTCCAGCTGGATCCGCGACCGCGGCATCGCCCTGGAAATCTGCCCGTCCTCCAACCTGCAGACCGGTGCCATTGCCGGTTTCGGCGAGGGCATCGAAAGCCACCCGCTGGACATGCTTTACCAGCTCGGCTTCAACGTCACGATCAATACCGACAACCGGCTGATGAGCGGCGTGACCCTCACCGACGAGTTCGAACTGCTGGTGGAGACCTTCGACTACGACCTCGATGACATCCTCGAGCTGACCCTGAACGCCGCAGAGGCGGCTTTCCTGCCGCTGGAGGAGAAGGAAGCCCTCGTTGAGTACATCAACGACGCCTACGCCAACCTCGCCTAAGGACGGCACCTTCCCGGTCACCTCACTGGTGGGGGTCATCGCCGCCCTCCGGGAACACTGCCCCTGGATGGGGGCTCTGACCCACGAGTCGCTGGTGGAGTACCTCCTGGAGGAAGCCTTTGAGGTGGCCGAAACAATCGAAACCGGCGCCGACGAGGCGGAGCTCCGCGGAGAGCTGGGCGACGTCCTGCTCCAGGTAGTGCTGCACGCCCGGCTCGCGGAGGAACGCGGAAGTTTCGATTTCGACGACGTCGTCCGTGGCCTGACGGCGAAAATGATCCGCCGGAATCCGCACGTGTTCCGGCCGGACGGTTCGCTCCAGGACGCTTTCCCCGCCAGCGTGGCGGACATCGTCCGGAAGTGGGACTCCATCAAGCGGACCGAGAAGCCCGAACGCGGTGACCCCTTCGAGGGAATTCCGCAGGACCTCCCGGCCCTTGCCCGCGCCCGGAAGACCCTGGACCGGGCCGGGCGGGCAGGGCTGCCGGATCAACCGGCCGGCCCGGGGTCAGAGCTCATCGACGCCATTGACTCCGAGCAGCAGCTGGGCGAGCTCCTTCTCGCCGTCGTCGCCGCTGCCGGAAGCAAGGGCTTCGACGCCGAACGCGCCCTCCGCGGGGCGGTCAGGCGGTATCAGGACAGCCACCGCCCCGGTCACCCGGACGGGTTCCGGACGGGATCATGACGTCCGGGTGCTGGATAGGTTTCCGTAACGTGCACCACTCTCGACTACGCTAGTCCCTGACGAGGACGTCGAGTTTTTCCGCTAGTTTCCCAGTAAATCGCTTCACCATAAGGAGCATATTCATGGCGCTTATCGATGCCATTCACGCCCGCGAGATCCTCGATTCCCGTGGCAACCCGACCGTAGAAGTTGAAGTACTGCTGTCCGATGGCCAGATTGGCCGCGCAGCAGTTCCCTCCGGCGCCTCCACCGGCGAGCACGAGGCCGTTGAGCTCCGTGACGGAGACAAGGGCCGCTACCTTGGCAAGGGCGTCCAGAAGGCCGTTGACGCCGTCATCGATCAGATCGCTCCGGCACTGACCGGTTTCGACGCCACGGACCAGCGCAGCATTGACCAGGCCATGATTGACCTGGACGGCACCGCCAACAAGGGCAAGCTCGGCGCCAACGCCATCCTCGGTGTTTCGCTGGCCGTCGCCAACGCCGCGGCCGCGTCCGCCGACCTGCCGCTGTACAAGTACCTGGGCGGCCCGAACGCCCACGTCCTGCCCGTGCCGCTGATGAACATCCTCAACGGCGGCTCGCACGCCGACTCCGACGTGGACATCCAGGAATTCATGATCGTCCCGATCGGCGCCGAGACCTTCTCCGAGGGCCTGCGCTGGGGTGTCGAGGTTTACCACAACCTCAAGTCCGTCCTGCAGGCCAAGGGCCTCTCCACCGGCCTGGGCGACGAGGGCGGCTTCGCGCCGAACCTGCCGTCCAACCGCGCTGCACTGGACCTGATCCAGGAAGCCATCAAGAACGCCGGCTACACCCCGGGCAAGGACATCGCCTTGGCCCTGGA
The DNA here is from genome assembly GCF_030718995.1 of Arthrobacter oryzae. Lineage (NCBI taxonomy): Bacteria > Bacillati > Actinomycetota > Actinomycetes > Micrococcales > Micrococcaceae > Arthrobacter > Arthrobacter oryzae. The sequence continues at coordinate 2,947,560 of NZ_CP132204.1, forward strand.
TGTCGCCTCCTCCGAATTCTTCAAGGACGGTGCCTACCAGTTCGAAGGCAAGGCCCTTTCCGCCACCGAGATGAGCGCATACTACGCCGAGCTCGTCGCCGACTACCCGCTGGTTTCCATCGAGGACCCGCTGGACGAGAACGACTGGGAAGGCTGGAAGACCCTCACCGACAGCATCGGTGACAAGGTCCAGCTCGTGGGCGATGACCTCTTTGTCACCAACCCGTCAATCCTGCAGCGCGGCATCGACACCAAGACCGCGAACTCGCTGCTCGTCAAGGTCAACCAGATCGGTTCGCTGACCGAAACCCTGGACGCCGTGTCCCTGGCCCAGCGTGCCGGTTACACCACCATCACCTCGCACCGCTCCGGCGAAACCGAGGACACCACCATTGCTGACATCTCCGTTGCCACCAACGCGGGACAGATCAAGACCGGTGCCCCGGCCCGCTCCGAGCGTGTTGCCAAGTACAACCAGTTGCTGCGCATCGAAGAGGAACTCGACGACGCCGCACGCTACGCCGGACGCAGCGCCTTCCCGCGTTTCAAGGGCTAGTATCCAAAAAAACAGCTGACCGGTGGCTATGGTTGAAAGACCATGGCCACCGGTTCTGTTTTCGGTTCGTTTTTGAAGGAGTGACATGGCCACCCGCCGTCCCAAGGTTCCCCGGGCCACGCCCGCGGCGCGCCAGTCCAAGGACGCCGACGACGGCGCTGAGGTCATCCGCGCGGATTTCGGTGCCACGCGGCACCTGCCCGCTGAAGACGAGGCCACAACGTCCCCCGCCAAAACGTCCCCTTCGCAACGGCCCGCAGCCCAGGGGAAGACCTCCACGGCAGGACGCCTCGGGGCATCGGTCAAAGCCGGCGTAGCTGCTGGCAAACAGGCCGCCCGCGGGCCGGCAGGCAGCCAGGTGTCTGGCAGTTCTGCCGGTAGTGCCCCTGCCAGTGCAGGCAAGGACGGAGCGGACAACCAGGATCCCGTACCCGCCAAAGCCTTCTCCGGCCGGATGCTGGCCCTGGCTGTCGTCATGATTGCCATCACCATCATGCTGGCCCCCACCGTCAAGATCTTCATCGACAAAAGAGCCGAGATCGCCGCGCTGGAGGCGGATATCGCAGCCCGGCAGGCGGAGCAGGAGGGCCTGAAGCTCCAGGTCTCACGCTGGCAGGACCCCAACTACGTGAAACAGCAGGCCCGCGACCGCATTAACATGGTTATGCCGGGAGAAACCGGCTACTGGGTGTTTGGCAGCGATCTGCCGGCCGGGACCGCCAGTGGCCAGGCCGGTTCAGGATCAGCTGAGGACCCGGCCAACCTGCCATGGGTGGACTCGCTTTGGGAGTCCATCAGGCGCTCGGCAACAGACTAGAGGCGGTGCCCTCCGCCGGCTTTCCCACGGGACAGCCACCAAGGGCAGGAAGGCGGCCGCGCCAGTGGACCAGAATGCAGCAGGCTTCAACGCCCAGGGCGGACACCCCGTGTCAGAAAGTGCCCCGACAGCGCCCGTGTCCAGCCACCCCTCCGCCAGGGACCTGGACGTCCTGAGCCGCCAATTGGGGCGGCCCGTGCGCGACGTCGTTGAAATCCCGGCCCGCTGCGTCTGCGGCAACCCGCTCGTTGCGGCGACATCGCCGCGGCTCAGCAACGGCACACCGTTTCCCACCACTTTCTACCTCACCCACCCTGTCATCACGTCCGCAGTGTCGCGGCTCGAGGCCGCCGGCCTGATGAACCGGATGAACGAACGACTGGTCGAGGACTCCGGGCTCGCAGCCCGGTACCGGGCTGCCCACGATGCCTATCTCGTGTCCCGGGCACAGATCGGCGAGCGGTCCGGCATTGGCGCTGTGCCGGAGATCGACGGCATCTCCGCCGGCGGGATGCCCACCCGAGTGAAGTGCCTCCACGTCCTGGTGGGCCACTCCCTGGCTGCAGGCTCCGGAGTCAACCCGCTGGGGGACGAGGCCATCGCCGCCATCAGTGAATGGTGGACAGCGGAGCGCTGCTATTGCGACGGCGCCTGGGACAGCGGCGGGGAAGCACCCTCAAAGGACCTCAGCCGCCACGGACCGCAGGGCCTCCCTGACATCGTGGGCCGTCCGGCGCCCGTCCGCAAGACCCAGCGCCACGCTGATATCAACCACGCCGAAGAGAACACCGACAACTCCCCGGAGGCCGCACAGTGACCCGAGTTGCCGCCATCGACTGCGGAACCAATTCCATCCGTCTCCTGATCGCCGACGTCGACGGAAAGGGGAGCGGCGCCAAGCTGACCGACGTCGTGCGTGAGATGCGGGTGGTCCGGCTTGGCCAGGGCGTGGACGCAACCGGCGAACTGGCGCAGGAGGCCCTTGACCGGACCTTCGCGGCCACCTCGGACTACGCCGCGCTGATCCGCGAACACGGGGCCGGGAAGGTGCGCTTCGTCGCCACGTCTGCCACCCGGGACGCCGGCAACCGGAAGGTATTCGTGGACGGCATCCGCGAGATCCTCGGAGTGGAGCCCGAAGTGATCACCGGTGACGAAGAGGCAGCGCTTTCCTTTGCCGGCGCGAGCAGCGTCCTGCCGTCCCGCGGCTCCGACCCCGTGCTGGTGGTGGACCTCGGCGGCGGAAGCACCGAATTCGTACTTGGCGACGCCGACGGCGTCATCGCCGCCAGGTCGGTGGACGTCGGCTGTGTCCGGATGACGGAACGCCACCTGCGCAGCGACCCGCCGTCGCCGGAGCAGATCGCTGCGGCGGAGGCCGACGTCGACGCCGCCATCAGCGAGGCGGGTCTGGCCGTTCCGCTTGACCGCACCACCGCCGTCGTCGGCGTTGCAGGGTCCGTCACCACCATCACAGCCCATGCGCTCCGGCTTCCGGAGTACTCGCCTGCGGCGATCCACGGCCAGGAACTTCCCCTCGGCACCGTCAGTGCGGCCTGCACCGACCTGCTGGAGATGATCAAAGCCGACCGCGCGGAACTTCCCTACATGCACCCGGGCCGGGTCGACGTCATCGGTGCCGGCGGACTGGTCTGGCGCCGCGTGCTGGAGCGCCTGGCGGAGGTCACCGACGGACGGATCACTTCGGCCGTCGCCAGCGAACACGATATTCTCGACGGAATTGCCCTGAGCATCAGCTGAGGATGTGGCATCAGCTCATGACCTTGCCTGTATAGCCGATTGGACCCGAATGACCAGAGCATCAACCCGCTGGGGCCGCACGGCCTCCGCCGTGACTGCAATGGCCCTTGCCGCAGGCAGCTTGGCAACGTCGCTGATCGCGGCACCGGAAGCCCGGGCCGATTCGTGGCGGGACAAACAGTACTGGCTGGCCGAGTCCGGCATCACCAAGGCGTGGGAAGTCTCCAAGGGCGCCAACGTGAAAGTCGCCGTCATCGACAGCGGCGTGGACGCCAAGCACCCCGACCTGAAAGGCGCGGTCGTTGGCGGGAGCGACGCCTCCGGAGCGGGCAGCGCGGACGGGCAGAAGAGCATCGGCTCGAAGCCTGAACACGGGACCCTGGTGGCGACCATGCTGGCCGGCCGCGGCCACCAGCCGCCGAAAGCCACCGCGAGTCCCACGCCCGGCGCCACGCCGGCGCCCGGCCCCGACGGAATAGTGGGCGTCGCCCCCGAAGCGCAGATCCTGTCGGTGTCCACCTGGCTCGGGTCCCAGAACCCCGGCGGCAAGACGGACCAGGAACAGATCCCCGCGGCTGTCCGCTGGGCAGTGGACAACGGCGCACGCGTGATCAATATTTCGCTGGGCAGTACGTCGCCGGAATGGCCGCAGAGCTGGGACGCGGCCTTCCTTTATGCCGAGCAAAAGGACGTGGTCATCGTTGCCGCGGCCGGCAACCGGGTGGGCGGCAACGTGCAGGTGGGAGCTCCCGCAACCATACCGGGCGTACTGACGGTGGCAGGCCTGGATCGCGAAGGCGCAGCCAGCATCGATTCGTCATCCCAGGGGATCAGTATCGGGGTGGCAGCACCGGCCGAAAACCTGATCGGCGGCATGCCCGGAGACGGCTATGCGGAATGGGCCGGCACGTCCGGCGCCACTCCGATCGTGTCCGGGGTCGCGGCCCTGATCCGTTCCAAATGGCCGGAAATGACAGCCAGCCAGGTTATTAACAGGATTGTGACCACGGCCAAGGATGCCGGGGCGCCGGGCAAGGACCCCATTTACGGGTTTGGCGTCCTTAATGCTGAAGCCGCGTTGAAGGACGACGTTCCCGAAACGAAAATCAACCCGCTGGGCACAGTGGCTGACTGGATCCGGATCCACCGCAGGGGCGAGGCCGCCGCAACCACGCCCGCCACCGAGCCCGGCAACACCCCCACGAGCGCCCCGCCCACCCTGCCCGCCGCCACGATTCCGGTGGCCGAGGCGCCGTCCCAGCTGGACAGTGCCGTGCCTGCCATAGTGGTGGTCGGTTTCGGAACGCTCTTCCTGGCCATCATTGCGGGCGCCCTCTTTCAGCTGCGAAGGGCGTCCAGGAACCCCCGGAACCTGCGCGAGGGGCCGGAGACCGGAGTGCTGGACAAAGTGGACTCCACCGGAACGTAACGGGGACGATTTACTTAGTGAAGATTTTCACAAACTACTGTATTCTTGAGTCATGGCAACAACCCCACAGCTCCAGGACCGTCCCAGGGTACTCGTCGTCGGCGGCGGGTACGTCGGCCTGTACGTAGCCCTCAAACTGCAGAACAAGATCGCGAATGCCGGTGGCATCGTCACCGTCGTTGATCCCCTGCCCTACATGACCTACCAGCCCTTCCTGCCGGAAGTTGCCGGCGGAAACATCGAGGCGCGCCACGCTGTCGTCTCCCACCGCCAGCACTTGAAGCAGACGGAACTTATCCAGGGCCGGGTCACCTCGATCGACCACGCGAACCGGACAGCCGTGGTTGCCCCGTCCGACGGCGGGCCGAACTTTGAGGTGCCGTACTTCGACGTCGTAATGGCCGCAGGTGCCATTACCCGTACCTTCCCCATCAAGGGCCTGGCGGACAAGGGCATCGGCCTGAAGACCATCGAGGAAGCGGTTGCGCTGCGCAACAAGGTCCTCGAGCGGATTGAAGCCGGTTCCACCATTACCGATCCCGCCGAGCGCGCCCGTGCCCTCACTTTCGTGGTGGTTGGCGGCGGTTTCGCCGGCATCGAGTGCATCACCGAGATGGAAGACCTTGCCCGCGCGGCAGTCAAAAACAACCCCCGCGTCAAGCAGGAGGAAGTCCGCTTCGTCCTGGTTGAAGCCATGGGCCGCATCATGCCCGAGGTCACGGCCAAGCAGGCAGACTGGGTTGTGGAACACCTGCGCAGCCGCGGCATCGAGGTGCTACTGAACACCTCGCTGGACAACGCCGAGGGCTCCCTGAAGCTCATCAACCTTCCGGACAAGACCGCCGCGCAGGAATTCGAAGCGGACACCCTCGTCTGGACTGCCGGTGTGCAGGCCAACCCGATGGTCCGCTCCACCGATTTCCCGCTGGAGCCGCGCGGCCGCGTCCGCGTTCTCCCGGACCTCCGCGTCGCAGGCGACGAAGGCATCATCGAAAACGCCTGGGCTGCCGGCGACATCGCCGCCGTGCCGGACCTTACGGGCAGCGGCCTGCCGGACGGCACGTGCGTACCGAACGCGCAGCACGCCCTTCGCCAGGCCAAGCGCCTCGCGAAGAACCTGTGGGCTTCCCGCTGGGACAAGGAGCTCAAGGACTACAAGCACAAGAACCTGGGCGCCGTTGCCGGCTTCGGCGAATGGAAGGGTGTTGCCAACATCAACCTCCTAGGCCGGATCGGGCTCAAGGGCCCCCTGGCCTGGCTGGCGCACCGTGGCTACCACGGAATGGCCATGCCCACGTTCGAGCGCAAGTTCCGCGTTATCTTCAACTGGATCCTGAGCTTCTTCATGGGCCGCGACACCACTCAGCTGGTGGACCTGGAAAACCCGCGCGGAGCATTCGTCGCCGCGGCCACCCCTGCCCCGAAGCCGGCAGCTGCCCCCGCCGCACCGGTGGCTGACAAGCCTGCCGGATCCGGCAGCAGCAGCCAGGCGAAGCAGCCTGTGTCGGCTGACACGAAGTAGCTTCCGTCCCGGCGTCACACCTGAAATCACCGGCAACGGCGGTCGTTCCCCACGGGCACGGCCGCCGTTGCTGTTTAATGGCTCAATGACTGGTGAAAAGGACATCCGGACCCTCCTGGCATCGATCCACCCCGTGCTCCGCGAGGGGGAGTATGTGTATGTTTTGTGGCCCTACGGCAGGCCGCTCGCTCCCGGCATTGAGGCCGCTGTCCGGGAAGCGGAAGGGCTCACCGTGGTGCTGCCCCGGGCCGAGGCAGACAGGCTCGAGCTTCGCTACGACTTTGTTGCCGCCTGGATCACGCTGCAGGTGCACTCCTCGCTTGAAGCACTGGGGCTGACGGCCGCAGTCAGTGCAGCGCTCACCGAAGCCCACATCAGCTGCAACGTCCTCGCCGGATTCCATCACGACCATCTCCTGGTTCCGGTGGCCGACGCGGACCGCGCCCTGGAGATTCTGCACGAGCTCGCGGCGTCAAGCTCCGACAAGCCTGCGCCCCCGCTCGTACTGCGCACCGAGCAGCCGGAAGACCGGCCGGCGATCCTGGAGCTCACCGCGGCTGCCTTCTCTGTGTCGCCGGAGACCGGGCTGCCCGTGGACGGCGAACCGGTGGAAGTGGGTTTGTTGAAGCAGCTCTTCGACTGTGACGAGTACTTGCCGGAGTTCAGCATCGTCGCCGAACAGAACGGCGAGGTGGTGGGCCACGTCATCAGCACGCGGGGCTGGGTGGGGGAGTTGGGGCTGTTGGGCCTTGGCCCCATCAGCGTCGTGCCGCGGCTGCAGCGGCACGGCATCGGCTCGGCGCTGATGCAGGAAACCGTCGTGCGGGCGAACGCCGCGGGGGAGCGGGGCATCGCCCTGCTGGGCGGCCCGGAGTACTACTCCCGTTTCGGCTTTGTGCCCTCGGTTTCACTGGGCATCGAGCCCCCGCAGGCCGAGTGGGGGGACTTCTTCCAACTGCTTCCGCTCGCCGTCTGGCCGGGAGGCATCCACGGCACGTTCCGGTATGCCGGGCCCTTCGAACGGCTCTGACGGGATACCATTGACCGGGCGCCCCAGTAGCCCAATTGGCAGAGGCAGCGGACTTAAAATCCGCGTGTTGTGGGTTCGAGTCCCACCTGGGGTACTTTTCGCGCAGTCGACCTCCCACAATGCCGCGCCTCGATCCGCCGCGCCGGCCTTCAGGCTGACCTCTTCCGGCCGGCTGCTTCCCGCGTGTCCCCGTCTTTTCCCCGTGGTTTCCCATATGCAACGACTGTTATAAGGATGTGACCATAGTCACTTATGTTCGCCGGGAAATTGCATTAGCTTGAATCTAAATCAGGAACACCTGGTAATTCGCATCAAAGGCCGTTCGCACCTTTCGATCGAGGAGACTCTCAATGATTTCACTCCCCCAGGCGGCGCCGCGAGTCGCTAAGCTCACAGCGCTTAGCATCGGCGTCGCCCTACTGGCTACGGCTTGTGGCGGCTCGTCCACCCCGAGTTCGACAGGCTCAACCACCCCTGCAGCATCCGGAATTGCCTGCCCCGCGCCGAGCGCCACCGGCAGTGCCACCACCGGAGCAGGCGCCGGCGGCTCGGTTCCGGCCTCGACCACCACAACCGACACCCCGCTTAAGATTGGATCGCTCCTGCCGACAACGGGGTCGCTGGCGTTCCTCGGCCCGCCCGAAATTGCCGGTGTCAACCTTGGCATCAAGGAAGTCAATGACGCCGGCGGCGTCCTCGGCAAGCCCGTCGAGGTGATCCACCGCGACTCCGGTGACACCAAGACGGACATCGCCACGCAGTCCACCACCGCGCTTCTTGGCAGCGGCGTCAGCGCCATCATCGGCGCTGCTTCCTCAGGTGTTTCCAAGACAGTCATCAACCAGATCACCGGCGCCGGCGTCATCCAGTTCTCGCCTGCGAACACGTCGCCTGACTTCACCACCTGGGATGACAAGGGCCTCTACTGGCGCACGGCTCCTTCGGATGTGCTCCAGGGCAAGGTCCTCGGAAACTACATGGCTACCTGTGGTGCCCAGACCGTCGGCATGATCGTCCTGAACGACGCCTACGGCACGGGCCTGGCAAAGAACGTCAAGTCGGCGTTCGAAGCTGCCGGCGGCAAGGTGGTTGCCGAGGAGCTCTTCAACGAAGGCGATTCGCAGTTCAGCAGTCAGGTAGACAAGGTCATCGCAGCCAAGCCTGACGCCATTGCCCTGATCACCTTCGACCAGGCCAAGAGCATCGTCCCCTTGATGACCGGCAAGGGCATCAAGGCAACCCAGATGTTCCTGGTGGACGGAAACACGTCGGACTACAGCAAGGACTTCCAGGCGGGCACGCTGAAGGGCGCCCAGGGCACCATCCCGGGCACGTTCGCCAAGGAGGACTTCAAGAAGAAGCTGCTGGCCATTGACCCGGCCCTGAAGGATTACAGCTACGCCGGCGAGTCCTACGATGCAGTCAACCTCATTGCGCTGGCAGCCGAGGCTGCGAAGAGCACCAAGGGCACCGACGTCGCCAAGCAGCTGAAGGCAGTCTCCGAATCCGGCGAGAAGTGCACCGACTTCCCGTCCTGCGTCACCCTGCTGCGCAACGGCAAGGACATCGACTACGACGGCCAGTCCGGTCCGGTGACCTTCTCCGAGGCAGGCGACCCGACGGAAGCCTATATCGGCATCTACGAGTACCAGGATGACAACACCTACAAGCCGTCCAAGGAAGAATTCGGCAAGCTGTAAAGCCGCCTCACCCTAGACAACAGAAAGCCCCCGTCCGGCCGGACGGGGGCTTTCTGTTGCCTGGGTGGTGGCTCCAGAACTAAGGGCGCCGGAGGAAGGCGCTTGTGAAAGCGCCTTTGTTGCGTGAGGAACGAGCGCAGGCGCCGAGCAAACGGCTGCTGAGGCGCCCGCACCCATCCCGTGGCCCCGGACACGCAGAAGGGCCGCCACCTTGCGGTGACGGCCCTTGTGCGGCTCCTGGCGGTGGTTTAGACCTCGTCCGCCAGCGTGCCGAGGTACAGCTGGATCACCTTGGGGTCCTTCATGAGCTCACGGCCGGTGCCCGTGTACGCATCCTTGCCCTGGTCCAGCACGTAGGCGCGGTCGCAGATCTGCAGGCAGCGGCGGGCGTTCTGCTCCACCATGATCACCGAGACGCCGGCCCGGTTGATCTCGTGGACCCGCAGGAAGGTCTCATCCTGTTTGACGGGGGAGAGGCCTGCCGAGGGCTCATCGAGCAGCAGGACGGCCGGCTCCATCATCAGGGCACGTCCCATTGCCACCATCTGGCGTTCCCCGCCGGACAGTGAGCCGGCCCGCTGGGCGCGGCGCTTGCCGAGCTCAGGGAAGAGACTGGTGACGAAGTCGAACCGTTCGGCGAAATCCTTGGGCCGCTGGAACATGCCCATCTGCATGTTTTCCTCAATGGTCAGCGTGGAGAACACGTTGTTGTTCTGCGGGACGAAGCCCACGCCCTTGGATACCAGCTTGTTGGCCTTGAGCCCGGTGATGTCCTGGCCCCGGACCACAACGGAACCCGAGTGCACCTTCACCAGGCCGAACATCGCCTTCAACAGCGTCGACTTGCCGGCGCCGTTGGGGCCGATGATGCCGATCAGTTCGCCCTTGCGGGCTTCGATGCTGCAGCCGTTAAGGATGTTGACGCCGGGGATGTAGCCCGCCACCAGGTCGGTGACTTTGACCACCGACTCGTCTGCAGCGGCTGGCGTGGCGGCCGCAGCCGCGCTGGTGGCGCTCATTCTGTGTCCTTCTTCCTGGTTTCGGGCGTCACCGTGGCAGAGTCCGTTTCAGGGGCAATGACGTCGACGGCGATAATGCCGGCGTTTTCGGTGCCCACGATTGACTCCTCGTCGGCCACGAGCTCGGCAGCCAGTTCCTTGATGCCTTCAGCGTCGCCCAGATCGACGTCGTGGTGGGCGCCCAGGTAGGCGTCAATCACGGCGGGGTTCTTCATGACCTCAACAGGCGGGCCTTCGGCGACGATCTTGCCTTCGGCCATCACCACAACCCAGTCGGCGATGTGGCGCACCATGTTCATGTCGTGCTCCACGAAGAGCACGGTCATGCCCTCCGCCTTGAGGTTCTTGATGTGGTCAAGGAGGGACTGGGTCAGTGCCGGATTGACGCCGGCCATTGGCTCATCCAGCATCACGAGCTTGGGCCTGACCATCAGCGACCGCGCCATTTCAAGGAGTTTTCGCTGACCGCCGGACAACGACGCCGCGTAGTCGTCCTTCTTCGCGTCCAGTTTGAACTTCTCCAGCAGGACGTTTGCCTGCGCCGTGATCTCCTTTTCCCGGCCGCCCCACATGCCCTTGAACAGTGCCTTGGAGAGCCGCTCGCCGGGCTGCTCCGAGCCGCCCAGCCGCATGTTTTCCATGACGGTCAGTTTGCCCATCACCTTGGTCAGCTGGAACGTGCGGACCATGCCCATCCGTGCCACCTTGTAGGGGGAGACGCCGGCGAGGCTGTTGCCTTCGAACTGCCACTTGCCGGAGTTCGGCGTGTCAAAGCCGGTCAGCAGGTTGAACAGGGTGGTCTTGCCGGCCCCGTTGGGTCCGATCAGCGCCGTGATCTTGTGCCGGGGGATCTCAAGGTATTCGACGTCGACGGCGTTGATGCCGCCGAAGCTCCGCGTGACATTTTCGGCGACGACGATCGGGTCGCGCTTCTTGCAGCCGGGGGCTGTTTCGCCGGCCGCGATCGGCCGCGTGTCCGTCATGTAGTCAATATTCTCGGTGTTACCGCTGTTCCTAGTGCCACTTGATGTTGGCACATTGCGTTGTTCACTCATGCGAACGCCAACTCCTTCTTGTTGCCGAAGACGCCCTGGGGCCGGAAGATCATCAGCAGCATCAGGGCAACACCCACGAGGATGTAGCGCAGCTGCCCCGCCTGGACCGTGTTCAGCCATGTGACCGCACCGGACTCAATGAGGCCGTAGAGAATGCCCTGGGTGAGCGAAAGCACCACCCAGAAGATCATGGCGCCCACCACCGGACCGAGGACCGTCCCGAGGCCGCCCAGGAGCAGGCAGGTGTACAGGAAGAACGTCAGCTCGGTGCCGTAGTTGGCGGGCTGGACTGCGCCGCGGGGAAGGGTGAAGATCATGCCGGCCAGAGCGCCCAGGACGCCGCCGATGACCAGTGCCTGCATCTTGTAGGCGTAGACGTTCTTGCCCAGCGAGCGGACCGCATTTTCGTCCTCGCGGATGCCCTTGAGGACGCGTCCCCACGGGCTGCGCATCAGGAGCCACACCAGGGTGCAGCAGATGACGACGAGTCCCCAGCCCACAACACGGATGAAGAAGTCCCTGTTGTTCATGCCGAAGTACGAGCCCTCCGGGAACGGGTTCATGGCGTAGAAGCCGCCCTCGAAGGCTGCCAGTCCGTTGGCGGAACCCGTCACGGACGTCAGCTGGTTGGTGGTGACGATGTAGCGGACGATTTCCGCCGCCGCAATCGTCACGATGGCCAGGTAGTCGGCACGCAGGCGCAGGGTGGGAATACCCAGCAGCAGCGCGAAGATCGCCGAGCAGATGACGGCGATGAGCAGGCCGACGAAGAACGGCACGCCGAAAGTCAGCGTGGAGATGGCGAAGCCGTAGGCGCCTACCGCCATGAAGCCCGCCTGCCCGAAGTTCAGCAGGCCGGAGTAGCCGAAGTGAACGGCGAGGCCAAGCGCGGCCAGCGCGTACGCCGCCGTCGTCGGGCTGAAAAGTTCACCGGCAGCGCTGGAGAAAATGAATCCCAAGTCCATGGCTGTCTCCTAACCCACGCGCTCGCGACGGCCCAGGATGCCCTGCGGCCGGAACAAGAGGACAACAATCATGATGAACAGTGCTCCCACATATTTGAGGTCGGCTGCGAGGCCGAACACGGTGGTCAGCTCCACGAAGATGCCGACAATGATGGATCCGATCAGTGCACCGAATACCGTGCCAAGGCCGCCCAGGGTCACACCTGCGAAGATGAGCAGCAGGATCTGGGAACCCATGTCGAACGTGACGCCGGGCCGGTAGTAGGCCCAGAGGATGCCGCCGAGGGAGGCCAGCATGCCGCCCGCCACCCAGACAATCCGGATGACATTGTCGACGTCGATGCCCGAGGCTGCCGCCAGGGCCGGGTTGTCGGCGACTGCACGGGTGGCCTTGCCCAGCCGGGTCTTCAGGAGGACGAAGCCGATCAGCGCGATGACGACGGCGCTGATGACGAGCGACCACAGGTTGTTGGGCGAGATCGACACCGGCCCGATCTGGATTTCCGAGCTCTGGGCGTAGGGCAGTTGCTGGGTGGATCCGCCGAAGTAGAACTGAATAACGTAGCGGACAGCCAATGCGAGGCCGATGCTGACGATCATCATGGGGACCAGGCCCGTGCCGCGGCGGCGCAAAGGCTTCCACAGGCCGGCGTCCTGGACGTAGCCGAAGAGGCCGCCGCCCAGCAGGGCGAGGACCACCGCCAGCCAGAACGGCAGGCTCATGGCATTGAAGGCGAAGACCAGCACGGCGCCGAACGTGACCATTTCGCCGTGGGCAAAGTTGGTGAGGCCGGTGGTGCCGAAGATCAGCGACAGACCCACCGAGGCCAGCGCCAGCAGGAGGCCGAAGCTCAGGCCGGCCACGAGCCTGTTGAGCAGGTTCTGGCCGAAGTCCTGCTGCTGGACCACAATGCCTTTGCCGAAGGCGAAGATGACGGAGAGATTGGACGTCTGGCTGAAGGTGACGGTGCGTGGATTTTCCTGACCGTCGGCGAGCTTGATGCCTTCGGGGAGGGTGGACTCGTCCAGTTCCACTTCATACGTGCCCTGGACCGGGACTCCGATGGTCCATGAGCCGTTGGCGCCTGATTTTGCGGTCCCGGTGAAATCGCCGCTTTTGGCGGTGATCGTAACGTCAGCGATTGGTGCACGTGCGTCGTCACGAAGGAAGCCGCTGATGCTGTTCTGGAACTGCTGGTTCGACGGGGATGGTGTCGGTGAGGGGGTAGTGGCCTGCGACGCCGGGGCGACGACGAGGAGAATTGCCACGACGGCGGCAAAAACAGCCCCCACCGCCTTAAGCAATCTGCCGCGTCGTCTGTGCGACAGGCCTCTCAGTGTGTTTCTCAAAATGAAAACCTCCACATGGGGGTGGACTGGGTTGCGCCTTTACAACCACTGCGAACGGTGCGAGGGGACGTTGTCGTGGCGCCAGATAGACGGCAAATACGCCGAATACTTTGTGATGTCAGTCACCCTGCTTGGGCTTATGTTACAGCCAGCCGGGGCCAAAGAAGCCTCGTGTAGGCACGCCTAAGATCGCGATCGGATAACGACCGTGAAGCCCGGCCACAGGATTGGTGCAGTTCTTCTAAAGAAAACTTTTGTTGATTCTGCGTATTCCTAAACAGTCGCGGCGCCGTGGCTGCTGTGGTATTCGTCACGCCCAGGGGTCGGCCATGTCACGGTTGGGTTTCGGCAGCCCCTTCCGGGGAACTATCCCTGCCGCCCGCGCGTGGAAATTGGTACCTTGAACTATAAGGATCACCACCCAACCCCCTTTATATGGAGGACACCCGCAATGGCACTTGGCGGAAACCCGATCTTCAACGGAAAGAATTTCCGTGGAGCCACCCAGGCACCGCCTGTTCCGCAGGCTCAGTACGGCCAGAACCCCTACGGCCAGCCGCAGTACGGGCAGAACCCGTACGGCCAGACACCGGGACGCACTCCCGGCCAGGTCATGGACGCACAGGGCGGCTGGATGGCCCAGCAGCAGAACATGACCCATGACCAGCTGCAGCAGATGTACAACCAGCCCGCAGCCGGACCGGCCGAAACCGGGCGGATGACCTTTGACGACGTCATCATCAAGACCGCAGCCTGCCTCGGCGTGCTGATGGCCGGTGCTGCCGTGACGCTCTTCGTCAGCATGCCGCTGGCGTCCCTGCTGATGATCGTCGGCGCGCTGGGCGGCTTCGTGCTGGCCCTCGTCAACACCTTCAAGAAGCAGCCGTCACCGGCCCTGATCCTTGCCTACGCGGGTCTGGAAGGACTCTTCCTGGGCGGCCTGACCCGCGTCCTTGACGGCCTCTACCCGGGCGTCGGCCTGCAGGCAGTGATCGGTACACTGTCCGTGTTCGGCGTCACGCTCCTGCTGTTCAAGAGCGGCAAGGTCCGTGCCACCCCCAAGGCCATGCGCTTCTTCATGATCGCGATTATCGGCTACGCGGTCTTCTCGCTGGTCAACATGGTGATGATGCTGACCGGTCTGCAGAACGAAATGTTCGGCCTGCGCAGCGTTGAGATCTTCGGCATCCCGCTCGGCGTCTTCATCGGCCTGCTGGCCATCGGCCTCGCTGCCTTCTCCCTGATCATGGATTTCACCAGCATCGAGGAAGGCGTCCGTAACGGAGCTCCGGAGCGGTTCTCCTGGACCGCCGCCTTCGGCCTCACCGTCACCCTGGTCTGGCTGTACGTGGAGATCATCCGCCTCCTGGCGATCCTCCGCGGCGACGACTAGCACCCAGCCGGCAAACGCCGTCGTACTTCGTCGGAACTTAGCCGAACTTAACAGAATGGGCCCCGCCACACGGCGGGGCCCATTCTGTTAAGCCGGGCGGCTCGTCAGCTGAGTCGCTCGTACACCACCGCCATGCCCTGGCCGCCGCCGACGCACAGGGTCGCCAGTCCGAGGGACCCGTCGCGTTCCCGAAGTCCGTTCAGCAGCGTGGTGGTCATCCGTGCACCGGTCATGCCAAACGGATGGCCGAGGGCGATAGCGCCGCCATGGACGTTGAGCCGTGCGGGGTCGATGCCGAGTTCGCGGGCGCTGGCCACCACCTGCACGGCGAATGCCTCGTTGAGCTCCACGAGGTCGATGTCCGCTATGGCCAGGCCTGCCCGTGCCAAGGCCCGGCGGGTCGCCTCGACGGGGCCCATGCCCATCAGCTCGGGGGAGAGGGCACTGACGCCGGTGGACACAATCCGCGCCAGCGGCTCCAGCCCGAGTTCACGGGCACGGTCGTCACTCATCACCACCACCGCGGCAGCGCCGTCGTTCAGAGGGCAGGCGTTGCCGGCGGTCACCGTCCCCTCGCTGCGGAACACGGGCTGGAGCGCAGCCACTCCTTCCAGGGTGACCCCGGCCCGTGGAGAGTCGTCCCGGTCCACCACGGTGCCGTCCCGGCGCGTGTACGGCGTGATGTCCCGGCCGAAGAATCCCGAGGCCAGGGCTGCTTCAGCCCGGTTCTGGCTGAGGACGGCCCACTCGTCCTGCTCGGCACGGCTGATGCCGTAGGTGGTGGCCACGTTTTCCGCGGTCTGGCCCATGGCGATGTAGATGTCCGGCATCCGCCCGCCCAGCCGGGGATCCGTCCAGGGTGTGTTGGACGCGGACCGGGCCTCGGTCCGCCGCCGGGCCGCTTCGAACAGCGGATTATGGGTGCCGGCGTCGGTTTCCCCGGCGCCCGTCCAGTGGGGATACCGGGAGACGGACTCGACGCCGGCAGCCACGAACGCGTCCCCTTCGCCCGCCTTGATGGCATGGAACGCCATCCGGACGGTCTGCAGGCTGGAGGCACAGAACCTGTTGATGGTGGCGCCGGGCACGTTGTCCAGCCCGGCCAGGATGGTGACCACCCTGGCCATGTTGGAACCGGCTTCGCCACTCGGCTCGGCGCACCCCAGGTAGAGGTCGTCGAGGCCCGGGCCGTGCCCTCCGCGGGGATCGAAGGAGGGGATCTTGTCCAGCGCGGCCGTGACCATCGCCGCGGCAAGGTCGTCCGGCCGTTCGTCCTTCAAAGACCCCTTGAAGGCACGTCCGATCGGGCTTCTGGCAGTGGAAACAATGACTGCTTCTGACATGCGCCCAGCCTACGCCGGAGCTATGCGAGCCGCATCGCCCCGGCCGCGGGGGTAACGGTGAAGATGTCCGGCTTCCGGTAGCCGGCGCGGGAGAAAGCCTGCTCGACGGCGGTGCGCACCTGCTGCTCGGCGGCCACCGGCGTCAGGGCGATCGCTGCCCCTCCGAAGCCGCCCCCTGTCATGCGGGCTCCGATGGCTCCACTGGCCCGGGAGGTGTCGACTGCCGTGTCCAGTTCGGGGCATGAAATCTCGAAGTCGTCACGCATGGAACGGTGGCTGGCATCGAGGAGGGGGCCGATGGCGCCCGGCCCGGCGGAGCCGAGCAGTTCCACGGTCTGCAGGACGCGGTCGTTCTCGGTGACCACGTGGCGGACCCGGCGGAACGTGACCTCATCCAGGAGGCCGCTGGCTTCCGCCAGGTCCTCCACGCCGACGTCGCGAAGCGCTTTGACGCCGAGTACTTCGGCACCGAGCTCGCATGATGCCCGGCGCGACGCATAGCCGCCGTCGGCATGTGAGTGGGAAACTT
Source organism: Arthrobacter oryzae (assembly GCF_030718995.1). NCBI lineage: Bacteria > Bacillati > Actinomycetota > Actinomycetes > Micrococcales > Micrococcaceae > Arthrobacter > Arthrobacter oryzae. Next base: position 2,964,029 of record NZ_CP132204.1, read on the forward strand.
TCGTGTCGATCACCAGCAGGACCAGGCCCGCCGGCTCCGTTTCGAACGGAACGAGGCGGACGCTCTGGTCCCGGCAGTCGAGGAAGACCGCGTGGCCTTTGGCCCCGCGCAGGGAGGCCGACTGGTCCATGATGCCGGTGGGAGCCCCCACGAAGTCGTTTTCGGCGCGCTGGGTGGCCAGGACCATCTCCTCCGCTTCCAGCCCCGCGCCGGTCAGCTCATTGAGGGCTGAGATGACGGCGCACTCGATGGCGTGGGACGAGGAGAGCCCTGCGCCGAGCGGCACGTTGGAATCCAGCAGCAGGTCAAGGCCGGGTACCGCGATGCCCCGCTCCTGCAGCGCCCAGATGACGCCGAGGGGGTACTTGGTCCAGCCCTTGGCCTGCGGACCGGCCAGCGAGGAGGTGTCCGCCGTCGTCATTCCCTGGTCGCCATACGTGGACAGCAGCCGGAGGGTCGAGTCCTGACGGACCCGGACAGCCACCCGGGCCGTCCTGTCGATGGCGAACGGGAGCACGAAGCCGTCGTTGTAGTCAGTGTGCTCGCCGATCAGGTTCACGCGGCCGGGCGCCTGCCAGACGCCGTCCGGAGCGGAACCGAAGGCGTCCCGGAACCGTGCCTCGAGGTCGCTGCTGCTCAGGTTGCCGTTGCTGAGTGGGGCGGTCATGCGTGTGCGCCTTCCGGGATGGGAGTGAGGGCTGGGGCGGGAACCGTGACGCTGCGCAGCCGCTCCGCCACGAGTTCCGGGGTGGTGTCGTTGATGAAAGCACCCATGGCCGCTTCGGAACCGGCCAGGTACTTGAGCTTATCCTCCGCCCTGCGGGGGGAGGTGAGCTGGAGGTGGAGGTAACCCGCAGGCCGCAGCAGCTCATCGAGCGGGGCCTGGTGCCAGGCCGAGATGTAAGGGGTGGGCGTCGGGTAGAGGGCGTCGAGTCGCTTGAGCAGGTCAAGGTAGACGTGTGCCAGCTCGTCCTTCTCCGCGCCGGTGAGCGCCGCCAGGTCCGGCACCTGGCGGTGCGGGACCAGGTGCACTTCCAGGGGCCACCGGGCCGCGAAAGGAACGTAGGCGCTGAAGTTCTCGCCTTCAAGGACCATGCGGCTGCCGTCTTCGCGTTCCGAGCGCAGCAGGGAGCCGGTCAGCGTTTGCCGGCCGTCGCCGTCGTCGTAGAACTTCCGGGCGGCGGCCCCCATCACTGCTGCGCGGGGCGTCACGTAGGGGTACGCGTATATCTGGCCGTGCGGGTGGTGGAGAGTGACGCCGATGTCCGCGCCGCGGTTCTCGAACGGGAAGACCTGCCGGATGCCGGGAAGCGCGTTCAGGGCGCCCGTACGGTGCGCCCAGGCCTCAACCACCGTGCGGGCCCGGACCTCGCTCAGCCCGCTGAATGAACCGGTGTGCTCGGGCGTGAAGGACACTACTTCGCACCGGCCATAGGCGGCACCGGTTGTTCCCCAGCCGGCATTGTCGGGGACCGGTCCAAGCGCAGGTCCGAGCGACGGGAAACGGTTCTCGAACACCACGACGTCGTAGTCGGGTGCCGGGATTTCGGACGGGTTGGCCGGGGTTGTCGGGCAGATGGGGCACTGGTCCGCCGGAGGCAGGTGGGTGCGGCTCTGGCGGTGCGCAGCCACGGCCACCCATTCGCCGGTGAGGGCGTCGAACCTGACTTCGCCCGGTTCACTCCTTGCCGGCAGTTCGCGGAGGTCGGGGGTGTCCTCGGGCCGGCGTGTTGTTTCCGCCGTCCGGACCGCGGCTGCCGTGGCTCCTCCCGTCCGGGCCCCGCCTGCCGGGGCGTCATCGAAATAGAGCAGCTCCCGGCCATCGGCGAGGTTGGTGCTGGTGATGTGTGTCATGCGTCTAGTCCTTTACGAGCGGCGGCCATCGGAGCCCGCCTTCGAGGGCGCGGCAGCAGGCTCTTCAATTCTCCCACAAAACGATCAAAAAGAAATAGTTTCGAACAAAAAATAACATGAGGAGCTGGCGCGGCTGCGCCGGAGTGAGGTGGCGGGCCTGAACGGGTACGGTTGAGCCCATGACTCCGAGCACCCTCGATTCCGGCCCCAACGGCGCTGGCACCGCCGGCTCAGGCGAAACCGCAAGCGCGCCCCGCCGCTACGCCTCCGGCCGGCAATACGAACTCCGCCGCGGTGATGCCCTGGCCGTGGTCACGGAGCTGGCCGCGGGCCTGCGGCTCTATTCCCGGGGCGGCGTCCAGCTGACGGAAACATACGGGGACGGGGACATCCCTCCGGGAGCCACGGGAATCACGCTGGCGCCGTGGGCCAACCGGGTTGAAGACGGTGTCTGGTACCTGGACGGCAAGAAGCAGCAGCTGGACATCACCGAAGTTTCGCGCAACAACGCCAGCCACGGACTGCTGCGGAACGCGTCCTACGAACTGGTGGATGAATCCGAGTTTTCGGTGACCCTCGAGGCGCCGATCTTCCCGCAGCACGGCTACCCGTTCCTCCTGCGGCACCGCGTCCAGTACGTTCTGGCCGAGGACCTCGGGCTCGTGGTCCGCCAGACACTCCTCAACGATTCCCAGGGGTCCGCCCCCTTCGTCCTGGGAGCGCATCCCTACCTTAGGCTCGGCGACGTGCCAGCCGCGGAACTGGTGCTCACCGTGGGCGCCGCCCGCCGGCTTGTTGCCGATGACAGGCTCATACCCCGCAGTTCAGAGCCGGTCAGCGGCGGGACGGACCTGCGGAGCGGCCGGACCGTGGCCGAACTCGATATCGACGTCGCCTACACGGACCTGGTGTTCGACGGCGGGGTGGCCCGCCAAACGCTCCAGGCGTCCGACGGCCGCAGCATAAGCCTCTGGCAGGACGACAGCTGCGCCTACGTCCACGTCTTCGTCACTGACCAGTACCCCGGCAGGGCAAAAGCCGTTGCCATTGAACCCATGACCGGCCCGGCCAATGCGTTCAACAGCGGTGACGGCCTGCGCTGGCTGCCGGCAGGGGAGTCGTTCACCATCACGTGGGGTATCAGCGCGTCGCTGTAGTCCGCGACGGTTTCCCATCGAGGCGCTGCTGGGGAAGTATTAGGCTATGACGCCAGCTGAGGACGCCGCACCAAGCCAGAGCCAGGATGCCCGCAACGCCGCGGCCCTGCCCGCTTCCCTGGGCGGGACAGCTGAACCTGCGGCCCCGTTGCGGGTGGTGACTGACCGCGAACTGGACCAGGACATTCCCTACGGCGTGCGGATTGCTGCCTCGTGGGCCTGGCGACTGGGGCTGATCCTGCTCGTCGTTGCTGCGCTTGTCTGGCTGCTGAGCAAGATCAGCTTCCTGATCATCCCCGTCATGGTCGCAGCCCTGCTGGCCGGTCTCCTGAGCCCCGTTACCCGCTGGCTCAGGGCGCAGCGCGTGCCCAACGGCGGCGCTGTGGCCATCACAGTGCTGGGCTTCATCGGCCTGATCGCCGGCTCCCTGGCGCTCGTGGGGCGGCAGCTGGTTGCCGGCTTCAGTGAACTGTGGAGTGAGGCGTTGACCGGAATCCAGCAGATCCAGGGCTGGCTGGCGGAAGGCCCGCTCCACCTCACAGCGGCCCAGATCGACCAGTACCTGAAGGAGGCGACGGATGCGCTGCAGAACAACAGCAGCAGCATCCTGAGCGGCGCCCTTTCCTTCGGAAGCACCGCGGGTCACTTCGCTGCGGGCCTCATCCTCGCGTTGTTTGTGCTGATTTTCTTCCTCCTTGAGGGCGACCGGATCTGGGCGTTCCTGGTGCGGCTGCTGCCCAGGAAAGCACGCGCTGCCACTTTCGGTGCCGGCCGCAAGGGCTGGGCTTCCATGGTCAGCTACGCCCGCATCCAGATGTTCGTGGCTTTTGTGGACGCGGTGGGAATCGGCGCCGGCGCCGCCATCATCGGCGTTCCGCTAGCCCTTCCCCTGGGCGTGCTGGTGTTCATCGGCTCCTTCATCCCCATCGTCGGCGCGCTGGTCACCGGCGCCGTGGCCGTGCTCCTGGCCCTCGTGGCCAACGGCTGGGTCAACGCGCTGATCATGCTGGGAATCGTGCTGCTGGTCCAGCAGCTGGAAAGCCACATCCTGCAGCCGCTCGTCATGGGCAAGGCGGTGGCCCTGCACCCGGTGGCCGTTATTTTGTCCGTGGCCGCCGGTTCCTACCTCGCCGGCATCCCCGGCGCACTCTTCTCGGTGCCCATCCTTGCCGTAGCAAACTCGGCGATTCGATATATTGCTGCCAGAACGTGGGAACATGAAGGAGTGCTGGCGGCGGCAACCCCGGGTGTAACCGGGGACACCGGACCCGGCCAAGACAACACCTTCAAGGATGTCTACCTTCCCGGTGCGAATCCGGGCCGCGGCAAGGGCGCCGCACAGTCAACGGGAACTCCCGCCGGACATGCCGGCCCGGACGCCCCAGCCGAATTCCCCAAAGGAGACTAGTTCGTGAAAACCCTCAATAGCCTGCCCGTCACGTTGGACAATGTCCTGGAGGCGCAGAAGCTGCTTGAAGGGATTATTACGCGGACCCCGGTGGAATCCTCCCGGGCCTTGGGCAGCATGGTGGGCGGCGACGTCTACTTCAAGTGCGAGAACCTCCAACGGGCCGGATCGTTCAAAGTACGCGGCGCCTACGTCCGCATGGCCAAGCTCTCCGCCGAAGAGAAAAAGCGCGGCGTGGTGGCCGCGTCGGCCGGGAACCACGCGCAGGGCGTTGCCGTCGCAGCCAAGAGCCTGGGCATCAAGGCGCGCATCTACATGCCGCTGGGCGTGGCCCTGCCCAAGCTGGCCGCCACGCGAAGCCACGGCGCCGAAGTGGTCCTGCACGGGCACAATGTGGACGAAGCCCTCGCTGAAGCCCAGCGCTACGCCGATGAGACCGGCGCCGTCTTTGTCCACCCCTTCGACAACGTCGACGTTGTGGCCGGACAGGGAACGGTGGGGCTGGAAATCCTGGAACAGATCCCCAATGTTGACACCATCCTGATGGGAGTCGGCGGCGGCGGCCTGCTGGCCGGCGTCGCGGTGGCTGTGAAGGCGAGGGCCCGGGAGTTGGGCCGCGACATCCGGATCATCGGCGTCCAGGCCGAAAACGCCGCCGCCTACCCGCCGTCGCTCGCTGCGGACGCCCTGGTGCCGCTGAAGAAGGTCTCCACCATGGCCGACGGCATCGCCGTGGGCCGCCCCGGGCAGCTGCCGTTTAGCATCATCCGCGAACTGGTGGACGACGTCGTGACGGTCAGCGAGGACTCGCTCGCGCGGGCGCTGATCTTCCTGCTGGAACGCGCCAAGATGGTGGTGGAGCCGGCGGGTGCCGTGGGTGTTGCCGCCCTGATGGACGGCAAGATCGAAAACCCCGGCACCACCGCGGTGATCCTCTCCGGCGGCAACATCGACCCGATGCTGATGCTCAAGGTGATCCAGCGCGGTCTTTCTGCGGCGGGCCGCTACATGACGGTCCGCATGATGCTGGACGACCGGCCCGGTTCGCTGGCCACGATTGCCCGGATTATCGCAGAGAACGACGCCAACGTCACAGGCTTGGACCACACCCGGGTAGGCGGCTCCATCAGCATGGGGGACGTCTCCATCACCGTCAACCTGGAGACCAAGGGCCACGAGCACTGCGAGCAGGTCCTGGGCGCGCTCCGTGCCGAGGGTTTCCAGCCGATCGTGGTGCACTAGGGGCCATGGTGCTGGATGCTCAGGGGGGCCGGCCGCAGACGAGGCACACGCCTGCCGCCCGTGCTCAGGGCGGGCTCCTGGTTACGGGGCTGTTCGTCGTCCTCCTGTTTGCGATCGAGTTCGTCAACGCGGCCACGTTCCATGCGTTGAACAGGACGTTCGGCCTCCGCCCGCGCACCGCCGACGGACTGCTGGACATCCTCTCGTTCCCGCTGTTCCATGCCAACCTCGGCCATGTGGTTTCCAACGCGCTGCCGCTGGTCATCTTCGGCTTCCTCGTCTTTATGTCCGGGCTCAGGGTCTTCGTCACCGCAGTGGCGTTCAGCTGGCTCGGCTCGGGCCTGCTGGTGTGGCTGATCGGCGGCTGGGGAATAACGGTGGGCGCCTCCGGCCTGGTCTTTGGACTCTTTGCCTTCCTCCTGGTCCGCGGGTTCTTCAACCGCAGCTGGTGGCAGATAGCGCTGTCAGTAATCCTTTTCCTCAGCTACGGCGGCATCCTGTTCGGTATCCTGCCGGGCGTGGCGGGATTCGTTTCCTGGCAGGCGCACCTGGGCGGTGCACTGGGCGGCGTCGCCGCCGCGGTGCTGCTCAGGCAGCGGCTTCCGCGGGGCTGAACTGCCCGCAGCACAACGCACGACGCCGGCCATCCCCTGGAGGGGAGGGCCGGCGTCGTGCGTTTAGCTGTGCCGTGGGGGGGAGCTGCGCTCCTAGCCCGCGTACGGCTTGGCGGAGATGATCTCCACCGTGATGTCCTTGCCGTTCGGGGCGGTGTAGCTGAGCTTGTCGCCCTCCTTGTGGCCCACAATGGCGGACCCGAGCGGGGACTTCTCGCTGAAGACGTCGATGTCGGAATCGCCAGCGATCTCGCGGGATCCGAGCAGGAAGGTCTCCTCGTCGCCGGCGATCCGGGCGACGACGATCATTCCGGGCTCGACGATTCCGTCATCCGCCGGGGACTCGCCCACGTGGGCATCCCGGAGCAGAACGGTGAGCTGGCGGATGCGGGCTTCAATCTTGCCCTGCTCCTCCTTGGCGGCGTGGTATCCGCCGTTTTCCTTGAGGTCGCCCTCCTGGCGTGCTGCTTCGATCTTCTGGACGATTTCCGCCCGGCCGGCACCGGAGAGGTGGTCCAGCTCTGCCTTCAGGCGATCAAAAGCTTCCTGGGTAAGCCAAGCTGCAGTTGCGCTGTTGGTGGTAGACACGGACTTCTCCTTTTTCGTGGTCAAACAAGTTTGTGGTCAAACAAGTAAAGACCCCGCCACGGTGGCCACTTGTGGAACTCAGTAACCAGCTCAGCGGGGTAGAAGGTATTGATCCATTGTAGTCAATGCGCTGGACAAACCAAAGAAGGCCTGCGGTGTGGGTCACATGCCGGCGGGGGAAAGCAGGCGGAACTGCTGCCCGCTACTTGTCCTCGTCCGGGATCCAGCAGCTGTCCACGACCCCGGAAACCGAGAGCGATTCCGTGCGAACTACTGCGCGGTGGGCGGTGGTGCGGCCGCCGTCGGCCGTGGCATCGGCCGGGTTCGGACCGATATCAAGCACTTTCCAGCCGACCACCGCGAACTTCTCGTCCAGCGCCTTCACCGCACATTTAACGCTGGTTCCGGGTTCCTTGGTGACCTGGAAATCGATCTCGGCCTGGGTAGCGTCCGTGGTGCTGTAGCCGATGTCCTTGAAAGACACGGTCTCGGTGTTCAGGGAGGTGGAGATCCATGCCATAAAGCCGATTCCGGCAGCGAGTGCGGCGATTCCGATGTTGCGCTTGGCCTTGCGCGAGAGGGCGCGCTTTTGGCCCCCGTAACGATTAGCTAGGGTGGTAGTTGGCGGCGCCGAAGTGGCCGGCTGATCCTCGGAAGTCACCGTTCCAGTTTAGTGTGGATCCGAACGGGATATTTCCGCGTCCGCGTAGCCCTGAACCGCACGCCCAACATTCCAAGAAAGTGAGCCGTTTCAGATGACAGCGTCCGCAAGCCAGTCACAACCGCTCCGCCTGCTGGCCGTCCACGCTCACCCTGACGACGAATCGAGCAAGGGCGCAGCCACTATGGCCATGTACGCCGCGGCAGGGGTTGACGTCATGGTGGCCACCTGCACGGATGGATCCCGGGGCGACATCCAGAACCCCGCCATGGAAAACGATCCGCACCCCAAGCGGGACATGGCCGGTGCACGCCGCCTCGAAATGAACAACGCCGCCCGCGTGCTGGGAATCCGCCAGCGCTGGCTCGGATTCGTGGACTCCGGACTGCCCGAAGGCGATCCCCTTCCGCCGCTGCCGCCGGGTTCCTTCGCCCTCCAGCCGCTGGAGGTTGCTGCGGCCCCGCTGGTGAGGCTGGTGCGTGATTTCAAGCCGCAGGTCATCCTGAGCTACGACGAAAACGGCGGTTATCCGCACCCGGACCACATCATGGCCCACCGCGTGGCAGTGGAGGCCTTCGAGGCCGCAGGCGATCCGGAACGGTACCAGGGCATCGGCGAGCCGTGGGCGCCCAGCAAGCTGTACTACGACCGCGCCTTCAGCCCTGAGCGGTTCCGCGCACTGCACTTTGCGCTCGAAGAGGCCGGCCTGCAGTCGCCCTACGCCGAGCGCCTTGCAGCCTGGCTCGAGGCTGACGCCGAAGGCCACACGCCGCCGCCCCCGACGCACCCCACCACCACCCAGGTTGACTGCGGGGACTATTTCGAAGCCCGCGACGACGCACTCCGCGCCCACCGGACCCAGGTGGACCCGCTGGGATTCTTCTTCGCCGTGTCTCCGGACATGCAGCGCCGGGCCTGGCCCTGGGAGGACTACTCCCTGATCCAGTCGCGGGTGCCCGCGGAACTGCCGGAAAAGGATCTTTTCGCGGGGCTAAGATAGAACCAAGCCATGTTCTATGCCCTGTAGAAATCAGGGCCCTCAAGACGCTCCACAGAAGGTCTAAACGTGCATCACTTGCTCCTCGCCCTCGCGACAACCCCGGCGCCCAGCCCCACGCCGTCACTGCGCCCGGGCCTCTCCGAAGACCAGGTGACTCCGGGCATGTGGGGCTTCATCATGACCGCGTTCTTCGTGCTGGCCACCACGCTGCTGATCGTTGACATGGTGCGCCGTATCCGCCGGGTCCGCTACCGTGCCCAGGTGGAGGAAGAGCGCCTTGCCGCGATTGCTGCCGGGGCACAGGACATGGAGATGCCCGGCGACGGGGCGTCGGGCGCGCAAGATGGCACGCAGGCTCCGGGCACGAACGAGCCGGGCACCCTCGGCGGCCCGCAGGGCGGCGCTGACCTCCGCACGGATCGCAACGGTGATGAAGGCCGCGGACAGCGCTAACGGCGCAGCCGGCAACGGCGGGGGAGCCTGGCCCGGTGCAGCGAATGCCCTGGCCGGGGAACCGTCGGCCTACCTGAGGCAGCACGCGGACAATCCGGTCCATTGGCGGCCCTTCGGGGATGAAGCCTTTGACTTCGCGGCGCAGCGGGACGTCCCCGTCTTCCTGTCCATTGGCTACGCCGCATGCCACTGGTGCCACGTGATGGCTCACGAGTCCTTCGAAGACCAGGAGACCGCGGACTTCCTCAACGCCAACTTCGTGGCCATCAAGGTGGACAGGGAAGAACGCCCGGACGTTGACGCCGTCTACATGGCCGCAACCCAGGCGATCAGCGGGGAAGGCGGCTGGCCGATGTCCGTCTTCCTGACCCCTGACGGACGCGCCTTCCATGCCGGAACATATTTCCCGCCGCGGCCCATGCCCGGCCGGCCTTCCTTCCGACAGGTTCTCGAAGCTGTCCGCGAAGCCTGGCTTGAACGGCGCGACGGCGTGGAACACAACGCCGACACCCTTGCACGCGGGATGGCTGAAACGCAGCTTGCCGCGGCCGTCCGGCTGACCGGCCCGCCTGACCCCGTGGATGCCGGGCTGCTCGCCGAGGCCGTCCGGGTCCTGGCCCGCTCCGAAGACGCGCACGACGGCGGCTTCGGCGCCGCGCCGAAATTTCCGCCGTCGCCCGTGCTGGAATTCCTGGTCCGGCACGCTGCCGTGGCGTCGGACACCGCCGCCGCGGCCAGGGACATGGCCGGCCGGACGCTGGCAGCGATGTCCCGGTCCGCGCTGTTCGACCAGCTGGACGGCGGATTCGCCCGGTACTCGGTGACGCGCGACTGGTCCGTGCCGCACTTTGAAAAGATGCTCTACGACAATGCCCAGCTGCTGCGCGCCTACGTCCACTGGGTACGGCTCGGCGGCGACGCCGTATACACGGCCGGGGAGGCCGCGGACGTCGCATCACGCACTGCGGACTGGATGATCGCCTCGCTGCGCCTGCCCGGTGCAGGGGAGGCGGCAGGACATGCGGAGGCGTTCGCGTCGTCCTTGGACGCGGACACGGTGGTGGACGGCAAGCACCTCGAGGGCGCCAGCTACCTATGGACGCCCGAAGAACTGCTGGACATCCTGGGACCGGAGGACGGCCCTCCGGTGGCGCAGCTGATGAATGTCCGTGCCGCGGGCACCGTAACGCAGGCAGCCTCGCCGCTGCATCCGGGCCGCCCGTTCGACGACGCCGAGCGGCGCCTGTGGGACCGGGTCAGGCCGCGCCTGCTGGCTGCGCGCTCGCGCCGTCCGCAACCCGCCAGGGACGAGAAAGTGGTGGCGGGCTGGAACGGGCTGGCGGTCGCCGCCCTGGCTGAAGCAGGTGCCGTCCTGGACCGGCCCGAGCTGGTGGCCGCCGCCGTTAGTGTGGCCGCGTACCTTGAACGGATCCATTGGCGGGCCGCAGGCACCGGGGACCACGACGCCGGTGAGCGGGCCGCGGAACACGGCACCCTGGTGCGCGTATCGCATGCGGGCCGGGCCCGGGGGATCGGCGGGCTGCTCGAAGACTACGCTTTCTGCGTTGACGGACTTCTGGCACTGTTCGGAGTGACTGGTGACGGGCGGTGGTACCGACTCGCCGAGGACATCCTGCGGTCCGCCTGCCTGCGGTTCGCAGCGGACGGAACCCTGGTGGACACCGCCGGGGAATCATCCCAGGTGTTCAACGCCCAGGGCCAGCGGGCCGGCCTGGAGCCTTTCGACAACGCCACGCCCAGCGGTGCGGCCGCGTTCGCCGGGGCCCTGCTGGGTTATGCCGCGCTGTCCGGTTCGGCCGACCACAGGATCATGGCCGGCAATATTCTCTCGCTGCTGCCACCGCTGGCCACACGGGCACCCCGGGCGGCAGGGTGGCTCCTGGCCACGGCGCAGGCTGCCCTTGCGGGGCCCGTGGAGGCCGCCGTCGTCGGGCCTGATGTTCCGGCACGCTCCGAACTCCACCACGCGCTGCTGTTGTCGGCCAGCCCGGGACTGGTGGTTGCGGTCGCGTCCGACGCCGGGAATGGAGCCGTGGCGGCGGTGCCGCTGCTGGAAGGCAGGACTGCGGCGGCTGACGGCTCGCCACAGGTGTACCTGTGCCGCGGGATGGTGTGCGAGCGTCCGGTGGGCTCCGTGGCTGAACTGCTGGAGCGACTGGCTACGATGGCCTGATGACTTCCATGCCGCACCCTGCGTCCGGGGCTCCGCGGGACCCCATTGGGCTGGTCATTTTTGACTGTGACGGCGTCCTGGTCGATTCCGAGTCCGTTGCCATCAGGGTTGACCAGAGGGTCCTCGCGGGACCTGGTGGCGGTTGACGGCATCGTCGAGGCCCTGGCCCGGCTGCAGCTCCCGCACTGCGTGGCCTCCAGTGGCACCCACGCCACGATGGAGCGGAACCTGCCAACTGCGCCGTGGTGGAGGACAGTGTCTTCGGAGTCCAGGCGGCCCGGGCAGCCGGCATGCACGTCTTCGCCTATGGCGGGGGAGTGACTCCGGCGCACAGGCTGGCCGGCCCGGGAACCACGGTTTTCCGGCACATGACTGAACTCCCGGACCTCATCGCCGCGGGTCGGCCCTAAGCACTCCGGCTGAGGACTGCCATGGCGATGGCGATGAAGTGCGCGGCGAAGGCGAACACGGTGAAGGCGTGGAAGAGTTCGTGGAAGCCGAAGTGCCTGTAGCTGAAGTTCGGCTTCTTGAGCGCATAAAAGACGGCACCGGCAATGTAGAGGGCGCCGCCCACGCAGATCAGGACGGCTGAGGCGATGCTGGCCGCGAAAAAGTCCGGCAGGTAGAACAGAGCGCCGCAGCCGAGGGCGATATAGATGGGCACATAAAGCCAGCGCGGTGCGTCGGTCCAAAGCAGCCGGAACAGTACGCCCAGAATCGCGCCGGACCAGATGACCCACAGCAGCACCACTGCCTTGGGCCGTTCCAGCAGCGCCCACGCGAGCGGCGTGTAGCTGCCCGCGATCACCAGCATGATGTTGGTGTGGTCCAGGCGCTTCAGGACGATCTTGACACCGGGCGACCAGTTCCCTCGGTGGTACACGGCACTGATGCCGAACAGGAGTACTCCGGTCACAGCGTAGACGGCCGAGGCAATTTTCAGGTCGGTCGTGGGCGCCAGCAGGATCAGGACCAGCCCGGCGGCGAAAGCCAGCGGCGCGGTGAAGGTGTGGATCCAACCGCGCCACTTGGGCTTGATCATGAGCAACTCCGCGATGCGGACTGCCGCTTCATCCATCGGGCCCGACTTCCGGCTGCGGCCTGCTCCCGGGTCCGCCGGGGGAGAGTTGCGTTCCATGGGTCAAGAATAAACTACGTTCCAGTAAGTTACTTATGGGTAACAAGTCCGGGCCCTGCAATCCGAAGCCGTGTGCACCGTGCCGCCGCCGCGGGCGGGTAGCCTAGGAATGCACTGCCGTCATACATCAAGGAAGTCAGGTGAGTCTCCGGATGGAGTTGCCCGGGATCCTCTATGGCTTCTATGAACGCAGGCTCCTGCGCTCGCTGGACACGGACCGCATCCCCAAGCACATCGGTGTGATGGTGGACGGCAACCGCCGCTGGGCCAAGCAGTTCAACGCTCCCACCAGCCAGGGCCACCAGGCCGGTGCCGACAAGATCCACGAATTCCTCGGCTGGTGCCAGGAGCTCGGCGTCAAAGTCGTCACGCTCTACATGCTCTCCACCGACAACATGAGCCGCTCCGGCGAAGAGCTGGACCTGCTGATGGGCATCATCGCCAACACCCTTGACCGGCTGGACGAGGACGAGGACATCTCGGTCCATGCCATGGGGGCGCCGGAGCTGCTTCCCGACTACCTGGCAGACCGGCTCAACAAGCTCACGGCGCGGACGCCGGCCCACGAAAAACTCCACGTCAACGTCGCCGTGGGCTACGGAGGGCGCCGCGAAATCGTGGATGCCGTCCGGGAGCTCCTCCACGACGCCGTGGCCCGGGGCCAGGACATTAGCAAGCTCGCAGATGATCTCACCGTGGACGACATCTCAAGGTTCCTGTACACCCGGGGGCAGCCGGACCCGGACCTGGTGATCCGCACTTCCGGTGAGCAACGGCTGTCCGGCTTCCTGATGTGGCAGAGCGCCTACAGCGAGTTCTACTTCTGCGAGGCGCTCTGGCCCGCCTTCCGCAAAGTGGACTTCCTGCGGGCCCTGCGCGACTACGCGGGCCGGCAGCGGCGCTTCGGCTCCTGACGCCCGGTTCACGTGGAGTTCACGTGATCGCAACACGAATCGCCGGGAAATAGTTTGGGAAACAAAGCCGCGAGGAATTACGTTGAGCTTATTAGCAGGCACTCTGCCGGCTAATCGGGGAGGCCAGTACATGGAGCGGATTTTCGCACCGGATGTATGGGAGGCCGGAACCGGCCTCGTGGCCGATCCGCCTCACCTATAAATATCCGGGCGTGCGCCCCGGGGCTGGAGTCGATGTGGCTATTTCTGAACAACTGCCCGACGTCATTTCCGACCAGGGAGAGAAAGCTACCTCTCGCGCCAAGCGAGCAACTTCACAGACCGGTGCAGCGAATTATGACGCTGCGGCCGGTCTTGCTGTATCCGGCCAAAATACCGGGACGGACGACACCCTGTGGACCTTCGTCATCGACACCTCGGTTTTGCTCTCGGACCCCCGCGCGCTGCTGCGGTTCGCGGAACACGAAGTCATTGTGCCGATCGTGGTCATCACGGAGCTGGAGGGCAAACGGCACGACCCCGAGCTGGGATACTTCGCCCGCAAGGCACTGCGGCTCCTGGATGACCTCCGGGTCCAGCACGGCGGACTCGACCGTCCCATTCCGCTGGGCGACGACGGCGGCATCCTCATGGTGGAGATGAACCACATTTCCGCTGAGGTGCTCCCGGCAGGGTTCCGCGGCGGAGACAACGACAGCCGAATCCTCGCCGTCGCGAAGAACCTCGCGAACGAGGGCCGGAACGTCACGGTGGTCTCCAAGGACCTGCCGATGCGTGTGAAGGCCTCCGCGATGGGGCTCCTCGCCGACGAGTACCGCAACGAACTGGTGAAGGACTCCGGCTGGACCGGGATGGCAGAGGTCGAAGCCAGCGAGGAGGACGTCTCCACTCTCTACGGCCACGAGCCCGTCTTCATCCCTGCGGCGGCAGAGATGCCGGTCAACACCGGACTGGTGCTGCTCTCGAACCGGGGCTCTGCCCTGGGCAGGGTGGGCGCTGACAAACAGGTCCGGCTGGTCAAGGGGGACCGCGACGTCTTCGGGCTCCACGGACGTTCCGCGGAGCAGCGGCTGGCCATCGACATGCTCATGGATCCGTCCGTGGGTATCGTCTCGATCGGCGGCCGCGCCGGTACCGGAAAGTCGGCGCTGGCACTGTGTGCCGGGCTGGAGGCCGTGCTGGAACGCCGCGAACACCGCAAGGTGATCGTCTTCCGGCCGCTCTACGCGGTGGGCGGACAGGAGCTCGGCTACCTGCCCGGTTCCGAGTCCGAGAAGATGAACCCCTGGGCGCAGGCCGTCTTCGACACCCTTGGAGCCCTGGTCAGCCAGGAAGTCGTTGAGGAAGTCATGGACCGCGGCATGCTGGAAGTCATGCCGCTGACCCACATCCGCGGCCGCTCGCTCCATGACGCGTTCGTGATCGTCGATGAGGCCCAGTCCCTCGAAAAGAACGTCCTCCTCACCGTGATGAGCCGGATCGGCCAGAACTCGAAGATCGTCCTGACCCACGACGTCGCCCAGCGCGACAACCTGAGGGTTGGCCGGCACGACGGCGTTGCCGCCGTCGTCGAAACCCTCAAGGGGCACCCGCTCTTCGGGCACATCACCCTCACCCGCTCCGAGCGCTCGCCGATCGCGGCACTCGTCACGGAGCTGCTGGAAGGGGCGGAAATCTAGGCGTCCTGGTCGGCTGCGCCGGTCACCCTTCCTCTGCGTGCTAGCTCGTTCCTCGCTTTTACGCACGCTGCCGGATGGCTGACCGGCGCACCCACGAGCGCTAGAGTCCCAGAAACCTGGCCGTGGGTTCGTGGCCTTCCACCTTCAGCGTCCAGTCGGGTCGTTGGAAGGTGGCCGGGGTGACGCGGACTTTCTGGACTTCCTGCATTGTGCCGCCCCAGGATGCCCGGGTTGTGCCGTTCAGTTCGTAGCCCAGGGAGCGTGAGACGCCCAGGGATTTGTCGTTCCACGCGGCTGCCTCTGACTCGGCAACTTCCGCTTTGAGGTAGTCGAAGGCGTAACTGACGACGGCGGCCCGCATCTCCTTGCCGAACCCCTGGCCTTGCGCGGACTTCGTGAGCCACGAGCCGCTGGACACCGTCCTGAGCGTAACGAAATCCTTGCCCTCGAGGTCCTGGCAGCCGATAAAGCCGCCGTCATGCCAGATGCCGAGCAGGAGCGTCCACTCCCCGGGCGACATGTTCCCGCGGCAGCGCCAGTACCACTGCGCCATGTTCGGCCCGAGCTCCCCGGCGGGCGACTCGGCCCAGGGTCGGCTGAATGGGCTCCGGCCGGGCTCATGGACGCCGCCAAGGGCAGCTTCAACAGCGGCCGGAATGTCCTCGTCCCGGATGGGACGGAGGACCAGCCGGGGAGTGGTCAGAGTCAGGGCGAACGGGGGCCAGTAGGAGGCGGGCGCAGTCATCAGGGAAGCCTAGCCCTCGCTCCGGCGCGCAGCCAGTCACATGCCGCGGGAGATGTCCCAGCTGATGTGGCGGCGGACGTCGGTCAGGTTCATGGATTCGGCGAGGAACAGGTCATCGAGCATGTATTCGTCCACGGCCAGGATCCGGAGCCAGTGGCCAAGGTCCTTCCATTCCGCCTCCAGCGAGCGGCTTGAGACGCAGACTCCGGTGCCGACGTCGATCCTTACCAGGTTCCGTCCGGGCCGGCAGAGCGGTGCCCCGGGGTCCGAAGGCCGGTAGGCGGCATTGGGGTTGACGGTCGTTTCCAATGCCGGGCGACCCTCATGGTCCACGGCTGTGACGGGGCCGAGTTCCACGGCATTGAGGTTCGGGAACTCGATGGGGACGGGCGCGTTGCCCGCCAGCTCCACCGGATCCAGCGCCGCTGCAAAGCGGCCGTTCCCGAAGCAGGGTTCGCCGTAGGCGGCCTCCGGGCGGCGGCGGACCAGTCCGCCGTCGTCATAGACGGGAGTAACCAAGTGCGGTGGCAGGAGCCATGACCTCCGGGTGGAGCTGACGTAGAAGCCGTCCTTGGAGTCATTGATGCCCGTGGTGCTGTGCAGCACCACGCCGTCCGCGGACTCCAGCCGCAGGGCGCCGGGACGGCGCAGCCAGGCACGCACCGTGTTGTCGGGGTCAGGGTTGCCGGTGTCGGGCGCCGGCCGGTCCACGTATTCGAAACGGAGGCTTTGCCACTTCCAGGGCGAGGACCGGCAGAGGTTTCGGAACCGTGCGGCCGCATCTGCCGGCTGGTTCCGCGGACCGGCTTCCCCTTGGTGCCTCGCGTCCCATGTCGACATATCCACAGTTTACGCGCGGGGCTCAGCGGCGGGGCGGGAAAATCCAGTAGCATCCGAGGGTGATCCAACGACTGGGCGAACTTTGGGAATCCACGCCGCTGGCCTTCTGGCTAGTGCTGGCGGCCTGCGCCTACTTCGGGGTGATGGCCGTGCGTCTGACGGTCATCGACGTCAGGCACCACCTGCTGCCCAACAGCATTGTGTTCCCGTCCTACGCTGTAGGCGGGATCCTCCTGCTGACAGCTGTCGCCGCCGTCCTGATGGCAGGTGCGGACGCGGAGGCAGTGCCCGACGGCGCTGCCCGGCTTTTCGGGCTCCCGGGGGTCCGCGTCCTGGCCGGGGGAGCAGCCCTGTGGGTCTTCTACTTCGTCCTGCGCCTGATCTATCCGCCGGGGATGGGATTCGGCGACGTGAAGCTCGCCGGTGTGCTGGGCATGTACCTCGGCTATCTCGGGTGGGGACACGTGTTCGCCGGGACCTTCGCCGCGTTTCTCCTGGGCGGGCTCTGGAGCCTGGGCCTGCTGGCTGCCCGCCGTGGCACCCTCAAGTCCGACATCCCTTTCGGGCCCTTCATGCTTGCAGGTTCGGCCGCGGCCATGCTGCTCCTGCCCGCGGGCTGATGGCTTGCGCTTGACACTGTGAACGGCCCTTCGGCCCGCGTTGCTGCGTTTAGGCTGGAGGCATGGCAGCACCAGAATTCATCCTCAAGCTCCGCGAAAAGATCGGCCACGACCCGTTGTGGATTCCCGCCGTGCGCGGGGTGGTCTTCAACGACGACGGCCACGTCCTGTTGGGCCAACGCTCTGACAACGGCCGGTGGGCGCTGATCTCGGGAATGCTGGAACCCGGTGAACATCCCGCGCCGGGACTGGTGCGGGAAATCTTCGAGGAAACGGCAATCGTGGCGGAAACGGAACGGATGGTTTCCGTGGGCGTGGTGGGGCCTGTCACCTTCCCGAACGGCGACGTGTGCGACTTCCTGGATATTGTGTTCCGCTGCCGGCATGTTTCCGGTGAAGCCCGCGTAAACGACGACGAATCCCTGGCCGTGGGCTGGTTTCCGATCGAGGGGCTGCCGGACATCAGGCCGGGGGACCGGGAGTGCATCCGCCGGGCGCTGCTGCCCGAGGATGCCGTCCACTACGAACCCTGAGGGTCTCCCGGCCGCGGCACCGGCTACGCCGGCGCCGACTGGCGTTCGGCCTCCAGGCGCTCCGCTTCTTCGCCGCCCACAGCCTCGCCCGGGCCACCATTCCGGCGGTATCGGAGAGCGGGATCTGCTTCAGCGTCAGCGCGAGGATCAGCGCAATGCCCAGGAACGGCAGGAGGTACCAGAACACCGGTGCCAGCGAGTCTGCATAGGCATTCACGATGGCGTCCCGCAGTTGATCCGGGAGCTGGCTCAGGGCCTGCGGGTCGAGGGTCTGGGTGGACTGCGCGGCCTGTTCGACAGACGCGCCGGCTCCCGTGAACGCGCTGGTCAGGGCTTCGGCCAGCCGGGACGTGAAGATTGATCCGAACACTGCCACGCCCAGGGAGGCCCCCACTTCGCGGAAGTAGTTGTTGGTGCTGGTGGCCGTGCCGATCTGTTCGGCGGGCACGGAGTTCTGCACCACCAGGACAATAACCTGCATGATGGAGCCCAGGCCGGCGCCGAACACGAAGAGCTGGACGCAGATGACCCAGATGGGCGTGTCGGCCGTCAGGGTGGTCAGCCACAGCATGGCGCCCATCGTGAGGGCAGCACCCATGATGGGAAACATCTTGTACTTGCCGGTCTAAGTCGAAACTAGTGCAACTTTTGAACTGCCCTTGGAAGGCAGAAACGAACGACGACGGCCGCCCGCCTTCGCTGGGAAGGTGGGCGGCCGCCGTCGCTCCCTACAGGGGCCTCCGCCGCCGAGGGTTCCCTGGCTGAGCGGAGCGAAGGTAGGGAGGTGGTGGGGACCTATGCCTTGTGCGGGGGGCGCGTCATGGACATGACGTCCAGGGCGGTGTCCAGCTGCTCTTCCGTCACCTCGCCGCGCTCCACGAAGCCCATGGCGACGACGGTCTCGCGGATGGTGAGCCCTTCGGCGACGGCCTTCTTGGCGATCTTGGCCGCGTTTTCGTAGCCGATGTACTTGTTCAGCGGCGTGACGATGGACGGGGAGGCCTCCGCGAGGAAGCGGGCGCGCTCGACGTTGGCGGTGATGCCGTCGATCATCTTGTCGGCCATGACGCGGCTGGTGTTGGCCAGCAGGCGCACGGATTCGAGCAGGTTGGCGGCCATGACGGGGATGCCGACGTTCAGTTCGAAGGCGCCGTTGGTGCCGGACCAGGCAATGGCGGTGTCGTTGCCGATGACCTGGGCGCAGACCATGATGGACGCCTCGCAGATGACGGGGTTGACCTTGCCCGGCATGATCGAGGAACCCGGCTGGAGGTCCGGGATGGCGATTTCACCGAGGCCGGTGTTGGGGCCCGAGCCCATCCAGCGGAGGTCGTTGTTGATCTTCATGAAGGAGATCGCAATGTTGCGCAGCTGGCTGGAGGCTTCGATGAGGCCGTCGCGGTTTGCCTGGGCCTCGAAGTGGTCGCGTGCCTCGGTCAGCGGCAGGCCCGTGTCGGTGGCGAGCAGTTCGATGACGCGCTCCGGGAAGCCGGCAGGGGTGTTGATGCCGGTGCCCACGGCCGTGCCGCCGAGGGGAACCTCGGCCACGCGGGGCAGCGAGGCGTTGATGCGCTCGATGCCGTAGCGGACCTGTGCGGCGTAGCCGCCGAACTCCTGGCCCAGGGTCACCGGGGTGGCGTCCATGAGGTGCGTGCGGCCGGACTTCACAACGTCCTTGAACTCAACGGCCTTGCGGTCCAGCGAATCGGCGAGGTAGCCGAGGGCCGGAATGAGGTCGTTGATCAGCGCCGACGTTGCAGCCACGTGGACGGAGGTGGGGAAGACATCGTTGGAGGACTGGGAGGCGTTGACGTGGTCGTTCGGGTGGACCACCTTGTCGCTGCCGGCAGCTTTGAGGGCACGGGAGGCGAGCTCCGCGATGACCTCGTTGGTGTTCATGTTGGAGGACGTGCCGGAGCCGGTCTGGAAGACGTCGATGGGGAAGTCGCCGTCGTACTTCCCGGCAGCAACCTCATCGGCGGCGTCCGCGATCGCCTTGGCCAGCTCGCCGTCGAGCACTCCAAGTTCTGCGTTGGCCTGGGCGGCAGCCTTCTTGACCCGGGCGAGGGCCTCGATGTGCGCGCGTTCCAGGGTTTTGCCGGAAATGGGGAAGTTTTCAACTGCACGCTGCGTCTGTGCACGGTACAGGGCGTTCACGGGGACGCGGACTTCGCCCATCGTGTCATGTTCAATGCGGAATTCTTCAGTGGAAGTCATGGGGCTAGCTTAGGGCGATTGGCGGCCGGGGCTAAAACCGTGAAGCGCTTGAGTCAGCCCCGGCCGGGCGTGCGGAGGGCGGGGATTTAGAGTTCGCCGATTCCCGAAACGAGGTCGGCGCGGCCCTCTTTGAGGCTGTACGACAGGCCGATCACGGCCGCGCGTCCGGTTTCAATTGCGTCTGAAATCACACGGGAGCTGTCTACGAGCCGCTGCGAGGTCTGCTTCACGTGCTCCACCACCATGTCGTTGACTTCGGTTTCGTTGTTGCGCAGCGAGGTCAGCACTGACGGCGTGATCCGCTCAACAAGGTCGCGGATGAAGCCGGTGGGCATCTGGCCTGTCTCCACAGCGTCCTTCGTGGCGCTGACCGCGCCGCAGCTGTCGTGGCCCAGGATCACGATGAGCGGCACGCCCAAAACGCCGATGCTGTATTCGAGTGAGCCCAGGACGGCGTCGTCGATGACCTGGCCGGCGGTGCGGACCACGAAGGCGTCGCCCAGGCCGAGGTCAAAAATAATTTCTGCGGCGAGCCGGGAATCGGAGCAGCCGAAGATCACCGCGAACGGATGCTGGTTCTCCACCAGCGAGGACCGGCGCGAGGCGTCCTGGTTGGGATGGGAGGATTCGCCGGCGACGAAGCGTTCGTTTCCTTCGCGCAGTCGCCGCCAAGCCAGGGCAGGAGTCAGGTAAGTAGCCACGGGGCCACTTTACGGCGAAGGAGTGGCCGAGGGGGAAACTGTGGCGGCAGGATTACTTTCCAAGGACTTCACGACGGCGTCTGCCAGGACGGCGAACTCGTCGAGTTGGGCCGTGCCGGTCAGGATGACGGTGGTGCCTTTGTGGTTAAGGACCATGCTCTTCTCGCCCTTGCCGGTGTCCCGGAGCTCCCAGTCCAGGCCGCCGGCGTTGCGGTTCCCGGTGACCGGGGCGCTCTTGGTCTGCTGGAGCAACCACGTCGGATTCGCCTGGGCGGTCTGGACGAGGCCGATGAACGACTCCTTCGGCGTGAGGTATCCGACCTCCCACGTGGCCACCCCGCTGCCGGTCCCGGACTCCCAGCGGGCGTAATTGGGGCTGAATGTGTCGCCGGTCGCGGGTGCAACGGGTGTGAATCCCGCCACATCGGCGGCGTTCCGGGCCACGGCGCTGACATCAACGTTCGGCCGGTATCCGTCGGTCTTCGGCGACGGGTTCATCAAGACGATGGGGAGGAATGCGGCGACGCTCACCAGCAGTGCGATGATCATGCCGATGACCGAGGCGTTGGCCCTTTTTGCCGCAGCGGCGCGGATAACAGGCTTAACCACGGGTGCGTCCGGGGTGCCTGCCGCGGGTGCGGGGGTGCCCGTGCTGGCCGGCTGGGTTTCGGGGGTGGACTTGTCCTGCGTTTCGCTCACGCTTCTATAGTCGCCCATGTGGAAGCTGTTCTCACATTCCTGCCGGTCCGCCGGTGAGGAAATGCGATGTATCACGGACCGGTCATCCCATGACCTTCGGATGCTGCCGCGACTATGATCAGTAGCAGAGGAATCACCGTGACGGACTGATACCGGCCGCACGGGTTCAATGATCGCCACTCGAAGAAGAGGTTCACGTGTCACCAGCGCCTATGACCCAGCAGTATTCCACGATTTCGCCGTCGCTTGCCGTAGGCATTGACGAACCGGACCGCAACCTTGCCCTGGAACTTGTCCGCGTCACCGAAGCCGCGGCCATTGCCGGCGGCCACTGGGTTGGCTTTGGCGACAAGAACAAGGCCGACGGCGCAGCTGTCGACGCCATGCGCTCCTTCCTCCAGACCGTCCACTTCAACGGTGTTGTCGTCATCGGTGAAGGCGAGAAGGATGAAGCTCCCATGCTTTTCAACGGCGAGCACGTAGGTGACGGAACCGGCCCTGAGTGCGATGTCGCCGTTGACCCCATCGACGGAACCCGTCTGACCGCCCTGGGCATCAACAACGCCCTTGCCGTTCTGGCTGTTGCCGAGCGCGGCTCCATGTTCGATCCCTCCGCCGTGTTCTACATGGAGAAGCTCGTCACGGGCCCGGAAGCTGCCGACATGGTTGACCTGCGCCTGCCTGTGAAGCAGAACCTGCACTTAATCGCCAAGGCGAAGGGCGTGAAGGTCAACCAGCTGAACGTCATGATCCTGGACCGGGACCGCCACCGTCCGCTCGTGGAGGAAATCCGCGAAGCCGGTGCCCGCACCAAGTTCATCATGGACGGCGACGTCGCCGGCGCCATCGCTGCGGCCCGCTCCGGCACCGGGGTTGACGCACTCATGGGTATCGGCGGAACGCCGGAAGGCATCGTGGCAGCCTGTGCCATCAAGTCCCTCGGCGGCGTCATCCAGGGCCGTCTCTGGCCCACCAGCGACGACGAGAAGCAGAAGGCCATCGATGCCGGGCACGACCTCGAGCGGGTGCTGTCCACCAACGACCTCGTCTCCAGCGACAACTGCTACTTCGCGGCCACGGGCATCACCGACGGCGACCTCCTGAAGGGCGTGCGCTACTCCAAGGACAAGGTCCTGACCCAGTCCATCGTGATGCGGTCCAAGTCCGGCACCATCCGCTTTGTGGACGGCGAGCACCAGGCCAGCAAGTGGGAAGGCTACGCCCGCAAGAGCTAGTCCCTGCTTCACCTCCGCCTTGTTCAGCGCGAACGTACACTTGAGGCCCCCAGCAGGGCCTCAAGTGTACGTTCGCGCTTTTGTTTGCCGTTCAATGCCGCTTACCATGGCCGCTCTCACCTTTTCGAGCACGAACGGCTTGTCTCCCTCGAGATCCTCCTTGTAGACCCTGACTTCACGCCAGCCCATCCGATCTGTCAGGGACTGGCGGCGAAAATCGATGCTGACTTGGAGCGGATCGGCGTGGTGGCCGCCGTCGTACTGCAGAGCGATCCGTTGCTCCGGATAGGCCGCATCTGGCCACACGGCCGGCTGTCCCCAGGTGTTCCTGATGACATAATTCAGCACCGGTTCGCCGTGGCCGGAGCGGGCGAGGATCAGCCGCATCCGGGTCTCCTGAGGGGAATCGGCGCCCACACGGATTTCAGAGAGCGCCAGCCTTGCTGTCTTCATCCCCCGCATTCCAGGATGGGCCCCGACCGTTCGGCGGAGGTCGGCCAGCGTGCAGCGGCCCTCCTTGCCGCTTTCGGGTGACACCAAGGTCTTTGGCAGCAAGGTCGGTGAAGGAACCGGCAAGCAGTTCCTGGGGCAGGCGGGTTCGGGGCATGCTTCAGTTTGCACCGGCCAACCGCGCCCGAAGTCGTTATCCACAGGTCGGATTCCCGGGCTATTCGCGAACGGACACTTGACGCCCCAAATGACCGCGAGGGGCGAGGGGCCGCAAGTGTCCGTTCGCGCTAAGTTCGCGCTTGTCTGGCGCTTGGCTTGCGCTCCGAGGAGTGTGCCGGGTCAGCTGCGGAGGGCGCGGAGCTTTTCGCGGGCGCTTCGGGCAAGCTGGTATGCGCCGTACCGGACTTTCTTCACGGGCAGGTCCCAGGTGCCAGGGTAGGCAATTTCGCGGCCGCCGAACGACTTCTTGAACGCCGTGAACCCCGCCCACTTGTGGTTCGGCTGGTCCTCCGGGGCCACGCCCCACAAATCCACGTGCTTCAGGCCCTTCTCCTTGGCATCCGCGATGAGCGTCACCAGCAAAGGTATGCCGGCGCTGAGCTTGCGATGCGCGTCGTCCAGGGCGGCGTGTGCGTACGTGCGGGTGTCGGCGGAGTCGTAGGCCAGGGCCGCGGCGATGGGACCGCCGTGGCGTTCGGCGATGAACAGCGTGGCTGCGCCGGACGGCATGAGGGAACGGGCCACCTGCGTGAGGTACTCATCGCTCTGCGGCTTGAATCCGCTGCGTTTGGCCGTCATGTGCAGGAAGTTCAGCAGCACACGGATGTCTTCGGGATCCTGCGATGCCCGGAAGGTCACGTCCTTCTTGTGGATGTTCCGGTAGAGGTTCCGGTTCACGGGCTTCATGTCGGCCAGGACCTCCTTGAAGTCCCGGTCCAGGTCCACGATCCAGCTCAGTTCCGGCTGCTGGTTGACCGGAGCCGGCCGCAGGCCGCGGCTCCGCAGCACCGTGGGCGCCTCAGCCGCCAAGAATCCGGCGCTGACCGGCTCGATCCGGACAAACGCCGCACCGCACGCGCGTGCCAGTGCCACGAGGGCCGCCAAGGCGGCGTCGAACGCTTCGAGGGAATCGGCTACCGGACCGTACGGGGCGTACAGCACCTTGCCCGCCGGGTTCTTCTCCTCCACGGCGAGGAAGCTCCAACCCGGGCCCGACTCCTGGTGCACCGCGCGCCCCAGGGAACGCTGGAAATCGGCCCACTGCGGCGTCTGCAGGAAATAGTCCACCGGATCAGGCCTCCACTGCTGTGGTCACGGCAAACGCGACGGCGGTCCCTGCGGAGCCGGCCGCCGGGTGCACGTTCACCGGAGCCTCCGCGGCAGGGAGGAAGGCGCTCGCGCCGCGGTCCAGGTGGAGGTCGCCCTTGGGGGAGTCCAGCAACACTGATCCGGAGACCACGATGATCACTGCCGCCCCGGACTGTGCCAGCGGGACGGGCGTGCCGTCAGGTTCCAGTTCGATCCGCTGCAGCTGGAATTCACGGAACGGCGGCCGGTAGAGCTCCTGGCCCAGCTCAGACGTCTCGGCCGCCAGCATGGGAACGCCCACCGACTCGAACTCGACGGTGGCCAGCAGTTCGGGCACGTCCACGAACTTCGGGGTCAGTCCGCCGCGAAGCACGTTGTCCGAGGACGCCATGACCTCGATGCCGAGCCCATGCAGGTAGGCGTGGACATTGCCGGCCGGCAGGTAGACGGCCTCGCCGGGCGCCAGCGAGATCCTGTTCAGCAGCAGCGAGATGAGCACACCGGGGTCGCCGGGATAGTGGCCGTGCAGGCTCACCACTGTGGACAGTTCGGTCTGGTAGGGCGTCATCGGCAGCCCGGCCTTGAGGGCCGCCACGAGTTCGCGCACCGCGTGCGAGACGGCGTGGCCCCCGCCGATGAGCCTGGTGAACGCGGCTTTCAGGGCATCGTGCTCCACCGGCGCGGCCAGGTCCTGCACGACGTCGCGGAACACGTGCGGTACGTCAAGGGACATCGCGTCCATGGACGCCGTGAGGTGTTCAAAGAGGGCACGCGTCGACGCTGCCGGGCGGAAGCCGCAGAGCGCCTCGAAGGGCGTCAGGGCAAAGATCATCTCCGGCTTGTGGTTGTCATCCTTGTAGTTCCGCTCCGCCGCGGAGCGGTCGACGCCGGCGGCCTCCTCGCGGGCAAACCCTGCCCGCGCCTGGTCCAGCGTCGGGTGTACCTGAAGGGACAGGGGACTCTCTGCAGCCAGGACCTTGAGGAGGAACGGAAGGCGCGGGCCAAACTCCGCCACGCTGGCACTGCCCAGATGGTGGTCGGGATCGGAACTGATCAGTGCATCCAAAGGCAAAGGCCCGCCGTCGGCCGCTGTTGCCACCGACGGCGAGTCCGGGTGCGCGCCGACCCACAGCTCAGCCTCCGGCCCGCCGGAGGCCTGACGGCCCAGCAGCCCGGCAATGGCCGTAGTGGAGCCCCAGGCGTAGGGCCGGAGGACATTCTCGATTTCGTACAAGCCTGGTGTCCTTTACCTCAAGGCAGCCGTGCGGCTGCCGCAGTTTCATCGATGAGTGCCGACGCCGGAGGCGGCGGAAGGCGGTGGGCCCGGTGCTCAGAGCGGACGGCATTGGCCGTTGGTGGCCACAAGATCCCGGATCGCCTGCTCGTTGCCCTCACGCTTGAACTGGTTCAACATTTCTTCCGTGATGGGCTCGCCGTCGGGGGTGGTGGTCACCGGTGTGAAGTCCGACGACGACGGCGACGGCGACGGCTGCGTCAGGGGCGCCGCCGGTGCGGCGGCCATCAGCGGGCCCGCGGCCGAGCCTGCCTGCACGATGGCGTCCTCAGCGGCGGGATCCCCGGCTGCACCCGCTGAACCGCCGGACTGCGCGGCAAGCAGCTGATCAACCTTGCTGTGGATCTGGTCGAAGTCCGGAACCGTCGAGAACGAGGCGTCGAAGTCGGGCGGCCCGATGGTCAGCCGGCGGACTTCCGTGCCCTTGGCCTTCATGGCCAGGTCCACGAAGCTGCCGAGCTGGCTCGCCGAGATGTTGGAGTCCACCACCTTGGTGCCGGCGTTGGCAATGTCCTCGAACTTCGAGAGCAGGGTTGCCGGGTCGAGCTGCTTCAGCATCGCCTGCTGGACGCACTGCTGTCGCTGGATGCGGGCGTAGTCGTCCACGAATTCGCGGGAGCGTCCGTACCAGAGGGCGTGGTAGCCGTCCAGGTGCTGGTCTCCGGCGGGGATCCAGCCTGTGGGCATACCGTGGATGCCGTTGGCTTCGTCCACCATGTCGCCGCTCAGGGGCACCCATCCGCCGGCCTTGATCTTGATGCCGCCCATGGCGTCAATGAGCTTTGCGAAGCCCTCCATGTCAACCAGGACGTAGGCCTGGACCGTGATGCCCAGGGAACCCGACACGGCCTCGAGCGTTGCCTGGGCGCCGGGATCGGCGACTCCGGGGTAGAGGTCGGTGTGCTCGTTGGTCACTTCGGTGTTGATCGCGTTGATCAGGCATTCGTTGCCGCAGTCGTAACCGTCCGGGTAGACCTGCCGCATGGGGGAGCCTTCACTGAACTGGGCATTCTGCAGGTTGCGCGGGACAGAGATGATGGCGGTCTGCCCGGTCTTGGCGTCGACACTCAGGACCGACAGGCTGTCCGGGCGGCGACCCGTGCGGTCGTCACCGGCGTCCCCGCCCATCATCAGGAAGTTGTAGCGGCCGTCCACGGGATCGATTGCCGGGCCGGCGGAGAAGATGCTGCCGATCGCGTTCCGGCTCACGTTCAGTACGTACGCCACATACCCAAGGGTGCCGCTGCTGAGCACCATGGCCAGGACCAGTGCGACGCCGACGATGGGCCTCATTCCGGGTGCCAGCAGTACCGGCCGGATGAGCCTGAGGGTGTTGATGAACAGCGCCGCCCAGCCCAGGGCAAGAGCTATCAGGATGACGATGAGGAGGAGGGAGGCCACGGGGTTCGTGACGATCCCGATCAGGAGCGTGCGGTTGGCCAGCAACAGCACCAGAGCCACGATCAGCAGCCCCCAGACGGCAAGCGTCACCCGGAGGGCAATCCTTCCCAGCTTGCGGTCACCGGCCACGATCTGTGCGCTGCCCGGGACGAGCAGGGTCAGCAGCAGGAGGACAAACGCGCGCTTCGTCCGGACGGGCGCCGGAGCATTCGCCGGGTTGCGGACGGGGTCCGTCAGAGCCTGCTTCGGCGCCTGGGGGCGGTAGTGGCTGGTGGTCATCTGCTGATTCCTAACGGCTGCCCCGGAGAACGACGTTGCCGTCGGAGAACACTTCGCTGACTTTGTGCCGCAGGTTCGCGCCCTTGCGGGTGGCGACGTCATTCAGTTCCTGCGCGAACTCAATCAGGTCCCCGCGCAGGCGGACGGCGAGGTCGTCGGTTCCGGATGCCAGCATCCGGACGGCCAGCAGGCCGGCGTTCCGCGCGCCTGCGATCGAAACCGTGGCCACCGGCACACCGGCGGGCATCTGGACGATGGACAGCAGCGAGTCCATGCCGTCGAGCATCTTCAGCGGGACCGGGACACCGATCACCGGCAGCGGCGTCACCGACGCCAGCATGCCGGGCAGGTGTGCCGCGCCGCCGGCGCCCGCAATGATGACGCGCAGTCCGCGCTCATGGGCCGTCTGGCCGTAGCGGATCATTTCGGTGGGCATCCGGTGGGCAGAGACCACATCGGCTTCGAACGGGATGCCGAATTCGGCCAGGGCTTCCGCCGCGGCTTCCATGACCGGCCAGTCTGAGTCGGAGCCCATGACAAGGCCCACGATGGGCGCGGCGGCGTCGGTTTCGGACGGGCGGATTGACGCTGCAGGCGTGCTCATACTGTTCCCTCGGAGTTTCCTGGTGCTGTTCGGGCCGGAGCACGGCCGTCCCGGATGATGTTCGCTACGGTGGTGGCGCGTTGCCGGACGGAATCGACGTCGGCCGCTGCTGCCCCCACAAGGTTGACGTGGCCGATCTTCCGGCCGGGCCGGACAGCCTTGCCGTAGCAGTGGATTTTGGCAGCCGGCTCGTTGGCCATGGCCAGCGGATACGCCGAGAACAGTTCCTGGTTGTCGCCGCCAAGGAAATTCTTCATCACAACAATCGGCCCCAGCGCATCGGTGGCACCAAGCGGGAGGTTCAATACGGCGCGCAGGTGCTGCTCGAACTGGCTGGTCACTGATCCGTCCTGGGTCCAGTGGCCGGTGTTGTGCGGACGCATGGCGAGTTCGTTGATCAGGAAACCGGACCCGACACCGGGAGTTTCAAACAACTCCACTGCCATAACGCCGGTGACTCCCAGTTCGTTGGCGATGCGGATAGCGGCGTCTTCGGCTGCCGCCGCCACTTCCAGGGGAATGTCCTGGGCGGGGGCGATCACTTCGTCGCAGACACCGTCCACCTGGATGGTGTGGACGACCGGCCAGGCGCGGGACTCACCGTCGGGGGTCCTCGCCACAAGCGCGGACAGTTCACGGCTGAACTCCACCTTGGCCTCGGCCAGCAGGGGAGTCATGGCCTCGAACCAGTCAGCCGTTTCAGCCGCCTCCTCAACCGACCCGACCATGCGGACGCCTTTGCCGTCGTAGCCGCCGCGGGGCGTCTTCAGCACCACCGGCCAGCCGGTCTTCTCGCCGAAGGCAACCAGGGCATCGACGTCCGCAACAGAGGCCCAGGCCGGGTTCGGCAGCTCCAGCCTGTCGATTGCCGCGCGCATCACCAGTTTGTCCTGCGCGTGGACCAGGGC
Organism: Arthrobacter oryzae; assembly: GCF_030718995.1. Taxonomy (NCBI): domain Bacteria; kingdom Bacillati; phylum Actinomycetota; class Actinomycetes; order Micrococcales; family Micrococcaceae; genus Arthrobacter; species Arthrobacter oryzae. Next base: position 2,992,765 of record NZ_CP132204.1, read on the forward strand.
GTCCGGGCCGGGCTGCACGTTCACGCCCGCCTCCTGCAGCGCCCGCAGGTGGTCGTTGGGGACGTGCTCATGATCAAACGTCATGACGTCCAGGCCCTGGGCAAACTCGAGCAGGGCGTCGAGGTCCTTGTAGTCGCCCACCGGCGACGTCGGCACGGCGGAGACCGCCGAAACGTCTTCGCCTTCGGCCAGGACACGGAGTTCAAAGCCCAGGGCCGTTGCGGCGGGGGCCATCATGCGGGCAAGCTGGCCGCCGCCAACTACGCCTATTACTGGAAAAGTCACAAGAGCCAGCCTACAGAAGAGCAGGGGAGTTCCGGGCTTCACCACCGTTTCGGCCGGGAATTTGCGTCATTTCGCGGGCCGCCGGCGGCTGCGCCGCGGACCCGTCGGGACCGCTTCCCGCTTACGGGCTAAAATGGGTACTTGGCCCTGTGGCCTGAAATCTCAGACGGCCATGGAGGGTCATGTTTTACACACTTGCAGAACGTTTGCGCGGACTCGCCTCGCTTTTCTGGCGCGAGGTGGCCAAGTTCGGCGCCGTCGGCGGTGTCGCCTTCGTTATAGATAACGGCCTGACCTATTACCTGATGCACGGCCCCATGACGGACAGCGAAGCGAAAGCGCGGTTCGTCGGCGCCACAGTCGCCACCATCTTCTCCTGGATCGCCAACCGGTTCTGGACCTTCCGCCACCGCCGCCAGGACAACGTGATTCGCGAGTTCTTCATGTTCGTCCTGATCAACGGCATTGGCATCGGTATCTCCACGGGATTCACCGCCCTGGCCAAGTACTCATTCGGCATCACGGACAAGAACATGCTGTTCCTGGCGGGCGTGGCCGGCATCCTCGTGGCCACCGTGGTGCGCTTCTTCGCCTACCGGTTCCTGGTCTTCAACAAGGAACTCGACGAAGAGCCGGCATTCTCGCACGATCACGAAATCATCGAGCTGCACCACCACGACAAGCACCCGGTCCCTGTTCCGGGCAACGACGTTCCCGGTAATGTGCCGGCGGAGAGGGTGCAGGATCCGGACCTCCCCGGGCCGACCCGCAGCAGCTAGGCCCGAAGCTAAATACTCAGTCCCCCTGCACGCGCTCGTCGCCGAGTAACTTGTCGGTCACCGTGACGTCAGGGTGGACCAGGACGACTGAACCGTCGTTGCGCCAGGCTCCCAGGGACTGGACCAGGGCTGCTTCAAGCCCGTCGCCGGCCCGGACCAGCAGCCGTACGCCGGTGTCGTGGGAGGCGGCGAAGCCGTCCAGCAGGTCTGAATGCGGGTGCGGGGTGCCCGCTGACGACACGATCGCCCGCAGGGACGCATCCGGATCCTCATGGGCCATGAAAACGTCGCCATGGGACCGCACTTCGGCGGCAAAATCAACGACGCCGGGCGGCAGCTCACCGGGCCAGCGCATGGCGAGTGCCGGAAGCGGCACTGCGATGACGGCGTCGAACCCGGTGCCCTCGGAGCCGGCCTCCGGCGACAGCGTGGCGAGAAGCTCGGCGTCCGCGGAGTCGAGGACCACTTCCATTCCAAGCTGCCAGGCGGCCAACGCCAGGATCATGGACTTCCAATGCGCCGGCAGGTCCAGCCGCAGCCGCATCCCGGGTTCAGCGTCGAGTTCGTCCTGGAGCAAGTTGCTTGTCTTTGCCACCCAGTTGTCCAGCACACGGCCGGACAGTTCCACCCTCTCGGCGTCCGGTCCGTACCAGGTCAGTCGCGGTGACGTGGAATGGCCGGACCGCAGTGCAGTCATCAGGTCGATCGCCGGGATGCTCATGCCAACATCTTGCCACGGTGCCCGCCGGGCCGGGAGAGGTGTAGCGGCGGCCGGAACGCACGCGACGTGCCGGACCCGCATCTTCCGTCGTGTGATCTTCGCCACTGCGGCGTTTGGTCACTTTGATGGCGTAAATGGCGTCCGGGGGACGGGCGGCGCGGGATTCCCGGGAAATTCCCAGAAACTAGTCAGTATGCTGTCAAATTTCGCGGTATGGTGCGGAGCGGGGCAAAAAATCCCGGGCGTGGCGTGGCGGCGGTTTGTGCTCGCGGTTGATTATTATTCCGGCTGCCGCTTGACTCCCAACGACTTACACACGTGTAATTAGTTATCGAACGCCATTGCGCAAATACGGGCCACACAACCGAGTGTCCAGGTATTAAGTCAGGGGCAGCAATTTCAGAAGGGACGCCATAAATGGGGCAAGTTGAGCGTATCCAGGAAGATGCCGTCGTCGCCGGTCAGGCGTCGGCAAAGTACCGTTCGCGGGGGGTGCCAAGTGATTGGTATGTAGATCCGGCCGATCCGGATGCTGCCGAACGGTATAACCGAAGCACTAAAGATTCACTGCAGGACCAGGCCACGGCCTTCCTTGCAGCACATGAAGCACTCCTGGCGGGCAACCCGGACCAGGACAACGATCTCGACGATCCTCCGATGGAAGTGCAGACCCTCCACTCGGAAACCACCGCCCAGCCGGTGTGGATCGGTCTCCCGTTCGAGCAGGACTTCGACGACGAAGGTGAACTCGGATGGCAGACGGACGCCTTGTGCGCGCAGACTGATCCGGAGGCATTCTTTCCCGAAAAGGGCGGCTCCACCCGCGACGCCAAAAAAGTCTGCGGCGCCTGCAACGTCCGCTCGCAGTGCCTGGAATACGCGCTGTCGAACGACGAACGCTTCGGCATTTGGGGAGGCCTCTCCGAGCGCGAGCGCCGTCGGCTGAGGAAGCGAGCGGTCTAATTCTTCAGGAAGTACATGTCACCGCCGTTGTGGTCGCCCACAACGGCGGTGACTATCTCCCCAGCACCCTGGCGGCTTTGTCTCAGCAGACCCGTCCGGTGGACGCATACATTGGCGTGGACACCGGCTCACGCGACGATTCCCTCGTTCTGCTGAGCCAGGCTTTCGGTGAGGCCAGCGTCACCTCCTTCCAGCAGGGGAGGAGCGGGATGGGGGATGCGGTCAAGGCCGGCCTGGCCGCGATTTCCCCCCGGAATGCCGACCCGCGGAATCCTGACGTGCAGGGGGCAGGCACCGAGTGGATCTGGCTGCTGCACGACGACGCCGCTCCTGCGCCGGAAGCCCTTGCCGAGCTGCTCTATGCCGTGGAGCGGGCGCCTTCGGTGACGGTGGCAGGCTGCAAGCAACTGGACTGGGACGCCAGGCGCCGGCTGATCGACGTCGGACTGTCCACTAGCCGCTGGGCCGAACGGCTGACGCTCATCGAAGCGGACGAACTCGACCAGGGGCAGTACGACGGCCGCAGCGATACTTTCGCGGTCAACTCCGCCGGCATGCTGGTACGGCGTGACGTCTGGGAAGAGCTGGGCGGCTTTGACCATGCCCTGCCCGGCACCGGGGACGACGTCGACTTCTGCTGGCGCAACCGCCTGGCGGGACACCGCGTTGTCGTGGTGCCCACCGCACGGATGTTCCACGTCTCGCACCGTCCGCATGCGCTGGGCAGCGCCGGCGCGGCCCGCAAGGCCCAGGTTTACCTGCGCCTGAAGCACTCCGTGGCGTGGAAGCTTCCGCTGCACGCTGCCGGGGCACTGCTGGGGAGCCTCTTCAAGCTCGTGCTGAGCATTGCCGTCAAGGACCCCGGCCACGGATTCTCCCAGCTGATGGCGACGTTCGTGGCGCTGGGCCGCCCCGGGGCAGTGATCCGCGGACGCCGCGACGCTGCACGGACGCGGCGGATCCGCCGTTCCGTCATCAAAGGACTCCAGACCCCGCGGCGCGAGGTCTGGGCACACCGGCGTTCCCTGATCGAGGCCCTGGGCTCCGATGATTCCGATCCTGACCCGGCAAGGACGGATCCGCTGGCCGAACAGCCCAGCGGCGACTCCACGGACGACTTCGCTGCACTTAGCACGTCGGAACGCGGCTGGGTGGGCAACGGTGCCCTGCTTGCCGTGATCCTGACTGCGGCTGCCTCGCTGATAGGGCTTTCGGGCTTTTTCCGCGCCGAGGCCGTCACGGGCGGTGCCCTGATCCCGGTGTCGTCGAAAGTGGCGGACATCTGGCATCACGCCACGAGCTGGTGGATCGGCCTCGGAGCCGGGCTGCCCGGTCACGGCGACCCCTTCGACTTCCTCCTGTGGGTGCTTGGCCTGGTCGGCGGAGGGGACGCTAACGGCGCCCTCGCCTGGCTGCTGCTCCTGGCCATGCCGCTCGCAGGCTTGTTTGCCTGGTTCGCGGCCGGCGGCCTGACCACACGCCGGCGGTTCCGCCTGGTGGCAGCACTTGTGTGGGGCGGGGCGCCCGCCCTGCAGGTAGCGCTGAACCAAGGGCGCCTGGGCGCGCTCGTCGCGCACGTCATGGTGCCGCTGCTGGTCCTTGCGCTGCTGCGCGCCACCGGTACCGCCCGCGGCCAGGGCCGCTTCGCTGTTTCCGAACCCGGAGACCCGCGCTTCCTCGATAAGCCGCTTGCGAAGCCGGGCGTCAACGGCACCCCGTCCTGGACGGCCGCAGCGGCTGCCGGCCTGGCCCTCGCTGTTGTGGCAGCAGGGGCACCGTCGTTGCTGCTTCCATCCGCCGTCGTGGTTGTCCTGGCCGGGGTCCTGCTGGGCAGGCGCGGCCGCACCGTGTGGTGGGCGTTGCTGCCGAGTGCCGCGCTTTTCGTTCCGTTCGGGATCTCCGTGCTCGAACGCCCGCGCGCCCTGCTGGCCGATCCCGGCGTTCCGCTCGGATTTGAAGGCGCACCGTTGTGGCAGCAGATCCTGGGGCAGCCGCTCTATTTCGATGCCTACGGCGGTGTGGCCGGCCTTCCGGTCTTCGACGGATCGGCCGTCCCGTGGGCGCTGCTCCTGGCCCTCGTGATCGGGTTCCCTGTCCTTGCCCTCGCAACGGCGGCGCTTTTTGTCCCGGGCAAGCGCACCCGCGTGGCCCGTGCATTGTGGGTAGCGGCCCTGATCATCCTTGCGGGCGGCTGGCTCGCGGGCCACGTCGCCACCGCTGCCGGCGCCGACGCCCTGGTTACGCCCTTCACAGGACCGGCGGTGTCAGCGTCCGGATTCCTGCTGCTGGGGGCTGCCCTGATCGGGGCCGACGGCCTGCTCTGCTTCGCCGAGAAGACGGCAGCTGCCCCGGCTGCCCGCCGGATGGCCCTGCAGTCCCTGTCCGTCTTGGCAATCGTGCTGCTCCTGGCCGGACCCGTGGCCGGAATGACCGCCTGGGCCGCCGGGAACCTCCTGCAGTCGGCATCCGGGGCGGCGGCCGCAGCGGAGGCAGCGTTGCCCCTGGGAACCCCGCGGCAGATCGCGCCCACAGCCGCCCGCACCCTGCCGGCAACAGCCATCGACCGCGGTCAAGGCCCTGAGCAGACCCGGACACTGGTCATCGACACGGTGGAGGACGGCAGTTTCGACGCGTCCATCGTGCGGGGTGCCGGGACCACCCTGGACGGCCTGTCCACCATTGCAGCCGCCCGCAACATCATGGGGGACCCCGGCGAGGAGACCGTCAGGGATGACGACGCCGCCACGGCAGCCCTTCGCAGTGTCGTCGCCACCGTGGTGGCGGGTCAAGGCGTTGACCCCCGGCCGGAGCTGGAACGCCTGGGGGCAGGATTCGTTGTCCTGCGGGCCTCGGATACCGCTGCGCAGCTGACGGCGAGCCGGATGGATGCCGTGCCCGGGCTGGTGGCAGTGGGGCAAACCAACGTCGGCTGGCTCTGGCGGATCAGCCCGCTCAACCAGCCCGTCATCGATGCCGCCGACGTGGCCCACCGGGTGCGCATCGTGGACGGCACCGGCGCAGCGATCGGCCTGCTGCCCTCGCACCTGGAAACTGTTGATGCCGCTGTGCCGGAGGGGCCGGAAGGCCGCCTTGTGGTTCTGGCTGAACGGGCCGACCCGGGCTGGTCCGCGTGGATTGACGGCAGGCGGCTGACGTCCACGACGTCCGGCTGGTCCCAGGCCTTTACCCTCCCGGCCCAGGGAGGCCAGCTCTCCGTCCGCTACGAAAACCCATGGGCACTGTGGACCGCCATCGGGCAGGCGACGATCATTGGGCTGACCATCCTGCTGGCCATCCCCATGCCCGCCCGCCGGCCGAACACCGGCCTGTCCCGCGACGAAGGCTCCCTGCGTAAGGAACATCAGCATGCATAAGGACGGGAACGACGACGGCGCGCCGCAGGCCGGCCAGGACGATGCCACCGCCGCGGCGGCCGGGTCCGCGCCCGTGGCCGGGCGCCTGAAAGGACTTGCCGCACGCGGATGGACTGCACGCGGGGGCTCCGGCCGTGGAACGGTTGCCGGGATCGCTTCCGCGGTGGTGATCGTGGCCACCGCGGGGAGCATGATCGCGGCAGCGTCGATGGGCCCCCGGTATGCCAGCGGCCGACCGCTCGAAGCACCGCTTACCGCTGTGCCCGCCGGCAGCAACGTGGGGATCTGCCCCGGCCCCGCCCGCCTGCTGGAGGGAACCCCGGTAGGTACCGACCCGCAGTTCAGCCCGGAATCAGCCACCGCCAAAACCCTGGTCAACGCGGCCGTTCTGAGCACCAATGCGGGTGTGCTGCCCGGAAGCCGTCTCGCCGAAATAAATGGGAATCCCCTCGCCGAAATCGCTAAGGATCCCGGCAGTTCCGCCCCCACCGCCGCCGCCCCGCCCGCGTTGCTGGCAGGCGTCGTATCCCAGCGGGCGGTTGACGCCGTCAGCGTCCTGAGCGCGGACGCGGTAGGAAACCAGCAGGCAACGGCCGGAGCCGTCACTAGCTACACCGCCACCGACGGTGACCTCCAGGGCGCAGCCGCAGCCGGCTGCCAGGAGCCGGCCAACGACCTGTGGCTGGTGGGGGCCAACACGTCGTTGGGGCGGACTGCCGTCCTGCACCTCAGTAACGCCTCCAGTACTCCGGCCACCGTCAGCCTTGACCTGTATGGCGCGAAGGGCCAGATCCAGGCGCCCGGCAGCAGGGGACTCCTGGTTGCACCCGGGACCACCCGTTCAATCGTGCTGGCAGGCATAGCTCCTGACCAGGAAAGCCTCAGCATCCGCGCACGCAGCGCCGGAGGGCCGGTCACCGCCATCATCCAGCAGAGCGTTCTCCGGGGCCTCACCCCGGGAGGCGTGGACTTCATTGTGCCCGGGGCGTCCCCGGCCACCCGGCAGGTCATGTCCGGAGTGGACATCCAGGATCCGGCTTCGGCCAAGGCACTCACCGCCAAACCGGGATACGCTGACGCGGCCGCAGCGCTCCAGATCGCCGTTCCCGGACCCGCGGACGCCGTGGTGGAAATCAAGCTCTATGGACGCGACGGCCAAAAGGCACTCCCCGGCGGCGGCGTGGTGACGGCCAAAGGCGGCTCCGTGACCGAGGTTTCGATGGCCGGTGTACCAGCCGGGCAGTACACCGTGGCCGCCAGCTCCGATGTGTCGTTCACCGCTGCCGCGCGGGTCACCCGCGGGCTCGCATCAAACAGCGCCACGGACTTCGCTTGGTCGCCGTCGTCAGCCAGGCTCGGCAGCCAGCACGTGGTCACGGTGCCGCGCGCCGGTGATCGGTACCTGGTCCTGGGCGTCCCCGAGGGGCGGGCCAAGATCACGTATACGCCCATCACTGCCGACGGCAAGGTCCGCGCGGCCGCCACTGCCGACATCGCCGGCGGCACCACGGCCCTCATCAAGGTTCCCGGCGAAGCGGACGACGCCGCCGTGCTGGGCTACATTGTGTCCGCGTCCGGCGATGCCGCCTACGGCACAGTGCTGCTGGAAGAGGACGGGCGTGCGGACATCGCCACCGTGGCGGTGGCCCCGGGCGCAGCGGGCCAGGAGCAGGTCGCGGTGAAGCTGGGCTACTAGCGGCAGGCTAGTAGCGGCGCCGGTAGACGGGGTCCAGCGTTTCCGGCGCGACCCCCAGCATTTCGGCGGTGCGCTCCACCACGACGTCGTGGACCAGGTCCTGGAGTTCCTCCCGGCTGGAACAGGCGTTCTCGATGACCCGCCGGTAGAGGGTGATCACCGGGCCTTCGTCCGCCGTGGCAGGTTCGTACAATCCCATGGGCGCCGGGGACCGGTCCGCGACCAGCTGCTCCAGGCCCTGCGGGATCTCGTCAACAGCGAACCTGACTCCGTCCAGTGGCTTTCCCCAAATGTCGTGCAGGCGCTGGGCGGAGTCCATGACCATCTCGTCGAAGCGGTCTGATCGGGTGCGGTATCCCGGGAGGGTGGGCAGCATCAGTTCGCCGCGCAGGCCCCTGCCGTGGCGGTTCCGGCGGCGCTCCCGGAAACCCTTACCGCGGACCGCTCCTGAGGGCGTGGCGTTGTCCGCCGGCTGGCCGGCTCCCGGGTCAGCCAACCGGACCGTAAATCCCGGAACGTGGTGCGATTGCTGCATACATTGACTCTAAACCCGCCACCTGATTTACGCGACATAACCCGAAACGCCACACTGGCCCGCCCTGCATTGCAGGACGGCTATCGCGACACCGGAGGACGCCGGGGACCGGAATGCACGTTACCTCTGCAAACGGGGAGTAGTCTGTGATGTCGTGGGTGCTATTCGTCAATGTTCAAGGTCAGCCTGCCGTAACTCTGCGGTGGCAACTCTGACGTACGTGTATGCGGATTCCACAGCCGTCCTTGGTCCGCTGGCAACGTATGCCGAGCCGCATTGTTACGATTTGTGCGAACAGCATGCGGGGTCCCTCACGGTGCCCCGGGGCTGGGAAGTGCTGCGCCTGGCCATGCCGGCGACGCCCCCGCAGCCGGGACCCGATGACCTTTTGGCCCTCGCGAACGCTGTCCGGGAGGCTGCATTGCGGCCGTCCGCTGCGGACCCCGTGCCGGGTCAGCGTTCCGCGCACGCCGCGCTCGAAGCCCCGCCGGCTGCCGAGGGCGCCCGAAGGGGACACCTGCGCATCCTCCGCGAACCGTCCTGAGCCGCGGTTGCGGCGGGAAGCTTGTACGCTGGAAGCTGCAAATCCATCGGCCACCGGCGCCTGCTGCGGCGCCCATCAGGGAGCATCCACCATGCCAAAGATCAGTCCTGACCTCCTGTCTGTCCTGCGTTGCCCCGTGACTGGCTCACCGCTGGTGCAGGAAGGCGATGAACTCGTCTCGACCGCCGCCGGCGAGGCCGGGGAAAAGCTGCGCTACGCCATCGAGGACGGCATTCCGCTGCTGTTGCCGCCGGAACTTGTCTCCGCCGCGAACGCCGCGTCGTCGGACCAGCACGACGGCGGCCCGTCGGCGCCGAATAGCTTCCAGTCCGGCGCTGAATAACTCCCCGCCCGGCCCATCGCCCGTCCACTTGGCGCCGAACTTCCCATAGTTCGCCGAACGGACACACCATTCCTCCGTTCCAGTATTTTCCGGATCCAACACAAGGACTCACATGACTTTCGATTACAAGGTTGCCGACATCTCCCTGGCTGAGGCCGGCCGCCACCAGATCCGCCTCGCAGAGCACGAGATGCCGGGACTGATGTCCCTCCGCGAAGAGTTCGGCGCCAGCCAGCCGCTCAAGGGTGCCCGGATTGCCGGTTCCCTCCACATGACGGTCCAGACAGCCGTACTGATCGAGACGCTCACTGCCCTGGGTGCCGAGGTCCGCTGGGCTTCCTGCAACATTTTCTCCACCCAGGACGAAGCGGCCGCCGCCGTCGTGGTAGGCAACGGCACGGTTGAGGACCCGCAGGGCGTCCCCGTTTTTGCCTGGAAGGGCGAGACCCTCGAGGAGTACTGGTGGACTGCCGAGCAGATCCTCACCTGGCCCGGCGCGGACAGCAACCCGGACCTTGGCCCGAACATGATCCTCGACGACGGCGGCGACGCCACCATGCTGGTGCACAAGGGCGTAGAGTTCGAGGCCCTCGGGTCCGTCCCGGCCGCGGCAGAGGACGAGTCCGATGAAGGGCGGGTCTTCCTCGACGTGCTGCGTGCCTCGCTAGCAGCGGACGCGCAGAAATGGACCCGCATCGGCTCCCGCCTGCTCGGTGTCACCGAAGAGACCACCACCGGCGTGCACCGTCTCTACCAGTTGGCGGAGCAGGGCAAGCTGCTCTTCCCGGCCATCAACGTCAACGACTCGGTGACCAAGAGCAAGTTCGACAACAAGTACGGAATCCGCCACTCGCTGCCGGACGGCATCAACCGCGCCACGGACGTCCTGATGGGCGGCAAAATCGCCGTCGTCTGCGGCTATGGCGACGTCGGCAAGGGCGCCGCAGAAGCCTTCCGCGGCCAGGGTTCCCGGGTGATCGTCACCGAAATCGACCCCATCTGTGCACTGCAGGCAGCCATGGACGGCTACCAGGTGGCGAAGCTGGAGAGCGTCCTGGGTGAAGGACATATCTTCATCACCACCACGGGCAACAAGGACGTCATCATGGCCGAGCACATGGCCGGCATGCGTGACAAGGCCATCGTCGGAAACATCGGCCACTTCGACAACGAAATCGACATGGCCGGACTGGCCCGGATTCCCGGCATCAAGAAGGTCGAAATCAAGCCGCAGGTGCACGAGTGGGTATTCGATGAGGGAAGAGACAGCGAGCGTTCCATCATCGTCCTCTCCGAAGGCCGACTGCTGAACCTGGGCAATGCCACCGGCCACCCCTCCTTCGTGATGAGCAACTCGTTCGCGAACCAGACCATCGCGCAGATCGAACTCTTCACCAAGCGGGACCAGCCCGAGGGAGAACGGGAATACGAAAACCAGGTCTACGTGCTGCCGAAGATCCTCGATGAGAAGGTTGCCCGGCTCCACCTGGACGCCTTGGGCGTGGAGCTGACGGAGCTGTCCAAGGAACAGGCCGAATACCTGGACCTGGACGTTGCGGGTCCCTACAAGCCGGACCACTACCGCTACTAAGGACCCGTGGCCCGCCCGGGCGGGCCACGGCGCCCGCCCGGCGTGCGGTAAAATCGTTGGGGGCTGATCAAGGGCCTGTCGGGGGACATGGAGAAGGTCATGACTGAAGTCCACAAGCGGAAAACCATGAAAATATTGGGCGTGGCGGCTATTTGCGGCGCCGTCGCTGCCGGCGGCATCGGTGTAGCCACGGCACCCAGCTGGGCAGAGCCCGCGTTCCAGTCGGAGTCGTCCGCGCCGGTCCGCAACGAACCGGGACTGGCTTCTCCGGTTGTCAAGGCCGTCGAACTCGGCGTGACTCCCACGGACGGCGCCGCGGGTGTCAACCCCGCCGTCGCGCCGTCCGTCAAAGCCGTCAACGGAACGGTGAAGGACGTTGTCCTGGCAACGGCCGACGGCGGCGAGCCGGTCAAGGGCACGCTCAGCGCCGACGGTTCCACCTGGACTGCCCTGGACCCGTTGGAGTTCAACGCGGAGTACGAGTACGCCTTCACGATTGTGGACCAGGCGGGCCGCGAAACGAAGAAAACCCAGACGTTCACCACGGTGGCCACGGCCAACGAAGCCGACGCCGCCGTCTACCCGCAGAACGGTTCCACCGTGGGTTCGGGCCAGCCGATTGAAATCGTCTTCTCCGAGCCCGTCCTGAACAAGGAAGCCATGGAGAAGGCCGTCACGGTTACCCCGTCGTCGGGCCAGGCTGTCGCCTGGCGCTGGTACTCGGACCAGCGCGTGCGCATCCGGCCCGAGGCGTTCTGGGCCTCCGGAAGCCAGGTCACTGTCGACCTCAAGCTGTTTGGCGTGGATTTCGGGAACAAGATGGTCGGCAACATGGACACCAAGGTCAGTTTCAAAGTGGGTCCGCAGCGCGTCGCCGTGGTGGATGACGTCACCAAGACCATGAACGTCTACTTCGACGGCCAGCTGGTCAAGACAGCTCCCGTGACCCTGGGCGACGCCGAATGGCTCTCGCCCACCGGATACGCCGTGATCATGGAACAGGAACGCCATTCCAAGTTCAATGCCGGAAGCATCGGCCTGAAGCCGGGTGACAAAGGCTACTACCCGCCGCTGACGGTCGAATACGCCAACAGGCTCACCTCGTCAGGCGTCTACGTCCACCAGGCCCTCGAGTCAGCCTGGAGCTCGGTGGGCAAGGTCAACGTCTCGCACGGCTGCGTCGGATTGCTGCCGGCGGACGCGGCCTGGTTCTTCAACAACATGAAGACCGGCGACGTCGTACAGACCCTCAACACCGGCGCTCCGCCTGTGGAACCGCTGGAAGGCTACGGCGACTGGAACATCCCCTGGGCGCAGTACGCCAAGCGGTAGGACCCGCCGCCTACTTACCGGGTGTCCCGGGCGTAGGGCAGGCGGTTCAGCCGTTCCCCCACGCCGGTGCTCCGTGCCCGCGCCCGCGTCAACCGGCCCAGTTCCCGTTCGCGGCGTTCCACCAGCACTGCTGCGAGGTACTCTTCCGGGCCGGTGCCGCCAGGCGGCGGCGGGGCGACGCACGCTGAAACCTCCGTGGCCAGCGACACTGCCATGGAGGCGCGCGACGCCGGCGACATCCGGCCTGCCTGGCGGATGAACTGCGCCGAACGGCGGGCTACGGCATCCGGTATCCGGCCGATGTCAGCCAGCGCGGCCCAGGACCTCAGGTGCGGCGGCACGAACGGGACAAACGGCGGTTCTGCCGGCACCCGGCGCCGCAGGGAATAGGTTCCCGCCACAACGTCGCCGAGCCGCTTGGACTTGTCGTTGAACAGCGCGACGGCGATGGCCAGGCCACCGAAGGTCAGGTAAATCTCCAGGAAACCGATCAGGCCGCGGATCAGGGCGTGACGGAAACGGATGGCGCCGCCGTCGTCCCGGACGATCCGCAGTCCGGCCGCCAGCTTGCCCAGCGATAAGCCGCGGGTGAGGGTTTCCACCGCCACCGGGAGGATCACGAAGCAGAAAACCACGCTGACCAGCACCAGGGCGCGCGCTGCGGCCCCGTCCAGGTCACTGAAGGCGGAGGAAATCACCGCCATCATCACCAGGAGGAGCACGACGTTCGCTGCCACGTCCAGGATCAGGCCCAGCGCCCGTGCGGCGAATGACGCCGGGCGGAGCTCCAGTACAACTGCTTCACCAGTGATGATCGAGCTCAAGCCGGGTCCCCGTTCCCTACACGCCGCCTATGGACGCTCACAGTCTAATCGGGGCGCGCTAGGGTGGTGCCGTGGACATCGATGCGTTCTCCGCGGTCAACGGGGACAAGTGGGCGCGGCTCTACGCGCTGGCGTACAAGCGGCGGCTGAACGGAAGCGAAGCCGATGAACTGCTGCGGCTCTACCAGGCGACGTCCGCGCATCTTTCCCTGCTCCGTTCCGTTGCCCCCGAAAGCGGGCTCTCCGCATCCCTGTCCGCCACGCTGGCCCAGGCCCGTACCCGCTTCACCGGGGCGCGGTCCAACTTTATGGACGACCTCGCCCGGTTCTTCGTCATCGCGCTGCCGGCTGCCTTATACCGGATCCGCTGGCTGACCGTCTGGAGCGGGCTGGCGTTCTGCCTGGTGGCCGGCGCGTACGCTCTGTGGATCTCGACGTCCCCTGATGCGCTCCGGGCCCTGGGCTCGGACGCGACCATCAAGCAGTACGTCGAAGAGGATTTCATCGACTATTACTCGGAAAATCCCGCTGCGTCGTTCGCCGGTGCCGTCTGGACCAACAATGCGTGGATCTCCGCGCAAGCGGTTGCCTTGGGAATCACCGGGTTCTGGGTTCCCATGATCCTCTTTGGTAACGCCCAGGCCCTGGGCGTTGCGGCGGGTGTCTTTGCTGCGGTCGGCAAATCCGATGTCTTCTTCAGCTACATCCTGCCCCACGGTTTGATGGAGCTCACCGCAGTGTTCGTCGCGTGCGCGGCGGGCCTGAAAATCTTCTGGGCGCTGGTGTCACCCGGACCCCGGACCCGGGCGCAGGCGGTGGCGGCGGAAGGCCGCTCGCTGATCACCGTGGCCCTGGGGCTCGTCCTGGTGCTGTTCGTGTCCGGCCTCGTGGAAGGCTTCGTCACGCCCAGCAGTCTTCCGGTGTGGGCCAAGATCAGCATCGGCGCGGCAGTTCTGGCTGCCTTCTGGGTTTATGTCCTGGTGTGGGGCAGGCGCGCGTGCCGCTCCGGGGCCAGCGGCGATCTCCAAAGCGCCGACGCGGGATACACGGCTTCGGCCGCCTGAAGACATTCCGGAACGGGGTGGCACCTGCCGCCACGGAGTGCCTGACGGTAGGCTCATCTGGAGATATGTAGCGTTGCCGGATGTGCCCGGCAACGCGGACGCCTACGGAAGTGAAACTGCAGTGACTGAGAAGACGCCCAACCCGTCGAACCGGCAGGATCCCCACCTGGATCACGCTGACGACACCGACGAACCCGCGTTTGACTGGATGAGGCCCGCCGCTGCGGGAACAGCTACTGCGGGAACGGAAACAGCCGCGACGGGAGAGCCGGCAGCGTCCGCCGGCACCGCGCCAGTGCCCCGGGCCGGCGTCCCTGCGCCCCAGGCCGGGAGCCGGGCCGACCGCAAGGCCGCGGAGGCCGCCGTCGAGCCTGCTGCCGAACCGCAGGGGAGGGGGACGCATTTCCGGGAACCCCTGCCCACCTCCGCCCTCCAGGTGCGTCCGCCGCAGGACGAAGTGGAGCGCCGGAACGCCGAACGGGAGCTGGCGAACAATACCAAGCCCGTCCTGCCCCGCGTGATGCAGGTCCTTCTGGCCGTCTTCTACCCCCTGATCCTCCTGGTTCTCGCCGTCCGGGCCGTCACCAGTCCGTTGTTCCTCTGGGTGGAATACAACCGTCCGGGCTTTCCCGGCGACGGCTACGGCTTCAGCACGGATGACCGCATGACGTACGGGTCCTACGCGGTGGACTACCTCAGCAACTGGTCCGGCCCCCGGTATCTGGGCGAACTTGTGAACCGCAGCGGCGATGCCTTGTTCCAGGAGGGCGAAGTCAGCCATATGGCCGACGTCAAACTGGTCATTCTGTCCGCTTTCGCCGGCGGCGCCCTGCTGATCCTGCTGAGCATTGTCGCCATCGTCTACCTGCGCCGCCGCAGCCCCGGCGGAGTGCGCCGCGGCCTGTTCGCCGGCGCGATCGTCACCCTGGCGATCATTCTGGGGCTGGGCACGCTGGCCGCCCTGAGCTGGCAGCAGTTCTTCACTGAGTTCCACCGGATCTTCTTCGCCAGCGGGACCTGGACCTTTGCCCTGGATGACACCCTCATCCGGCTTTTCCCGGGACAGTTCTGGGTTGACGCCGGAATCGTCATCGGGGCCCTGGTGCTGGTTGCGTCCGTTGTGACCCTGATCCTCACCTGGCCCACCAGGAAGCGCCGCGGGCTGGCCGGGGGCGCAGCCGCCACAGGCGAGGTCAACAATGCTGACAAGAGCGGGGATAAGTCCGCAGACACGAACGATGACAAGACCGCCGCCAGGAACGCGGAGGCCCGGGACCGCCGCGCAGGGACCGCGGGCGTACCTGCTTAGCGGTACAGGCCGTTTATGTGTGCCTCGTAGTCACGGACGACGGCGGCCCGCTTGAGTTTCAGTGACGGCGTCAGGTGACCTGACTCAACGGTGAAATCGGCATCCAGCAGGACGAAGCTGCGGATCGATTCGGCTTTCGACACCAGCAGGTTGGCCTGGTCGACCGCGCCTTGGACGGCCTCCCGGACCCGGGCATCGGATGTTGCTTCTGCAACGCCCATGACCGGAATCCGCTGGGCCGAGCACCAGTTCTCCAGGCCCTCCGGGTCGAGGTTGACCAGCGCGGAGATGAAGGGCCGGCCGTCGCCCACCACCACTGCCTGGGCCACGAGCTGATGCTCCCGGATCTTTTCCTCGAGCGGGCCGGGGGCCACGTTCTTGCCGCCGGCGGTGACGAGGAGGTCCTTCTTCCGGCCGGTGATGGTCAGGAAGCCGTCTTCGTCCAGCGACCCGAGGTCTCCGGTGCGGAAGAATCCGTCCACGAACGCTTCCGCGTTGGCGGCCTCGTTGGCGTGGTAGCCCTTGAAGACACCGATGCCCCTGACCAGGATCTCGCCGTCGTCAGCCACCCGGATGGTGGTACCGGGCACGGGAATTCCCACAGTTCCCACTTTGGTCCGCGACGGGGTGTTGGCCGTACACGGTGCAGTGGTCTCCGTGAGGCCGTAGCCTTCCAGGACAGGAATACCGGCGCCTCGGAAGAAGTGCGCGTCGTTGGAGCTGAGCGGGCTGGCGCCGGAGACCGTGTACTTGACCTGTCCGCCGAAGGCCTGCCGGAGTTTGGGATAGAGCAGCCGGTCGAAGACGGCGTGCTTGGCGCGGAGCACTATTCCGGGTCCGTTGCCTTGTCCGCGGGCCTCAGCGTCAAGCGCCTTGGAGTAGTCGATCGCCACGGCGGAAGCGGCAGCGAAGAGCCTCTCCTTTCCGGCCAGGGCGGCCTTGTGGCCGGCACCCGCATAGACCTTCTCGAAGATCCTGGGCACCACCAGCAGGAAGGTGGGCTTGAACGTCGCCAGGTCCTCCAGCAGCTGGGCGGCGCTGGACGTGTGGCCCAGGGTTGCCCCGGCGCTGAGGCACACCACCTGGACGGCTCGGGCAAGCACGTGGGCCAGGGGCAGGAACATCAGGGTCCGGGCGTTCTCCTGCCGCAGGATCTCGGGAAGGAACCCCACGATGTTGGTGGCAACGAGGGCAAAGTTGCCGTGGGTTATCTCGCAGCCCTTGGGCTTTCCCGTGGTTCCGGAGGTGTAGACCAGCGATGCGACGTCGGCAAGGCCCGCCGCGCTGCGGTGCCGCTCCAGCTCCGCGTCGGTGACTCCGGCGCCGGCGGCGGCGAGGCTTGCCAGGTTGGGTGCCCCGCCGTCGTCGTCCATCCGCACAACGGTGACCACGGCGTCGCCGAGCAGCTCGGAGTGGGCGAGGACACCGGCCACAAGTTCAGCCTTCGCGTGGTCCTCTACGAACACCCTGCGGGCGCCGGAGTCATGCAGGATCCATTCGACCTGGCTCGCCGATGAGGTTTCATAGACCGGGACGGTCACGCCGCCGGCGAACCAGATGGCGAAGTCCACCAGGGTCCACTCGTACCGGGTACCGGACATCACAGCAACGGTGTCGCCCGGAGCGAGGCCTCCGGCGATCAGCCCCTTGGCCAGTGCCACGACTTTGTCCATGAACTGCTGGACGGAGACATCAACCCAGCCGTTGGGTCCCTTGCGGGCATAGATGGCATGGGACGGGTCCTTGGCGTGCTGTGCGAGCAGCAGGTCGGTCACGTTGCTGTCCTGATCCAGCTCCACGAGCAGTTCAGTGCTTGCTTCTCTCACAGCCAGTCTCCGTTCCAGATCCGTGATTTGCTTTCCCGTCGCCCGTAAATCGCGTGCGTTGCGTCGCCCGAGGCTCCCTTGCCATCCTGCCCTAGATCCAGGACGGCATCCACATCCGGAACCGCCAGTCCTGGTAGGGAATGATCTCCGCCGTCCAGATGGGATAGAAGAATGCCGAGAGCAGCACCGCACCGGCCACAAACAGTGCCACGAGGTAGAGCCCGGATCGCCGGCGCCACACCGGGTCCTGCCGCCGCCCGAGCACCAAGCCCAAGCAGTATGTCAGGGCGAGGACCAGGAACGGTTCAAAGGAGACGGCGTAAAAAGTGAACATGGTGCGTTCCGGATACAGGAACCAAGGGAGGTAGCCGGCGCCGACCCCGGCCAGAATGGCCCCGGCCCGCCAGTCGCGGCGCCCGGCCCACCAGAACAGCAGGATCACCAGCGAAACAGCGGCGCTCCACCAGATCAGGGGATTGCCCACTGAGAGGATGGCCGACGTGCAGTTGGCAACGTCGCAGCCCGGGCTTCCCTGCTTGGGGGACTCGTAGAAGAACGACGTGGGCCGGCCCATCACCAGCCAGCTCCAGGCGCTTGCCTCGTACGGGTGGTCGGAGCTGAGTCCCTGATGGAACTTGTACGCTTCCAGGTGATAGTGGGCCAGGGACCTCAGGGGCGCCGGGAGCCAGCCCCACTGGTCCGACGGGTTGGTGTCGGCCCAATGGCGGAAGTACGCGTCCTTCGACTGGAACCAGCCGGTCCAGGTGGCCACGTACACGAGGCCGGCCACGGGCACGATGCTCAGGAAAGCGGGAATTCCGTCCTTGATGATGCCGCCGCTGATCCATCCCCGGATGCCGGCGATCCGGCGCGCGCTCAGGTCCCAGAAGACGGTCAGGAGTCCAAAGCCGGCCATGAAAAACAGCGCCGACCACTTGGTGCCGACGGCGAGGCCCAGGCAGACGCCCGCGGCAATGCGCCACCAGCGGATGCCAAGCCAGGGCCCGGAAACCAGCTGGACCACGGATGGCCTGCCCTCCCGAGCGGCCGCGGCCTGGCGGCCCAACCTGGCGGCCAGCCGGCGTCGGCCGTCGTCGCGGTCCATCAGGAGGGCACCGAAGGCGGCGAGCAGCCAGAACATCAGGAAGATGTCCAGCAGGGAGGTCCTGGACATCACCAGGTGGTGGCCGTCAACTGCCAGCAGGAGTCCTGCCACGGCCCCCAGCGTCAGCGAGTGGAAGAGTTTCTGCGCGATCAGGGCGATCAGGAGGATGGACAGCGTCCCGGTCGCGGCAGCACCGAACCGCCAGCCGAGCGGGTTGTCCGGGCCGAACAGCCACATTCCTGCCGCGATCATCCACTTGCCGACCGGCGGGTGCACAACATACTCGGGGGAGGAGAGGATGACGCCGGGGTTCCCGGCCACGAAGGATTCGTTGGCCTTGTCCGGCCAGTTGCGTTCGTACCCGCTGACCAGCAGCGAATACCCGTCCTTGACGTAGTAGGTTTCGTCGAACACCAGACTCCGCGGAGTGTCGAGGCGGACGAAACGAAGGATGCCGCCCATCGCGGCGGTGATGGCCGGTATGAGCCAGAACCACAGCCGCAGCGACGGCGGATAGTCGCGCCAGGAGCGTATTCCGCCCAGCAGCCGTTCCTGGAGGGCACTTTCCGTAAACGCTTCCTGCGGCCGGCGGATCCACCGGTGCCCCTCAAGCTTGCGTCCCGGGGTCCCCGACGCCGGCTGGTCCGGGCGGGACGGATTGGCCTCGACAGGAGGTACGGAGGTCTGCGTCACGTGCCCATGCTACCTTTTGGCGCTGGAAGAGCCTGCCAGCAGTAGGCTGGTCGTGTGGACCAACAACTCAGCACTTCCCGCGCGGCCGGCTCCGATGACGACGGCACTCCTTCAGAGGGAGGCCCGGCTTCGACAACTGGCGCCACGGACGAGGCATGGGCTCCGGCTACGGAGCCGGGGGCCGGCCCCGTGGATGGAAGGCCGGGCAGGATCGTGCTCGCAGCGACGCCCATCGGCAATGTCGGCGACGCCTCCCCGCGGCTTGTCGAACTCCTCACAACGGCTGACATCGTTGCCGCCGAAGACACCCGGCGCCTGCACCGGCTGGTGCAGAACCTCGGCGTAACCGTGGCCGGAAGGATCATCAGCTACCACGAACACAACGAGGCTGCGAAGACCGCCGAACTCCTGGATCAGGTGCGGGCCGGCAAGACCCTCGTGATGGTCACCGACGCTGGAATGCCGTCCGTCTCGGATCCGGGGTTCCGGCTTGTCGAGGGTGCGGTGGCGGCCGGCCTGACGGTCACCGCCGTGCCGGGGCCGTCCGCGGTCCTGACAGCACTCGCGCTGTCCGGGCTCCCCACGGACCGATTTTGTTTTGAGGGATTCCTTCCCCGCAAGGCGGGCGAACGTGCCTCCCGGCTGTCCGAACTCGACGCCGAACGCCGGACCATGGTTTTCTTCGAGGCGCCCCACCGGCTGGAACCGATGCTCCGGGCGCTGCGCGAGCGGTTCGGCGGCGACCGCCCGGCAGCAGTCTGCCGTGAGCTGACCAAGACCTATGAAGAAGTCATCCGCGGCACGCTGGGGGATCTGCTCCAATGGGCGGAAAGCAACGAGGTGCGCGGTGAGATTGCCGTGGTGGTGGGCGGTGCCCCGGAGCGTGAACCGGGCAAGCCGGAGGACCATGTGGCCGCCGTCAACGGTCTGATTGCCCAGGGCATCAGGCTGAAGGAAGCCGTGGCGGCCGTCGCGGACGACGCCAAAGTCAGTAAGCGGGAACTCTATTCCGCGGTCCTGGCGGCCCGCTAGAGGCCGGACTCCGGGCTTGTGCAGCTGCACAGCAAACTCCGGGGTGCGTAGTGCGCGCATGCATAGACGCTCCCGAGCGCCCGGCAGTACCGTGGCTGTAAAGCAGCCAAGTGCTGAACCCATCCCCAACCCGAATTGCTGACGAGGGAGTCATCGTGACTGCAACTGCACAGCCCACTGTTACTGCGGAGCGCGAGAGCGAGCTGCTGGCCTCTGTTCCCACCGGACTGCTGATCAACGGCGAATGGCGCCCGTCCGCATCCGGAAAGACGTTCGACGTCGAGGACCCCGCCACGGGCAAGGTCCTGCTCAGCATCGCTGACGCGGGCGCAGAGGACGGCAGGGCTGCCCTCGACGCCGCCGCTGCCGCCCAGGACTCCTGGGCCAAGGTCCCTTCGCGTGAGCGCGGGGAAATCCTGCGCCGCGCCTTCGAGATGGTCACCGCCCGGGCCGAGGACTTCGCACTGCTGATGACCCTGGAAATGGGCAAGCCGCTGGCCGAGGCCCGCGGCGAGGTGACCTACGGTGCCGAGTTCCTGCGCTGGTTCTCCGAGGAAGCCGTCCGCGCGTTCGGCCGCTACTCCGTGTCCCCGGACGGGAAGTCCCGGCTGCTCGTGACAAAGAAGCCCGTGGGCCCGTGCCTGCTGATCACCCCGTGGAACTTCCCGCTGGCGATGGCCACCCGCAAGATTGCCCCGGCCGTCGCTGCCGGCTGCACCATGGTGCTCAAGTCGGCCAACCTGACTCCGCTGACCTCCCAGCTGTTCGCCGCCGTGATGCAGGAAGCCGGCCTGCCCGCCGGTGTGCTGAACGTTATCCCGACCTCAACGGCGGGGGCCACGACCGGTCCGCTGATCAAGGACTCCCGGCTGCGGAAACTCTCCTTCACCGGTTCCACCGAAGTGGGCCGCCGCCTGCTCTCCGACGCCTCCGAGACGGTGCTGCGAACCTCGATGGAACTCGGCGGCAACGCCCCGTTCGTGGTCTTCGAGGACGCCGACATCGATGCGGCCGTGGCCGGGGCCATGCTGGCGAAGCTGCGGAACATGGGTGAGGCCTGCACCGCGGCGAACCGGTTCATCGTGCACGAGTCCGTCGCGGACGAGTTCGCGGAGAAGTTCGCCGCGAAAATGGCGGAGATGACCACGGCGCGCGGCACCGAACCGGAGTCCAAAGTGGGCCCGCTGATCGATGCGAAGAGCCGGGACAAGGTCCATGAGCTGGTCACCGACGCCGTGAACTCCGGTGCGGTGGCCGTGGCCGGCGGCGGGCCGGTGGACGGGCCGGGCTATTTCTACCAGCCCACCATCCTCAAGGGCGTCACCGAGGGCACCCGCATCCTGTCCGAAGAGATCTTCGGGCCCGTGGCCCCGATCATCACCTTCGACAGCGAGGACGAGGCCGTCCGCCTGGCCAACAACACCGAATACGGCCTTGTGGCCTACGTCTTTACCCGCGACCTGAACCGCGGCATCCGGATGGGCGAACGCCTTGAGACCGGCATGCTGGGCCTGAACGCCGGTGTCGTGTCCAACGCGGCCGCCCCGTTCGGCGGCGTCAAGCAGTCCGGCCTGGGCCGTGAAGGCGGCCTCGAGGGTATCGAGGAATACCTCTACACCCAGTACATCGGTATCGCCGACCCCTACGCAGGCTAGCCCTGCCGCAGCCTCCGCAGGCCGTCGCGCACCGTCCGCCAGAACCGCGCGGCGGCCTGCGCCGTGATGGCGGCGCCCCGCGTTATGCCGCGGAACGGTGCGGAGGCGCTGCGCCCCCAGCGGTTCATGACCGACGGCGGCAGCCACTCAGCCCGTAACCGCCGGGCAGGCCGTGCGTGCCTCCGCAGGGATGCCTGGATCGCGGCGATCCTGTCCGCAGCGGACGGCCCCGAGGCCCCGGGAGGCACGCCGGACCCGGCGGCCGGCCGGCCATACTGCTGGCGTTCATAATCGGCGGTGAGTGACGCCACCGCGCTGGCGCCTGCGTCGTCCGGCCGGTCCGGTTCGCCAAGCGCACCCGAACCGCGAAGCCGGCTGGAGAAGTGCCGGGGAGTTTCACTGAGGCCGGGTGCCAGTCCATAGTCGGTGGCCAGGTCCCGCAGTTCGGCCCAGGCTGCGTCCGCCGTGTTGCCGCCGGCGTGTGGTGCGCCCCTGAGCCGCCGGGTCCGCAGGCCCGCGCGCAGCAGCCGTGGTGACGCAGCGATCAGGGCGAGGACCAGGATGCCTGCGCCTGCGTACAGCGGCATCGTCAGCGGATGCCCTGCTTCTCCCGCCGAGTCCAGTCCGGGCAACGGAGCCTGTGTGGCGCCCGGTGTTGCCGGCGGCGTGGCAGCGTTGGAGGGGACAAGGTCATCGTTGTTTTCGTTGGTGCTGGCACCACCCGGAGTGAAAGCCTGCGACGCGTAGTCCGGCACCACACCACGGGAAGGGGTGGGTTCAAAGGCAACCCAGCCGAGGCCCTGGAAGTAGAGCTCCGGCCACGCGTGCGCATCCCGGGAATCAACTTCGTATTCGGTCAGCGCGCCCTGACCGGGAACCGAAACCGTGGCACCTGTGGCCCGCCCCGGGGCGTACCCGACGGCAATGCGGCTGGGGATCCCTTCCAGCCGGGCCATGACCGCCATGGCCGACGCGAAATGGATGCAGTAGCCGCTCTTTTGAGTCAGGAAGTCCGCGAGGACGGAGAGCCCGTTGCCGTCGTAGCCGCCCTGGACCGGGGACTGAAGTGAGTACGTGAATTCGACCGAGCGCAGGTAGTTCTGGATGGCCATCGCCTTGGCATACGCGGTCCCGCTTCCCTCGGTCACGGTGTCGGCCGTGCTTCGCACAATGTCCGGAACGTTGTTGGGCGGCCGGATGAACTCCTCCGGGATCCCGCGTACGGGCGCCGAGGACCGGGACAGGAGCTCCGGCGTGAGTCGGGGGGAGGTGGACTGCACCAGGTACTGCTGGTTCCGCGAGTTCGTGTCCACTCCCTTGATGCTCAGCGTGGCCGGATCCCAGCTCCAGCGTCCATCCAGGCCGTTGACGGCATCCGGAGCGTACGGGACCGGCAGGTACGGGCTGGTGAAACGGCCGGTGTTGACTGCCGTCACCTGGCGTAGCTGCTCGTCAGCCAGGATCTCGTTTCCCGTGTCCATCCTCCCGACCCCCACCCGGCGGGAAGCGTCGCGGTCGTCCGGTGACCACGAGTCGCCGTCGAACCGGTCTACGGTGACGGACCGCAGGTACGGCGGCCTGCTGCCGCTGGTGGCATAGGTGATGCGCCCGTCACCGGTGGGGCTCCGCAAGCTGTTGCCCAGGCTGATCATGGGGTTCAGTCCGGTGGACGAACCCCACGGATTCAGCCGTGAACCTTGCGGGAAGGTGCCCTGGTCGAAGCCCGGAACGGCAAGGGGGAGGAGCAGCGTGATCACCAGAGCTATGCCGCCGGTGATGGCAGCGCGGCGGAACTGTCCCGGATTGCGGGCGGTGTCGGCCGGGGTGCGGTTGTCCGGGGCGAACCACTGGCTGCAGGCGAGGATCATCAGGTAGCCGGCCGCGGCAGCGGCGAATCCCCAGAGGCCCACGCTTTGCGGTTTGACCATGGCCGGCACCACCAGGATAGCCACGAGGCCCAGCCCGCTGGTTGCCGGCAGGGCCAATGGCACAGCGAGGGCATCAACCAGGATGACCACCAGCCCCAGGACCGCGCAGGTGACTAGGACTATGCCGGCGTTGGGCGCAACCGGGGAGCTTTCAGCCAGGACGGTCTCGCTGGCCCGCCGCAGGTACCTGCCGAGTTGCTCCATGGTGTCCCCGGACGGAATGAACCCGGCAATGCTGTACCTGCGGAAGAACGTGAAGGTCAGGATGAAAACGAGGGACGCGAAGCCGCCCAGCGCCACGAGGAACGGTTGCGCCCGCAGCCACCTCAGGGCCGCCATGGCCAGGGCAACAACGCAGACCGTGGTCAGCACCGGAGGGTACCAGGCCCATCCCCGCAGCACGCCGTTCAGGGAGAGGGCCGCGCCGGCGACAGCAAGGGCGACCGCGGCAGCCATGACCCACGGCTGCGCCCCGGCCCGACGCGACCGTGCGGCCGGAGTCTGTGACGGTGTAACGACTTCGGGTCTGCGGCCGGCCTCCTGGCCGGGACCGGAACGCCGTTGCGGGGTTAAGGTCATCGGGAATCTCCCGTTCCGCGGCGGACGTCTGCGGCGGCCGTGGCGGCGGCCGCATCGCGCTGGTCGAAAAAGGACCACGCCGCCGGCACTGATGTTCCGGGGGAAACGGCCACTGCCCGCCAGCCTCCCGACCTCAGCGATTCAACGGCATCCTGGCACTCGCCCGGATGGTCGGTGACGATCATCGCGAACGCGTTGGCCCCGAACCCGGCGGCGCCGGCCAGCGAGCGTGCCTCTGCCGCCTGCAGATGTCCCAGGATGGCCATGACGGGTCCGCGCTGGCGGTGTGCTGAGAGCTTGTCCATGAGCCGGTCATCGAAGGGGTGCGGCGCTGATTCGGCAGGCGCATGGTGGGCGGCATGGTGTGCGCCGGAGAGTTGAATCGCCGCCAGGCTCTCGGCGATGGACTGCAGGCCGGCGGACCCGGTGTATTCCTCGGCCTCAGGTTCGGGGGCCGAGGGCGAATGCAGGAACGCAGGCTCTCCTGCCGGATCGAGGAAGCGCAAGGCATAGTTCCGTTCCGCCAGGTGGGCGCTGACCGACATGGCGGCCGTTACCGCCCATTCGAAGGTATCGCTGGTCACCAGGTCGTGGCCGTCCTGGCCGGAGGTGGCGGAATAGGCGGCGCCCGGTCCGCGCGCAAACGCCGTCCACCGCTGGTCCAGGATGATGGTGGCCTCCGGAGTGGTCACGGATTCTTCCTGCCTCACCATCAGGGCGCCGTGCCTGGCCGTCGCGGCCCAGTGCACCCGCCGCATGGGGTCGCCATGGCGGTACTCGCGCGTCATGACGTCGTCGTCGCTGGGATTGGCCCGGATCCGCGTGGCGGTGACGCCGTCGTTGCCGCGGGCGCCGGCCAGTCCCGTCGCGGGGAGTTCGACGGCGGCGGGCGTCACCGTGAGCGTGTCGCCGTCGTCGATCGCGTGGCGGTGCAGCGAGAGGCCGAAGGGGTCGGTGAACTCCGCGGTCACCGGTCCGATAACAAACTGCCCCCGTTTCCCGGAACGGAGGTGGTACTCATAGCGGCTGGTCCCGCCGACGGCCGAGCGGGACGGAAACCTGAACGCGGGCGACTCTCCGAAGCGGGAGGGAAGGCGTTCCTCCATGACCACCTGTCCGGCAGCCACGCCGGTCCGGGCCACCGCAAGCCGAACGGTGGTTGTCGACGAAGTTTCCACGCTGGCGGGGTTGAACTCCCGGTACACCTTGAACCGGGGCTTCAGGATACGGATTCCAGCGAGGGAGACCAGCGGGAGGACTATCAGCAGGACGCCCAGCGTGAGCATGTCCCGGCGGCCCATGACCTGCGCGGCCAGCAGGGAAACCACTCCGGCAGCCAGCATCCCCCAGCCGCGTGTGCTGAAAAGATGTCCGGGGAGCCTGTCCGTGAGGGCCATCGTGGCGCCGTCGGCTAGCGGGCGGGCCGCAGGTCCGGTCCGCCGCGCGTGCCCGGCGTCCGGGACGGTGCAGCGGACATCTCCTGCGGTACCGGAAGCTTCCCGAGGATACTGCGGATGACGCTGTGCGGAGTCTCACCCGTGCTGGCCGCCTTGCGGTCAAGGATGATCCGGTGGGCAAGCACGGATTCGGCCACGCTGACGACGTCGTCGGGGAGCACGAAGTCCCGGCCCTCCAGCGCGGCGGTCGCCTTCGCTGCCCGCAGCAGCTGCAGCATAGACCGGGGACTGGCACCGAGCCGGAGCATGGCACTCTCGCGGGTGGCGCGCCCGATGGACACGGTGTACTCCTTGACTGCCTGCGACACGTAGACCCGCTGGACGGTGGCGATCATGGCCGCCACATCCGCGGAGGTGACGACGGCGGTGACCCTGGTCAGCGGCGATGTCGCCTGGTGCGTCTCCAGCATCTCGATCTCGGAGTCCTGGTCCGGATAACCCATGGAGATCCGTGCCATGAACCGGTCCCGCTGCGCTTCCGGCAGGGGATAGGTTCCTTCCATCTCAATGGGGTTCTGGGTTGCCACCACCATGAAGGGCTCATCCAGCTTGTACGAGTCCCCGTCCACGGTGACCTGGTGCTCCTCCATGCACTCCAGCAGCGCGGACTGCGTCTTGGCCGAGGCGCGGTTGATCTCGTCCCCGATGACAATATTGGCGAACACGGCGCCCGGCCTGAATTCGAACAGCCGCGAGGCCTGGTTGTAGATGGAAACGCCGGTCACATCGGAGGGAAGGAGATCAGGCGTGAACTGGATCCTGCTGACCGAACAGTCGATGGTGCGGGCGAGCGTTTTCGCGAGCAGCGTTTTGCCCACGCCCGGAACATCCTCGAGGAGCAGGTGTCCCTGGGCCAGGAGCACCGTGAGCGCCAGCTTGGCGGCCTCTGCCTTGCCGTCGATCACCGTGTTGATGGCCGACAGGATGCGCTCGCTGGCGGCATGGAAGGCCTGCGCGTCCATTGCCGGCGGCCGGCTTCCGTTCAGCTGGTTTCCCACCACTCCCGCACGTTCGGGGAAGCCCTGCTGTTCCGGGAGGGCTTCATCTACTGTGGTGCGTCTGTGGGAGTCCATCGGCAGCCTTTCAGACCTGGGGGAAGCCTGGCACGGGTTGGCAGGAAGTGCCGGCGCCCGCCGTCGGGCGTTCGCCCGTATGCCTACCAGACTACTAACACAACTGCCGGAGCTGACAGAGAGTTCCGGTATTTCCCGGCGGGATCCGGAGTGCCTGCAGGGGCCCGGGCAGGAAGCTAGGGTAGGAGGATGAACACCCCGTTGACGCCAGCCCCGTTTCGCGCGCCCGGAAGCGACGGCTCCGGCCGGCACGGCTATCCGCCCGCACCGGAGCCGCTGCCGGTCCCGGTGATGGACAACCACACGCACCTGGACTTTCCGAACAGAGACGTGACGGTGGACGTGTCCGCCGCCCTGGACGTTGCTGCCTCGGTGGGCGTGCAGGGAGCGGTGCAGGTTGGCTGCGACCTTGAGTCGTCAAGATTCACGGTGCAGGCCGTTGACCTGGACCAGCGGCTGCTCGGCGCGGTGGCTATCCACCCCAACGACGCGCCGGATTACGCCGCCCGGGGGGAGCTGGAGGATGCGCTGGCTGAGATCGAAGCTCTGGCGGCGCACCCCAGGATCCGCGCCATTGGTGAGACGGGCCTGGATTTCTTCCGTACCGAGGGGGAGGGGCTGAAACACCAGCGGTACTCGTTCCGCCGCCACATCGACATTGCCAGGCGGCTCGGCCTGACGCTGCAGATTCACGACCGTGACGCCCACGACGACGTGGTCCAGGTCCTGCGCGAAGAGGGCGCCCCGGAGCGGGTGGTGTTCCACTGTTTCTCCGGAGATGAACAGCTCGCCCGGACCTGCAATACCGAAGGCTGGTACATGTCCTTCGCCGGCACGGTGACGTTCAAGAACGCGGCCAACCTGCGCGAAGCGCTTGTGATTGCCGATCCTGCCCGGGTCCTGGTGGAAACGGACGCGCCCTTCCTGACCCCGCACCCGTTCCGCGGCCGGCCGAATGCCAGTTACCTGATCCCGCACACGGTTCGGGCCATGGCCGAGTTGACAAGCGCTGATTTGTCCGACATTTGTGCTCAAATAGCCCAAAATTCCCTGCGGGCATACGGAACCTGGGACTGACACGGGCGTCACTCAGGCGACCCTCAGGAATACCAGGTATGCACAAAATCTTGGCTGCTTTATAACGCTTCGGTTACAGTGGAAAACTATTAGCCGGGGTCGGGGAAGGCCTTCGGATAATTTCGCTCAGTTCCGGACCTGCCGAGAGGCGGGTATGCGGAGTCCTGAGCTTGGCGGCGCACACGTCTGCTGCAAACATCCGGACCATGTCCGGAGTTGCCCTGAGGGTGTTTGCGTCGGTGGGTGATGTGCGTTTTTCCCCGTGCCCGGATGGTCCTAGAGTTACGGGCAATCGTGGTCAAGTTCTTCACTTCGGACGGTAAATTCAGTTTCGTCAAGGTCGGCGCCCAGCTGGTGGTGCTCTCGGCACTCGTGCTGGGCCTGGTGGCTTTCGTCGGCAACAACAAGACAGTCACCCTGAATGTGGACGGGAAAGTCAGCTCCGTGCAGACGTTCGGCGGGACCGTGGGCCAAGTGGTCAAGAGTGCCAAGGTGGAGCTGCAGCCCGCAGACCGGGTATCCCCGGCGGCGGACGCCCGCGTGGAGGATGGCTCTGTCATCAACGTCAACCTGGCCAAAGCCGTGAAGATCAGCCTCGACGGGGCCGAGAAAACGATCAACACCACGTCCGCGAACGTCGAAGGCCTGGTCACCGAGCTTGGCGTCGCCAGTGCCTCGGAAGTCTCCGTACCCAAGGACGCCCAGCTGGCCGTCTCCGGTTCCTTCGTGGCCATCTCCACGCCCAAGACCGTCAGTATCCTGGCGGACGGCAAGGCCTCCAAGACGACCACGACGGCGGCCACCGTGGCCGAAGTCCTCAAGGACGCCGGGGTGACTGTCGGGGCCGGCGACCGCCTGTCCCAGCCCCGCAACGCGCACGTCGTCAACGACATGGCCATCAAGGTGTCCCGGGTGGATTCCTCGAAGACTGCCACCACCTCCGAAGACGTTCCCTTCGAGACCCTGAGCTCCGAAAGCGCCGAACTGTTTGTGGGCGAGAAAGAGGTCACCCAGGCGGGCGTCGCCGGCAAGGTGGACAAGAACTTCAAGCTGGTTCTGGTGGACGGCCGCGAAGCCTCACGGACCCTCGTCTCCGAGACTGTTTCCCTCCAGCCTGTGACCGAAAAGGTCCTGGTGGGGACCAAGGAAAAGCCCAAGGCCGAAGCTGCCGGCGCGAACACCGGTGCAGCGGCTCCCGCCATGATGAACGAAGCCATGTGGGACAAGATCGCGCAGTGCGAATCCACCGGTAACTGGTCCATCAACTCCGGTAACGGCTACTACGGCGGCCTGCAGTTCGACATCCAGACCTGGCTCGGCGCCGGCGGCGGGGCATATGCACCCAACGCCAGCCTCGCAACAAAAGCCCAGCAGATCGACATCGCCAACCGCGTCTACGCGCAGCGCGGCCTCCAGCCCTGGGGCTGCGGCTGGGCAGCCACCAGCTAGCAGGCACTCCAGCTGGCAGGCGCTGCGACTGACTGCTGCGGCAGCTGACCACCGCCGCGGAAGTTTGAAGGCCGGGTCCGGATTTTATCCGGACCCGGCCTTTCGCCGTCCCCGGCGGAGCTCTGCACAGGCCGCTGCAGCGCAGGCCAGCGGGAGCTTGGAGGCAACGGGATAGGATACCTAGGTGACTGAACCGACCCCCGCCGCCTCCGGCACCGCGCCCGCACCATTGTTCGGCGCCTCCGATGTCCGCCGGCTCGCCGAGGAAATCGGGGTCCGCCCCACGAAGACGCTGGGCCAGAATTTCGTGATCGACGGCAATACCATCCGCCGGATCGTGGCTGCTGCAGACATTCACGCCGATGAGACCGTCCTGGAGGTCGGACCCGGACTCGGTTCCCTGACGCTCGGACTGCTCGACGCCGCCAAAACCGTTGTCGCCGTCGAAATCGATCCCGTCCTTGCAGCCAAGCTGCCGGGCACGGTGCAGCAGTGGCGCCCCGAAGCCGCCAAAGACTTCCACCTGGTGCTGGCAGACGCCATGAAAGTGACCGAACTGCCGGCGGAGCCCACAGCCCTTGTGGCGAACCTCCCGTACAATGTGGCGGTCCCGGTGGTGCTCCACCTGCTGCAGCACTTCCCGAGCCTGCGGCACGGCCTGGTCATGGTGCAGGACGAGGTGGCGGACCGCCTGGCGGCCGGCCCCGGATCCAAGACGTATGGCGTGCCGTCAGTGAAGGCAGCCTGGTACAGCAGCATGCGCAAGGCGGGCGTGATCGGGATGAACGTCTTCTGGCCGGCACCCAAGATCCATTCGGGGCTCGTGGCCTTCACCCGCCGTGAGCCGCCGGTGACTTCGGCGACCCGCGAACAAGTCTTCGCCGTGATTGATGCCGCCTTTGCCCAGCGCCGGAAGACCCTGCGGGCCGCCCTGGCCGGGTGGGCCGGAAGCGCGGCGGAAGCCGAACGCTGCCTGCTCGCGGCGGGCGTCGATCCCACCGCCCGCGGCGAAGTGATCGACATCGCAGCCTTCGCACGCATTGCCGAAGCCCGCCAGGCCTCGCAGGGTTGAGGTCCGGGGCCACCGCCGCCTTCGGCGTCTCCCGGGAGTCGCATGCTTGGAGCCTGATGCCGCCATGCCATAGCTTGGACTCATGAACGCAGTGAGAGGGCGCTTTGCCGCGAGGACGGTCCGGGTCAAGGCTCCCGGCAAAATCAACGTCTCGCTGGATGTGGGCCCGCTGCGTGAGGACGGCTACCATTCCGTCGCCAGTGTCTACCTGGCGGTGTCCCTCTACGAGGAAGTGGCCGCCACCAGTACCGGCACAGAAGGCATCACGGTCAGCATCAGTCCGGCCAGCACGCTGGACCTGGCAGACGTTGACATCCCGCTCGACGAACGGAACCTCGCGTACAAGGCGGCCGCCATCATGGCCGACGTGTCCGAACACTCCACCGGCGTCCACTTGGAAATCACCAAGCGGGTCCCGGTGGCCGGCGGCATGGGCGGGGGCTCAGCCGACGCGGCAGCCACGCTGCTGGCCTGCGACGCCCTCTGGAACAGCGGGCTGTCCCGCGATGAGCTCGCCCACCTGGCCGCAGAACTCGGCGCCGACGTCCCGTTCTCCCTGCTTGGCGGCACGGCAGTCGGGCTGGGTGTGGGCGACGAGCTGTCGCCCGCGCTGGCCAAAGCGCAAATGGACTGGGTCCTGGTCACCGCTGACTACGGGCTGTCAACACCGGAGGTGTTCCGGACCCTGGACCGGCTCCGGCTTGCAGAAGGCGTCGCCGTGGAGGAACCCACCGCCGTGGATCCGAAGATCCTGCAGGCGCTGCGCAGCGGCGATGCGGATGCGCTCAGCCGGGTCCTGGTCAACGACCTCCAAAGGGCCTCCATTGAGCTGGCGCCGGGCCTCCGGGATACCCTTGGACTTGGCGAATCGTGCGGAGCCATCGCCGGTCTTGTGTCAGGCTCCGGCCCCACGGTGGCCCTGCTGACGCACAATCCCGCGGCGGCTGCCGGCCTCGCCGAGGAACTCAGCCATCATGGCCTGAATGCCCTCGCCGTCCACGGGCCGGTGCCCGGGGCGCGCATCATCTCCGATACGCTCCTTTAGTACTTCCGACTCCGGTCGCCCCCTTATGTTCAACGAATTTCCACCGAAGAAAGCAGTTCCCAGTGGCTCACCTGCTCGGCGGCGAGAACCTCACGGTCTCGTATGCAACCCGCACCGTCCTCGACGGCGTTACCCTCGGCCTTGAAGAGGGTGACCGGATCGGCATGGTGGGCCGCAACGGCGACGGCAAGTCCACCCTCATGCGCCTTCTGGCGATGCGCTCCACGCCGGATTCGGGACGGGTGACCAAGCGCAGCGAGGTCAACATCGGCTACCTGGACCAGAGCGATGTGCTCGACGGCGACCTGACGGTCGGCGCCGCCATCGTCGGCGACCAAGCCGACTACGAGTGGGCCCGCAACCCGCAGATCCGCGAGGTCATGGGCGGACTGGTGTCCGACGTCGACTGGCACGCCAACGTGCACGCGCTCTCCGGCGGCCAGAAACGGCGCGTGGCCCTGGCGAAGCTGCTGATCGAAGACCATGACGTGATCATGCTCGATGAGCCCACCAACCACCTCGACGTCGAAGGCGTCGCCTGGCTGTCACGCCACCTGAAGACCCGCTGGCGGGCCAACCAGGGCGCGTTCCTGGTGGTCACCCACGACCGCTGGTTCCTCGATGAAGTCTGCAACAAGACCTGGGAAATCCACGACGGCATCATGGACCCGTTCGAGGGCGGCTACGCGGCCTACGTCCTGGCCCGCGCCGAACGTGACCGCTCGGCCTCGGTCATGGAAAGCAAGCGCCAGCAGCTCGTCAAAAAGGAACTCGCCTGGCTGCGCCGCGGCGCCCCGGCCCGGACGGCCAAGCCAAAGTTCCGCATCGAGGCAGCCAACGCGCTGATTGCCGATGTCCCGGAGCCCCGCGACTCGATGGCGCTCAGCAAGATGGCGACGGCGCGCCTTGGCAAGGACGTGCTGGACCTGGAGCACGTTTCCCTGGACTTCCGCGGCGGCGAGCCAGGGCAGAAGCTCTTCGACAACATCACCCTCCGCCTTGCGCCGGGGGAGCGGCTGGGACTGGTCGGCGTCAACGGCGCCGGCAAGACCACCCTGCTCAAGCTGCTCAACGGCGAAATCGAGCCCACCTCCGGCAAGGTCAAGCGCGGCAAGACGGTTGTCACCGCCGTGCTGACCCAGGAGGTCAAGGAACTCGACGACGTCAAGGACCTGCGCGTCATCGAAGTGATTGAGCGCGAAAAGCGGTCCTTCAACGTCGGCGGCAAGGAATTCAGTGCAGGACAGCTCGTGGAACAGCTGGGCTTCACCAACGAGAAGCAGTGGACACCGGTCAAGGACCTCTCCGGTGGCGAACGCCGCCGGCTCCAGCTTCTGCGCCTCCTTGTCGGTGAGCCGAACGTGCTGATGCTCGACGAGCCCACCAACGACCTCGACACGGACACCCTCGCCGCCGTCGAAGATGTCCTGGATGGCTGGCCGGGCACGCTCGTTGTGGTGAGCCACGACCGCTACCTGCTGGAGCGCGTCACGGACCACCAGATGGCGCTGTTGGGCGACGGCAAGATCCGCGCCCTGCCCCGCGGCGTGGACCAGTACTTGGAACTGCGCGAAGGCGCGCTGGCCGGCTCCACGATCACCGGCGGCGGCAACCCCGTGATCGGTGCCAGCGGCAGCGCGGCCCCCGCGGCCGCAGGCCCCTCGGAGGCCGAGAAGCGGGACGCCCGCAAGGCGAAGAACCGCATCGACCGCCAGCTGGGCAAGCTGACCCAGCAGGAAGAAAAGATCCACGCCCAGATGGTCAAGAGCACGGCCGACAACGACTTCGACGCCATGGCCGAGCTCAACAAAAAGCTCAAGGCCCTGGCCGAAGAACGCGAAGCCCTGGAACTCGAATGGCTCGAAGCCTTGGAAGTCCTCGGCGAATAGGTATCCCGGAACTATCGGCAATAGCGGAGCGGGGGACCTTCGCGTAGTCGCGCATCGCGGCGCATCGTGGCGTGAAGGTCGCCCAGCGACCGAAGCGTCACCTATGCGTCGTGTCTAAGCGACGGCGAAGGGCACCTGCGCCGCGAAGGTGCGCACTAAGCCTCGCTGCGGAGTTCCGGTTCCTTCTGCAGGCCGGTGAGGCCGTTCCAGGCGAGGTTCACCAGGTGCGCGGCCACGGCACGCTTGTCCGGGGTGCGGCTGTCCTGCCACCACTGCCCGGTCATCGCCACCATTCCCACCAGCATCTGGGCGTACATTGCGCCGTCGGCGGCGCTGAAGCCGCGGCGGGCGAATTCGTCGGACAGGATGTGCTCCACCCGGGCGGTGACGTGCGAGAGCAGGGTGGAGAAAGCGCCTTCGGGCTGGGACGGCGGGGCGTCGCGCATCAGGATCCGGAAGCCGTCGGTGCGGTCCTCGATGTAGGTCAGCAGCGCCAGCGCGGCCCGCTCCACCTGGACCCGTGGCTTGGCTTCGTCCGTGAGGGCGTCGTTGATTGCTGCCAGCAGGATCCGGAACTCATGCTCCACCACCTGGGTGTACAGGCCTTCCTTGGACCCGAAGTGCTCGTAGATCACAGGCTTCGACACTCCGGCAGCAGCGGCAATCTCTTCGATCGTGGTGCCGTCCAGGCCCCGGATCGCGAAAAGCCCGCGTCCGATTTCGATCAGCTGTGAGCGCCGCTGCGCCCCGGTCATGCGGAGCCGGGGCACGTATCCGGGGGCCCTGACGGGCCTGCCTGGATGGTTTCCGGCACCCTGGGGTGCACCGTTGATCTTGCTCACCGTCCCATCATGCCTTAAGGGGAATGCCTTGGCAGGAGCGCACCGAGTCGCACGCGTGCCGACCTTCGTGGCAGAATTGGTTCTCGTGCCGCCGGGCCATGGCCCGGGCACGGTCCGCTCTGGTGTAATGGCAGCACCCCGGCCTTTGGAGCCGTGGAGTATAGGTTCGAATCCTATGGGCGGAACTGCCGCTGTTGACGGGTGACGTATCCGGAACAGGCCGGCAAGGTGTGAAAGTGCGCGCAACTGAGATCCACCAAGCAAGGAGAGCCTGTACGTGAGCCCCGAGACAACCGGCCCCGCCGCCGTCATCGTCCTAGCTGCAGGTGCCGGTACCCGGATGAAATCGCGTACCCCCAAGATCCTCCACGAAATCGGCGGACTGTCGCTGGTGGGCCATGCCCTGCGCGCCGCCCGCACCATCGATCCCCGGCAGTTGGCCATTGTGGTCCGGCACGAGCGCGACCTCGTCGCAGCGCACGTGTCCTCGCTCGATCCTGCAGCCCTGATCGTTGACCAGGATGACGTGCCCGGCACCGGCCGCGCGGTGCAAGCAGCGGTGGAAGCCCTCGACGCCGGCGGCCCGCTCAGCGGCACCGTGGTGGTCACATACGGCGACGTCCCCCTTCTCTCGGCGGAACTGCTTGCCGAGCTCGTCCTGATCCACGAACACGAACGCAACGCCGTCACCGTCCTGACCGCTGTCCTGGACGATGCTGCCGGTTATGGGCGCATCCTCCGCGCCGCCGACGGCACCGTCACCGGCATCCGCGAACATAAGGACGCCTCGGACGAGGAACGTGAAATCCGCGAAATCAATTCGGGGATCTACGCGTTTGACGCCGCTGTCCTGCGCGACGCGTTGGCTCATGTCACCACGGACAACGCGCAGGGCGAGATGTACCTCACCGACGTCCTGGGGCTTGCCCGTTCGGCCGGAGGGCGCGTGGCCGCCGTGGTCACCACCGACCGCTGGCAGGTGGAAGGCGCCAACGACCGCGTCCAGCTCTCCGCGCTGGGAGCCGAACACAACCGCCGCACTGTCGAAGCCTGGATGCGTGCGGGCGTCACGGTAGTGGACCCTTCCACCACCTGGATCGACTCCACGGTGACGCTGGCAGAGGACGTCCGGATCCTGCCCAATACCCAGCTGCACGGCGCAACGACCGTGGCGCGGGACGCCGTCGTCGGCCCCGACACCACGCTGACCGACGTCGCTGTGGGCGAGAGCGCCAAGGTGACCCGGACGCACGGATCCGGCGCCACGATCGGGGCCAACGCCAGCGTCGGGCCGTTTACCTACCTCCGCCCGGGAACGGTGCTGGGCGAGACCGGGAAGATCGGTGCCTTCTACGAGACCAAAAACGTGAGGATCGGCCGCGGTTCGAAGCTGTCGCACCTGGGCTACGCCGGCGACGCGGAGATCGGCGAGGACACCAACATCGGCTGTGGCAACATCACAGCCAATTACGACGGCGAGAACAAGCACCGCACGGTGATCGGCTCGGGCGTGCGCACGGGTTCCAATACCGTTTTCGTTGCTCCGGTCCAGGTGGGCGACGGCGCCTACAGCGGCGCCGGGGCAGTGATCCGCCAGGACGTGCCCGCCGGCGCCCTGGCCATTTCGGTGGCCAGGCAGCGGAACTCGGAGGGCTGGGTCGTCTCGCACCGGCCGGGCTCCATCTCAGCAGTACTGGCCGAAGCCGCGGGGGCAACGGCGCCGGTCAGCGAAACGGCAGCGGCTCAGCCGTCCCAGGTTTCTCCAAGTACCCCGGCATCTACAGAAGAAGGCAAGCAATCATGACCGAAATTACGGCACGCGGCGAGAAGAAACTGGTTCTCGCCGCTGGGCGGGCACACCCCGAGCTTGCACGGGAGATCGCCAAGGAGCTGGGTACGGAACTGCTGCCGGTGGATGCCTACGATTTTGCCAACGGGGAAATCTACGTGCGCGCCGGGGAAAGCGTCCGCGGCACCGACGCCTTCGTGATCCAGGCGCACCCCGCGCCGCTGAACAACCACCTGATGGAACAGCTGATCATGATTGATTCGCTGAAGCGGGCGTCCGCCAAGCGCATCACCGTGGTTTCGCCGTTCTACCCGTATTCCCGCCAGGACAAGAAGGGCCGCGGCCGCGAGCCGATTTCGGCCCGTCTGGTGGCCGACCTGTACAAGACCGCCGGTGCGGATCGCATCATGAGCGTTGACCTGCACACGTCACAGATCCAGGGATTCTTCGACGGCCCCGTGGACCACCTCATGGCCATCCCGCTGCTGGCTGACTACATCCGCACCCGGGTGGCAGCGGACAACATCACCGTGGTCTCGCCGGACACGGGCCGCGTCCGTGTGGCCGAGCAGTGGGCAGAGCGCCTCGGCGGGGCCCCGTTGGCCTTCGTCCATAAGAGCCGTGACCTCACGGTTCCCAACCAGGCTGTCTCCAAGACCGTCGTGGGCCAGATTGAGGGCCGCACCTGCGTCCTGATCGACGACATGATCGACACCGGCGGAACCATCTCCGGCGCTGTCCAGGTGCTGAAGAACGCCGGTGCCAAGGACGTCATCATCGCGGCGACCCATGCTGTCTTCTCCGACCCGGCGGCCCGCCGGCTGGCCGAGTCCGGCGCCCGCGAAGTGGTGGTCACCGACACCCTGCCCATTTCGGCCGACAAGCGCTTCCCGCAGCTGACAGTGCTGTCCATCGCACCGTTGATTGCACGCGCCATCCGCGAAGTGTTCGACGACGGCTCCGTCACCAGCCTTTTCGACGGTAACGCCTAAGGGCCCTGACCTCAGCCCGCCGGCGTCGGGCTCCGTTTTCAGTAACGGGGCCCGACGCTGGTAAGCTGGTCCACGATACCTTGGCGAGGGAGAGCAGTCTCCGTTATCGACTGGGTCTGAATCTCCCTTCTTGAAGGGCCGGCCACGGGCCGCCCCGGCGTTGAAGGTCGCAAACAGACCTCCGCCCTTGCTGAACACCGTTTAGATTCAAGGAGATATTCATGTCTGAGCAGAAGCTCGCAGCAGAAGTACGCACCGAATTCGGCAAGGGTTTCGCACGCCGCGCCCGCATGGCCAACCTCATTCCGGCTGTCATCTACGGCCACGGCGCAGACCCGATCCACATCACCCTTCCGGCCAAGGCCACCACGCTGGCCGTCCGCGTGCCCAACGCCCTGCTCTCCCTCGACATCAACGGCGAAGGCCACCTGGCCATCGTCAAGGACGTCCAGCGCGACCCGATCAAGCAGATCGTTGAGCACATCGACCTCCTCACCGTCCGCAAGGGCGAGAAAGTCACCGTGGACGTTCCCGTGCACGTGACCGGTGAGCTTGCTCCGGGCAACGTCTACAACCAGGAAATGACTGTTGTTTCCCTCGAGGCCGAGGCGACGCACCTGCCCACCGCCGTCGAGGTCAGCATCGAAGGCCGCGCAGCCGGCGAGCACATCCACGCCTCCGACCTGGTCCTGCCGAAGGGCTCCGTCCTGCTGGCTGACCCGGAATCCCTGGTCGTCAACATCTCCGAGGCCACCGAGGTCACCGAGGAAGAGGCTTCCGAGGAAGCAACCTCCGGGGCCACCGAGGCCGCAGCCGAGTAATTCGGCAACCGGTTCAGCAGTGGCCGGGTCCCCGTCGGGGCCCGGCCACTGCCGTGTTAAAAGCCCGTTTGGATTAACCCTAGGATTGACGCATGACTGACACCTGGCTGATCGTAGGCCTTGGCAACCCCGGCACCGAATACAGCAACAACCGGCACAACGTCGGCCAGATGGTGCTCGATGAACTGGCCCGCCGGGTGGGCGGCAGTTTCAAAGTGCACAGGGCACGCGCCCACGTGCTGGAGGGCCGCCTCGGCATCGGGGGCCCCCGCATCGTCCTGGCCAAGCCGATGAGCTACATGAACGTCTCGGGGGGACCGGTATCCGCGCTGGCGAAGTTCTACGACATCGATCCGGAACACGTCGTCGCGGTCCATGACGAAATCGACATACCCTTTAACACCGTCAAACTAAAGATCGGCGGAGGCGAGGGGGGACACAACGGCCTGCGGGACATTTCAAAAGCCCTGGCCACCAAGGAATACCTGCGGGTCCGCGTCGGCGTGGGCCGTCCGCCGGGACGGATGGACACCGCCGACTTCGTCCTGAAGGACTTCTCCACCGTCGAAAAGAAGGAGCTCCCTTTCCTGCTGGATGACGCCGCCGATGCGGTGGAGGCAGTGGTCAAGGACGGACTCGCGTCCGCACAGCAGAAATTTCACACGGCACTTCAGTAACGTTGTCCCAAAACCGCTGTGAGAGGGTAACCTGCGGGTGGGGGACTGGTCACGGTAGGTGCAGTGGAATTGGTTAACCAATTGCATAAATGCGGCCTAATTGTTTAGCCATACCTGCTATGGTAATTTTCACATTCAAGGCCTTGTTGCCTCGTTTGGCGGCATCGGAAAACTGAACACCCGACGGCTCAGCCAAGTCGCATCAGCTCGAGCCACGAAGGTAGCGTGATCGATCGTGCATGCATCACCAGGCTCTGAACATGGGGGGCTGCTGGAGACTGAACGCCGGGGCATGGGAGCCTCAGAGCGTCGTAAGTGGTCGTCTCTGGTCAGGCAGGACCTTCAGGCGTCCGTTGTATCGAGCCTTGGCGACAACGATCTTCACGGCGTCGTTGTCGTAGGTGCGCAGGGCGTCGGCAAGTCCACGTTTGCACGTGCGGTGGAATCCCAGCTGGTGGGGAAGATGCATGTCATCCACTTGCATGGAACAACCACGGATCCCGCCATTCCCTTTGGCCAACTCGCGTTTCTTGTGGCCAGGCTTCCCGGGCATGTGCTGGAATCGCCCGGCGAAATTGTCCACGGTATTTCCAGGCTCATCCGTGAGGATGCCGCCGGACGTCCGGTTCTGGTGGTGCTCGAGGACCTGCCGGCCATCGACAGCATGAGCACCGCTGTCCTCATGCACCTCATCCTGAGCGGCGCCGCGAAGCTCATGGTGACTGTCCGGAACGTCACGGACATGCCGGAAGACCTGATCAGGCTCCTTCGCAACAATTCACTCGAGGAAGTCCGGCTGGAGGTTTTCACCCGGCCGGAAGTGAGCAAATTGCTTGCCGGAGTCCTCGGGCGCCCTGTGACCGCCACCGCGGGCAGTTCCCTCTACGCCGCGAGTGGCGGAAACCCGCTGGTTCTGCAGGCAATTGTTATTGAGCAACTTCGTTCGGGCAACCTCCACCTTGCCGGAAAAGTCTGGGCGCTCCGCGGCGGTATCAACCTCGCGGAAGCCGACGCCCTGGTGGACCTGGTTCGGTCCAGGCTGGCACGTGAGACCCCCAAGGTCAGAGAGGGACTGGAGTGGCTGGCCCTGATCCGCCGGGTCCCTTTGTTCGTCCTGCTCGATGTCCTGGACCCGGCAGTTGTTGCGGACCTTGAAAAGGCCGGTTACCTGCAGGTGGGTGAGACGGGCCGCCGCTGGGTGAGCCTGAAAGATGAGTACGTGGGCGAAGTGATCCGGGGCTGGATGGACCTGCCGCGGCGCAAGGAGCTCCACCAGCTCGTGGCGAGGGTTGTGGGAGCAACCCCGGCAGAGATGGATGTCGAAGAGCTCCTCGGTTATGTGGCCTGGACACTTGACTGCGGTGAACCCGTGGAGCCGGCGTTTGCGCTGGCCGCGGCCGCTGCGGCGAACCGCCTGTTCGATCCGGTGTTCGCACTGGAGGCCCTGTCGCAGATCCACGTCGGAGACCCGCATTGGGCTGAGGCAGCCCGGCAGCGTGCGGCCGCCTACATGACCCTGGCTGAACATGAACCGGCAGTGGCAGTCCTGGAGGAAGTCACGCCCGAACAGTTGTCTGAGCTTCCCGCGACCGCGTACGCGGGGTACGTGCAGGACTTTTGCAGTGCGCTGCTCTGGGTCCACGGCGGATACACCCGGATCGCGGGCATCCTTTCGGCCGCCCGGCAGGAGCTGGCACGGCGGGAGAGGACATCCATCGGCAATGAAACGCCGGCCGACTTTGCCCGCGCGCATGAGCTGATCAGGCTCGCCGAATTCGAGCAGATGATCCACCAGGGCGACTATGAAGCCGTTGCCGAGGACCTCGAGCGGGCCTACAAGGAAGACGGCGATCCGCTGTATGTCCTCAACTGCGCCTGCCTGCTGACCATGGCCTGGGCAGTCCTGGGCAGGGAAGCGGATGCCATTGCCCTGGCGGCCGGGATTGAGCACCGCATGGAGCAGTCCCACGTGGCGCCCGGGATGCTGGGCTGGAAGGCTGAAGGCCTGTTTGCTGCCCTGCTCTGCAGCGGCCAGTGGGAGGACTGCGTCCGGATACTCACTGAAGCCCTGGACCAGAAACCCAAAATCATGCAGTATCTCGGCGGGGCGGCCGAACTCGCGCTGGGTGTGGCCTATACCTATGCCGGCCGGGCCGACCTCGCCATCGACACACTGCTGGGTGCCCAGGCCCAGCTGGAAATCAGGAGAAGTTATTACGGACCGGCGCTGGCCTGCTCCGCGCTGGCCTTCGCCTATGCCCAGGCCGGCGATATCCAGGAATCCCGAAACTTCCTTGACCTGGCTGCCCAGGAGGAACAGCACGTCGCCTGGTTCACCTCCTGGATGGCTGACTTCTGCGTGCGGATGGCCAAGCGGTGGCTCAAGGATCCGGGCGCCAAGCAGAAGCTGATCGAGTCCGCCCACGAGGATATTTCCAAGGGGCGGACAACCACTGCCTCCATCAGCCTGTTCGGTGCTACCGTGCATGGAACGGAGGAAGAACTGGTCCTGCTGACCGAGGTTTCCTCCCGCCGGCAAGGGAAAATGGCCACCGTCAATCGGCTGGTCGGGGAGGGGAGCAGGAAGAAGGACTCCAAGGTCCTGCTTGAGGCGGCGGCACTGGCCCACGAACTCCACCTCGACGCGGTGGAATCCAGGTGCGTGGTGCTGGCGCTGGACATCGCGAGGGAAAAGGGGGACTCCCAATCCGCACGGGCAGCCCAGCATCGTCTGGACCGCCTCGTGGAGACGCTCCCTGTGCTGCCGCTGATGCCGCACACGGTGGGACCGGAACTGACAGAACGGGAACGGCAGGTTGCCAGGATGGCCAGCCAGGGATTGAGCAACAAGGAAGTCGCCAACCGGCTGCAGCTTTCCATACGTACAGTGGAAGGCCATCTCTACCAGATCTTCACGAAAATGGGGATTTCATCGAGGAGTGAGCTTGAAGGATCCGCTCAAGTCTGACGGGAAGGCTTCGGGGCGGTCGCGCGCCGGGACCCGGCGCCAGAATGCTGATGAACCCTGGATCGACCGGGGGGACATGTTGTCGGCAGTCACAGATGCCCTTGCGTCTGATGACTGTTGGGCAGTGTTCGTGGTGGGCGACGCCGGGCTGGGAGCGTCGTCGCTGTTGGCGCAATTGAACAACTCCGGAAACGGCCGGCAGGCCGTCATGACTGTCCACGGAAGCCCCTCACTTTCACCGGTTCCGTACGGGGCGTTGTCCCCCTACCTGGCTGACCTCTCCGTTGAGGACGTCACATCCAAGGTGGCCGTCCTGCGGGCGCTGTGGGCGCACCTCGAAAAGGTCAGGAAGAGCCCGGGACCCGCGCTGTTGCTGGTCGACGACGCCCACGACCTCGACACCGCCACGGCCGAGATGATTGCTGAACTTGTCCAGGCCGGCTGGGCCAAACTCGTGGCCACCTGCATTCCGCGGCCCGGCATACCGCAGCCGCTGCTCCGGCTCTGGCATGACGGTACTGCCGAACGGTTCGATATTGCCCCGCTGACCATGGAACAGGGACATCGTCTCTGCGAAGCGTTGCTCCAGGGCAAAGTCCTCAACAGCACGTCGCGTGAATACTGGCAGGAGGCGGGAGGGAACACCTTGCTTCTTAAGACGCTGGTCCGCGAGGCCCAGCGTTCCGGCGACCTGATCCAGCGCAACGGCGTGTGGCTCAATGCGGGCTCGTCCCACGTCCGCACCCTGGAGCTCACCGCCGTCGTCAAGGTCCAGCTGATGCGTATTTCGGCCGACGGCCGGGAAGCACTGAACCTCATCGCGCTGGCGGAACCCGTGGACAGAACGCTCGTAGGGGAGATCGCGGGCGAGCCTGCCGTCAAGGAACTGCTGGACCAGCGGCTCGTCGTCCAATCGGTGGACAGCGAGCCGACGCTCCGGCTGGTCAGCCCGGTCTACGGGGAGGTCCTGCGCCGGATCGTTCCCGCCGCCCGAAGCCTGCAGCTGCACAAGGAACTCGTGTCCCGGATGGAAATCTCTGTCGACAAGCCGGAGTCGCTGCTTCGGATAGTTTCCTGGTCCCTGGACTGCGGGGCAGAAGTGCCGGGCCGCCTGCTGATCCGGGCGGCTGTTCTGGCGTGCAAGCTCTTCCAGAGTGAAGCGGCCCTGCGCATCGCCTGGGCCGTGCGGGACCCCGAACTGCAACAGACTGCGCGGGCCGTGATGGCCCGCTCGCACTATAACCTCGGACACTACGACGAAGCTGCCGCCCTTCTGAACGTCAACGTGGACACCGGAAACGGTCTGGTGCATATGGCCGTGAACAGCCTTTTGAGGTCCGCCACCCGGACCGCACTCGGGCACCCCGCCTCGGATATCGCAGAGGATGCCCGCCGCCTCCGGCAGTGGGGCCAGGAAGAGGCTGCGGCCAAGCCTGCGGACTCGGCGGCCATCCTCAAGGTCACGGCGCGCCGGGCGTCCCTGGTGGAACTCATGGCGTATTCGCTCTCCGGCGATTACCGGCAGATGGGTCCCCGGCTGGATGAGTTACTCGAAGCCGGCGGGTGGGCCGGGGAACCCGACGGAGCCCTCACCAGGTCCATGGCGCTGGCACTGCAGGCCGAGCGGCTGTGCGCGCTGGGATATCCCCTTCAGGGGCGCCAACTTGCCATGGAGGCCTACGGCCAGGCCCAGCCTCCCGACAACGACATCTTCTTCCTCCCCGAGTTCATCGTTGTCCGACTTGTCGCCTGCGATCTGGCCGCCGGTGAGTGGGCCGAGGCGCAACAGCTCCTGGACGGCTATGCGGAGACATCCTTCGGATCCGCCATGGTTTCATTCAGCGGCGCCGCCTACGTGGTGATGGGCTACATTGCCGTGCGTCAGGGAAAGCTCGCCGATGCCCTGGAGCTACTGACCACCGGGCTCGAGGCCCTCCGCGACAGTGATCCCCAGCAGATGTTCCGGTTCTGCGCGTCCATGGCCTTCTACGTGGCGGCCGCCCAGGGCCTCAAAACGGAGGCCGACAGGCTGAGGTCTGACTACGAGGCCTGGGGCGAGCGCGGCATGCACCTGGTCACAGCTTTTGCCCGGGATTTCCTGGCCGCCGGTGAGGAACACCTGGCGGGGGACGGATCCGGCCTCGCGGCCCTGCACCGGAGTGCTGAGGAAGCGGCGGAACAGAATGCCGTCTTCCTGGAGCTGAACGCCCTCGCCATGGCCCTCGGTCTTGGCGACACCACCAGGCTGGAGCGGCTGCGGGAGCTTGCCGGTTCAGCGGAAGGAACCTGGGCGGCGGCGCTGGCGGAGTACTGTGCGGCCTTCTCGAGTGGCAGCGCTGAACTCTACCTCCGTGCCGGGGACGCCCTCTGCACTGCCTCGGCGTTCCAGCTGGCCTCTGATGCGTATGCGGCGGCGCTGTCCTCATTGGACCGGAGCCGCAACCGGGAGCTGGCTGCCTTGGCACGCGCCGGCGTCGCGCGGTGTAACGAAGAGCTGGGCCACGCGGGCACCGAAGCCCAGCCGGACACGGTGGCTCCCATCCTGACCAAGCGTGAGCGGAACATTGTTGGACTGGCGGCAACGGGACTCAGCGACCGGATGATCGCGGACAAGCTGCAAATCTCGGTCCGTACGGTGGAGGGCCACCTTTACCGTTGCTACCTGAAGCTCGGGATTGCAGGACGTGATGAACTGGCCGCGGCGGCAGGACTCGCAGAGGACCCGGGAGTGCAGGCCAAGAAAGCACCCGGGACGTGAGTACCTGGCCGGCCGGGTACTACCCGGAGACCCGGCTGGACCCGGTGGCCCCAGCGACTTGTTAACTATGTTGCTGCGTCCGTAGCAGCAGGCGGAACCGTTTTCGGCCGCGGATCCGCGGATCCGCGTGGCCTGACCGGGC
The DNA here is from genome assembly GCF_030718995.1 of Arthrobacter oryzae. Taxonomy (NCBI): domain Bacteria; kingdom Bacillati; phylum Actinomycetota; class Actinomycetes; order Micrococcales; family Micrococcaceae; genus Arthrobacter; species Arthrobacter oryzae. The sequence goes on from NZ_CP132204.1 coordinate 3,036,994, forward strand.
GACCAGGGGTACTTGCTTTCCGAGTACAGGTATGGGTGACAGGCAAATTCGAGTACTCACTACTGGTGCCCGCGGGCGTGCGAGCTGGTTAATTTGGGGTACCAGGAATCGCTCGTAATTACAGAGGTCTCACTCATGTTGACAGCCGATAATGTGGCCAGCTCGCACGCCAACAGATCCGCCGGAATGACGCGGGGTGCCGCTTGGCCTTTGATCGGTCGAAAGCAGGCGGTCAGTGACATCACCCGGGCCCTGGCGGAGTCCACCGGCGGAGTCCTGGTGACCGGTACGTCGGGCACTGGGAAGACATTCCTGACCACCCACGCGCTGAAACAATTCCGAGACGATTCCCTGGTTGTGGCGCTTCGGTGCAGTGCAGCCCTTTCCCGTTCACCCTACGGCGCACTCAACATGCTGTTGAGCGACCTGGAGCCGGGGTATCTGAACCATCCGGTGCTTGTGCTGTCCGGCCTCATGCGGCTCCTGCGCGAACGGGCCCACGGGAAGACCGTCTACCTCTTTGTCGACAACGCAGGCGAAGCTGATGAGCTGACGGCCGTGACCATCGCACAGCTGGCCCGCAACCGTGCAGTCCGCCTGGTCCTGACGTGTTCCGATCCGCTGCGGCTGTCGGCGGAAATCTCGGGACTGTGCGACGGCGGGTTCCTCACGCGCGTGAACCTCGAGCCGCTGTCCTTCCGCGAGGCCGTCAGCTGGCTCGAAGAGGGCCTCAGCGCCAAGGTTTCGCACTCGGCCGTCCAATCGCTCTGGGCCGCCAGCGACGGCAACCCTCACTACCTCAAGATGCTGGCCATGGAACTTGCCGACTCCGGTTCCCTGGTTGTCCGGGACGGCGTGTGGGTCCTGACGGCGGACCACCATGTCCACGGACGGGCCATCACCGACCTCATCGCCACGCGGCTCGGGCGGATGGGCGAGGCTGACCGGCGGATCCTGGAAATCCTGTCTCTGGCAGAAACGCTGCCTTTGGATACGTTGCTCACGCTCGTGGACGCCGATGACGTTGACGCACTGGAAGAGCGCGGTGTCCTGGCGGTGGAGGACTCCCTGCCCCGCCGCGTCAGGATCCAGAGCCAGTTGGTGGCCGACGTCGTGCGGGAAAACGTGCCGCCGGGCCGGAGCAGCGAACTCCGAGAGATGGTCCTCCTCGCAGCGGCCCCTTCGCTCCGGACGCCTGCCACGGAACTGCCATTCGCGGTCTGGGCCCTTGACTGCGGTGCCTCCCTGTCACAGGAGGAGTCCCTGTCAGCCGCACGCCTTGCCAACAGGCGGCTGGATGCGGCTCTCGCGCTGCGCTTCGCCCGGTCCATCCCCGGCCACGAAGCACTTGCCGCGGCAGTCACAGAGGAAGTGCTGGCGCTGATGACGCTCGGCGAGGTGGATGAGGCATTGGACGTGGTCCGCCGGCATCGTCAGGCGGCGCCGGAGAACGCCGCGCTCGCCGAATGGATCGGTCTGCTGCTGGCCGAAAGTTCGGTGTTCCTGGCCACCCCGGACGCCTGGCAGGAAGCCTCGGGTTCCTTGGCCAAGGCGCGGAAAGTACTTTATGAGGACACCTCCGGTCCGGCGGCCGGAATGCCTGCACCGGAACTCCGGCGCATCCGGGAACAACTGACTCTTGCCGAGGCTGAAGCCGCAAGCTACGCCGGAACCTACCGTGAGATGGCTGCCACCCTCGCAGAGGCCTTGGATAATGTTGAGTTCCACAGCGCGGAGTTCCGGCTCCAGGCAGGCAGCTGGCTGTGTGAAGCGTGGGCAGTGACGGGACGCCAGACGGAAGCCGCCGAGCTCGCCGAGCAATTGAAGCTGCAGTGCTTGCGGCCTGAGATCCCGGTGGCGATCGCGCAGTCGGTGATCTCCCGGCTGCGCTTCGCCTACCTCGTGGCCGGCAGATGGGATGAGGCGGCAGCGGCCCTGCCCACTGAGGACTGGCTCCCGTCATCCGTCATCTACCGGCGGTTTAGCGCGACGGAGGTTCCGGAGGCGATCTGCGCCTGCATGCAGGGGCGTGGACGGGACGGGCTTGACCTGCTTGTTCCGGGGATCAGCCAGTTGCGGATCCAGGACACCGACGGCATCCTGCCCCTCGCCTGCGCTGCGGCTGCCTACGCATCGGCACTGCAGGGCGAGCGCGAACGGGCGCTTGGGTACCTTGCGGAGACGGAGTCCGGTTCCAGGCGGAAAACGTGGAAGGTCTCCCGGGCGGAAGGCTACTTCACGGCACTTGCCCGGGCGGAGCTCGAGGGCTCCCGGACGGGAATTGAACAATTGCTGCGCATGGCGGAGGACGATCGCGGTTCCGGAAACGTCGGGCATGAGCTGCTGTGCCTCAGCTCGGCTGTCCGGCTGGGGGAGGCAGGTGCGGCGCCGCGGCTGTTGGCCAGTGCAGGCGACAGCCAGGGTCCTTTCGCGGAACTGTGCGGGCAATACGCCCGTGGCGTTATTTCAGGCGAAGCCGACGAACTCATGGCGGCTGCGAACCTTGCAGCCAGGATACACAACGACAGGTTTGCCCTGGACATCGCCGAGTCGGTGCTGAACCTCGACCAGGCGCGGATCGAACGGAGCCTTGTCCGGCAGGCCAAGCACCTGGCGGAGACCTGCCGGAGGAGGTTGCGGACCCCGCAGGATGGAACGCACGACCGGCTCACGCTGACGGCCCGCGAACTCCAGATAGCGCAACTCGCCGCCGCCGGCGCGAGCAACAAGAGCATTGCGGCCCAGCTGCACGTTTCGGTGCGGACCGTGGAGGGCCACCTCTACCAGATTTACGGCAAGCTAAAAATCGAAGAGCGCTTGGAGCTTCCGGTGGCCCTTGGAAGTACAGGAGATGACTAGCCATGAGTGACACCACCATCACGGCAGAGCGGCTGATCGGGAGATTCGGCATGGTCGCGTCGGTTGTCGACTGCCTTCTGGACACCAATGGACCCGGGGCGCTGATTCTGGGCGACGCCGGCATTGGCAAGACCGCGCTCACCAACGAAGTCATTTTTGAGCTTGGCAGCCGGATCCGGACGTTTTACGTCTACGCGGGTCCGTCGCTGTCGGAGGTTCCGTACGCAGCCCTGGCGCCCCTGCTGACCGCATTGACACCCGGACAGACCGACCAACCACGGGCCGTGCTCAAGGCGTTGGTCACTGAACTGAATCCGGAGGGACTGAGGGACCAGTCCCAGGCGGTGCTGGTGGTGGAGGACGCCCAGCATCTTGATGACAGCAGCGCAGCAGTCATTGCGCAGTTGGCCGCCGCGGAGGCCGCCCGGGTGGTGCTGCTGTGCAGGCCGCACCCGTCGCCGCCGCCGGAGGTGCTGCAGATGTGGTCCGAAGGCCTGGTGGACCGTTTCGAACTGCAGCCGCTGAACAGCGAGGAATCGGACGAGTTGTGCACGCGGGTGCTCGGCTCCCCGCTGGTGCCCAGCGCCAGCGCCGTCCTGTTCAGGTCATCCGGCGGAAACCCGATGTTCCTGCTGGAACTGATCGCTCATGCCAAGACCCGCGGCCATCTGCTGCAGCGCAATGACACGTGGGTCCTTTTAGGCGAACCGGGGGCAGCCACTGTCCGGCTGATGGACCTGGTCAGGAACCAGATCATGCAGCTGAACCCCCAACAGCGTCAGGCCCTGGAATCAGTGGCGCTGGCCGAGGCCATCCCGCTCAGCGTCCTGCAGCGTGCCAGCGACAGCCACGCCGTCGATGAACTCAAGGAGCTTCAGTTCATCGCGATCTCGGCCGACGCCGCGAGGCATGTCCGCCTGGCCCAGCCTCTGATCGGGGAAGTGATCAGGCAGCTGGTCCCGACAGCACGCAGCGTCACCATCCGACGGCGGATCGTTAACCTTCTGGACTCGAGGCCTGAGACCCTGGACGGCAGGCTCCGGCATGTCACCTGGGCCCTGGAGTCCGGGGCAACGGTCCCTGATGCCGACATCCTTGAGGCCGCCCAGTTGGCGAACCGCCTCTTCATCCCCGACTACGTGGAACGGGTAGTGGGTGCCATCAGGGATCCGTCCCTGAAGCTCGCGGCACAAGTGGAGTTGGCCCGTGCCAAGCTGTATGGCCGCGATCCCATCGGAGCCGGCCTGTGCCTAGAGGGCGTGGTGGAACAAGCCACCGACCTGCGCACGGTCCGGCAGGCGTCGATGCTGGCAGCCCAGCTCGCAGCAGGCAAGCGAAACGGGCCGGAAGCCGTGCTGCGAGCGGCCGATGCGTGGGCAGAGGCTGTCTCCAGACTGGAAGCGGCCGAGCCCGGCTTCGACGCGAAGGAACTGGAGACATCGCGGCTGGGCAGCAGGCTCCTGGCTCTGGAGGGTTACCAGGCTGCAGGCCGCCACGTGGAAGCGGAGCCGGAGCTACAGAAGATCTGGGAGTCCACGGACGACGACGAGTCCCGGCTTCTGGCCGGAACGTTGCTGGCGGAGTCGCTGGCGCTCACGGGACGTGCCGTTTCAGCATTGCAGATAGTGATGGTGGTCGAGGACATCCTTGCCGCCAGTGGGGACCGGCGTCTCGAGTACGCCGAGTTCGTGATGCGGCGCTATCTGCTGGCGTTGCTCCACGCAGGTGAACTCGACGTCCTCGACAAGTACCTGCAGAACCATATTGCCCAGGCGTCGAACTCCCTCATCTACTTTGGCGGGATGCTGCACCTCGCCGCGGGCACCGCGGACCTGCGCCGGGGGACCATCGCGGCCGCCCTCCCGAAACTGAGCCAGGCTGCCGAGGTGCTGCGACTCTCCGACGCCGGCGGCGACCTGCCCGACGCCTTGGCGGCCACCGCATACGCCGCCTCCATCCTCAACCGGACAGAAACGGCCAAAGCGCATGCCGAGGCCTATGACGCACTGCTGCCTGACCACCGCCATGCGTCGCTGCTGGGGCAGGCGTACACTGTTGCGGCGCTCGCTGAACGCATCGGTGTCCCGGCCGCGGTATCCAGGCTCACGGCGCTGGCCGACGCGGCGGCATCCTCCGGATTCCTTAGCTACGAGATGGAGATCCTGTCCCTTGTCCTCCGGTTGGGGGACCTCTCCGTCGTCCCGCGCCTGGCTGCAACCGCGGAGGGCTGTGAGGGACGCAGCGCGGAGTTCCTGGCCGCATACTGCCGTGCCCTCGCTGCCAAGGATGTCAACCGGCTCGTGGAAATGAGCGACGCCGCGGCACGGGACGGTCTGGACCTTTCTGCAGCCGAATGCGCTGCCCATGCCCTGCGGATCCTGGAGACGCGTGGAGACAAGCCACGCCAATTCGAGGCCCAGAAACTGGTCAAACAGCGCAACGCAGCGCTCAACAAAACCGGGGGTTCGGCTACCGAGGTCCCGCCGGACCTCCACAAGCTGACGCGGCGCGAGCAGGAAATTGCCGCCCTTGTCCAGGCCGGGGCCAGCAACCGGGAAATTGCCCTTCGGCTCGGGCTGTCACTCCGGACTGTGGAAGGGCATCTTTACCGGATGTTCGCGAAACTCGGCATTAGTCATCGGGAAGACCTGGCTTTGGTCGCCTACGGCGCCCGCCACGCCGGGCTGCACGGGACAGCCTGACCCGGCGCCGGTTCAGCACCCGTCTCTCCGCACGCACCGGCCGTCAAGCCTCCGGTGGCCCGTGCAATTTTGTCGCGCCCGCTCATCGGACCGCCCCTGCATTCTGGCTGCTCTCATGCGAGTACCGATGCGAGTGGTAGGGGCGGAACGGGCGGGTACCACCCCGTTCCCCTCAGTGATGCACCCGTAAAGACGGGTAGAGCCCACTCGCGCCCCCGCAGGTGGTTGGTTAATACGCTGTAGTTTGTTGGGCCGCAGGCATCTATTGGGGAAAGTAGTGGGTCTTTAAATGCATCAACCAGCTGACACTTGGCTTTCGGAATTTCATGTGGCGATCCACCTGGAACACTCCTCCAGGGCGACCAGCATACCGCCGATCGCGGGCACCCCATTCGAGCCGGCGACGATCCGGGCAGCGTCTCCTGAGACCAGGACCTGCCTGCCTTCGTCGTCGTCGGCTTTCTTACAAACGGGACATATAGGACACCGGGAGGTCGGTTTAGCATGACACCGAACACCAAACTGAAGACCCATAAGGCCGCGCTGACCGGGGCCGAGCTTCCACCGTTGCTGGAGGCTGCCCGGAAGTGGCCGGAAAACGGCTCGCCGGCGCCTGAGCTGGCCGCCGGGACAACTGAAGCTGATTCTTTGGCGAACGACGCAGCCGGCCAGGACCACACGTTCACGTTCGACGTCGCCATCGTCGGACTGGGCTACGTTGGCCTGCCCACCGCGCTTGCCATCAACGCCTCCGGACGGCGCGTCCTGGGACTGGACGTGTCCGAGAACAGGCTCGCCATCATCCGGTCCCGGCAGGCAGACCTGCTGGACTCGGACAAGGTCCGGCTGGGTGAGGCGCTGGAAGATCCCTCGTTCATGATCAGCACGGACCTCTCATTGCTGGCCCGGGCAGCAGCAGTGGTGGTATGCGTCCCCACCCCTGTGGATCCTTACCTGGTGCCCGACCTCGGGATCCTTCGGGCGGCATGCGCCTCCGTGGTCGAATTCGCAGTACCTGGCCAGCTGCTGATGCTGACGTCCACCACCTACGTGGGCTCCACCCGGGACCTGCTGGCAGTGCCGCTGGCCGCCAAGGGTCTGATTCCCGGACGGGATGTGTACGTGGCCTTCTCGCCGGAACGCATCAACCCCGGAGTAGATGCCTTCTCGCATGAGGACGTTCCCCGGGTCGTGGGCGGCGTAACGCCGGCTTGCGGTGAAGCCGCAGAGGCGCTGCTCCAGGCCAGCACCAAGCTGGTGCACGTCGTGCCGTCCGCCGATGTGGCAGAGATGACCAAACTCGTCGAAAACACCTTCCGGGCGGTGAACATCGCCCTGGCCAACGAGTTTGCGGACATCTGCCACGAGCTGGGCATGGAGGTCATGGACGTCATCGATGCTGCCTCGACGAAGCCTTACGGCTTCATGCCCTTCACTCCGGGTCCCGGCGTCGGAGGCCACTGCATTCCCTGCGACCCGCACTACCTGCTGTGGCAGCTGAGGAAAGCCAGGGTTACAGCGCCAGTTATCGAGCACGCCATGGCAGGCATCGCCGGAAGGCCCCACCAGGTAGTGGAAAAGGCCCGCCGCATCCTGTCGGACCGGAACCACGGAATCAAGGGAGCCCGTGTGTTGCTCCTTGGCGTCGCTTACAAACCCGATGTGGAGGACCTCCGCGAGTCGCCGGCCCTGGAAATCATCGCCGCAATGGTGGCCGACGGCGCTGTCGTCGCCTACCACGATCCGTGGTGCCCCACCGCTCCCGACGGCCAGGGAAGTGCCTTGGAGTCTCTGGCGGATCCGTCGGACTGGGACGCCGACCTGGTCATCCTTCACACCAGGCACTCCGAGATGGACATCGACTGGCTGCGCGACGCGCCCGCCGTCCTTGACACCACCTACCGGCTTCCAGCCGGAAGCAACGTCACGCGGTTGTGAGTCAGGGTCCTGATTCCAGGTAGTGATTCCAGCGGCCCCGCTGAGCTCAAAAGAAAGCAGGAGAAGTGAAAACAGCAATCACCGGCGGAGCCGGCTTCATTGGGAGCCATCTCGTGGAGCACCTCCTTGCGGCCGGGGACACCGTCACCGTACTGGATGATCTCTCAACCGGTCGCCTGGAAAACCTGAGGGCTGTCATCGGCCACCGGGATTTCCATTTCGTGGAAGGCAGCATCCTGGACCGCGAGGCCGTGGACAAGGTGGTTGCCGGCGCAGACAGGGTCTTCCACCTGGCGGCCGCCGTCGGCGTAAACCTCATCGTGGAGCACCCACTGGAGAGCCTGCGCACCAACATCCATGGCACGGAAGTGGTCCTGGACGCTGTCCTGGAATCCGGCGCCACGCTGCTCCTCGCGTCCACCAGCGAAATCTATGGGAAAAACACGTCGGACAGCCTCTCGGAGGAGTCCGACCGGATCCTCGGCTCCGCGCTCAAGTCCAGGTGGACCTACGCGGCGGCCAAGGGCATCGACGAGGCATTCGCGCACGCATACTGGCGGCAGTTTGGCCTCCCTGTCGCGATCGTGCGGCTGTTCAATACGGTGGGCCCACGGCAGACGGGCCGTTACGGAATGGTGGTGCCGCGCCTGGTCAAGCAGGCACTCGCAGGAGAACCGTTGACTGTCTACGGCGACGGTCACCAGACACGGTGCTTCTCGTACGTTGGCGACATCGTCCCGGCCATCACCAAAATCTCCGAAGAGAAATCCGCCTACGGCAATGCCTACAACCTGGGCGGCAGCTACGAGATCTCGATCCTGACGCTCGCGCAGCGGATCGTGGAGCTGCTCGGCAGCGAAAGCCCGATCACGCTGGTGCCCTACGAGCAGGCGTATGCCGAGGGATATGAAGACATGCGCCGCCGTGTGCCAAACAACGGTAAGGCGAAGGACCTGGTGGGCTTCGACCCTAAAACAACACTGGACCAGATCATCTTGAACGTGGCGGCCGACCACCGCCCGGTGAAAGCACCCGATCCGCTCGGGTGGAAAGTCACGATGGCGGCCAACTAGCCGTCCGTGAGGTGCCGCGCCGTACGGGGGGCGGCAACCGTCAAAAGTTATGTGCACCTTCGACGAAAGAGTTGAGTTCCATGACGCTTCTGCAACGCTACACTGCGGTCTCGGAGCCCCGACACAGGGCTGAGCGACCTCCCGGCCGGCGCAAGTCACGCTGGCTGGCAGCTTCCACAACGGTGGCCCTGGCCGCCTCCTTGCTGGGGCTCACCGCCCCGGCCGCCAACGCTGTTGGCGAAACTGTCGTGACGCTGACGTTCGACGACGCCAACGCCGACCAGATTGCGGCCGCGGCCAAGATCAATGCGCTGGGGATGCCCGGCACGTTCTTCCTGCCGTCGGGCTACATGAACCGGCCGAACTATATGACCGCCGCGCAGGCCAAGGCCCTGCAGGATGCAGGTAACGAGATCGGCGGCCACAGCGTGACCCACGCTGACCTGGCTGCGGTGGGACCCGATGAGCTGAAGCGGCAGGTCTGCTCCGACCGGGTGACGCTGGCAGGCTACGGACTGGACATCCAGAACTTCGCATATCCCTTCGCGTCGGCCAATGATGCCGCCAAGGCGGCCGTTGCAGCGTGCGGATACAACAGCGCACGCGGTCTGGGCGACATCCGGAGCAAGGTGGCGGGATCCGAGACCTTTCCGTTTGCCGAGAGCCTGACCCCGGGAGATCTTTACTATACCGGCGCGCCGGACCAGCTCGATGAGACCTGGACGTTGGCAGACCTCAAAACCCTGGTCACCCAGGCGAAGGCAAACGGGGGCGGCTGGGTCCAGCTGACCTTCCACCACGTGGGCACCGGCATCGACCCCGTCTCGGGTGTGAAGGATCCCCTGACCATCAGCACGGACGTCTTCAACCAGTTTGCCGACTGGCTGGCAGGTGAGGAAACCTCAACGGCAAACACTGCCACTCCGGTGCAGGTCAAGACCGTCAAGGAAGTCATTGGCGGAACCACCAAGCCGCTGGTGGCGGGCCCGCCGGCTCCGGCACCCCGGACCACCGGCAACCTCATCAAGAATCCAAGCCTTGAGACCCCCGGACTCAACGGGTCGCTGCTTCCGCGTTGCTGGCAGGGTGGCGGTTACGGAACCAACACCCGCACGTTCTCCAACGTTTCACCCGGCCACGGCGGCACAGCCACGGCTGCACAGCAGCTTGTGGTCTCGGGGTACGCCACCGGAGACGGTAAGCTGCTGCCTCAGCTGGACACAGGGGAGTGCGCTCCCAGCGCGATTCCCGGACACACCTACGTGGCCAAGGCCTGGTACAAGGCAGTGGGCGGTGTGACGCAATTCGACGCCCACTACCGCACGTCCCAGGGTGCCTGGGTCTATTGGACTTCGAGTCCCTGGTTTGCCGCGTCCGACACGTGGGTCCAGGCCTCGTGGGAGAGTCCGGCTGTTCCAGCGGATGCCACGGCCATCAGCATCGGTCTGAATCTCTTTGCCAACGGCACCCTGACCACCGATGACTATGAGCTGTATGACAAAGCAGGCGTCAAGACGTTCACGGACATTCCTTCGACGTTCCTCTTCTACAACGAGATCAGCTGGATGGCGAACAACCTGATCACCACGGGTTACGCCGATGGAACATTCAAGCCGGGGCAGACCTTGGACCGCGGAATGATGGCGGCTTTCCTTTACCGCTTTGCGGGAAGCCCGGCCATACCGGCCGGTCCGCAAAGGTTCCCGGATGTTCCAACTACCCATGATTTCTACAATGAGATCCAGTGGCTTGCCTCGCAGAACATCACCAGGGGGTTTGCCGACGGCGGGTACCATCCCTACGAGCAAGTCAACCGTGACCAGATGGCGGCGTTCATGTACCGAATGAACGGCAGCCCGGCGGTCCCGGCAACGGCCCCTGTGTTCCCCGACGTCGGACCCGGTAACGGCTTCTACAACGAGGTGCGATGGCTGGCTGCCATGGGAATTACCTTCGGCTTTGCCGACGGAACCTTCAGGCCCGGCGCATCCATAAACCGCGACCAGGTGGCGGCCTTTATCTACCGCTATAACCTGAACTTCCCCAAGGGCATGTAAGGCGCCCGGGTAGGTCCCAGCACGGCCGGGGCGGCCGCGCAGTCGGAGGAATCTCCTACGCGCGGCCGCCCTCGCCGCTGTTCAGTCCAGTACAGTCCGCAACACTGAAAATTCATCGGTTCGGGGGGATCAAGTGAGGGACCCAGGCTTCAAGCGCCGCCGCCGCTTACGCGGCCTCCTGGCGGCCGTCCTGCTGCTGGCAATGATGGCCACGGCCTGCACGCCCCAGGAACCGAAGCCAAGATCACAGGGGAAGTACCCCTGGCACACTGATATTGTGGCCACCACCTTCTGGGTGGGCGAAGTCTTTGACCCCAACGCCTCCGATGGCAGCCAGGTCTTCTCCACCTATGACTCGAAGTGGATGGAGAGCTACGGCGGCTGTGACGGCCGGCTCACGTCGGACGGCTGTGAGACTGAACCCCGGTCAAGTTCCAACGGCTACGCTCCCGCCAGCATGAAGCCCAAGGAGAACCCCTTCTACCTTGACCTGCCGTACGACGACATTAACAATGCCGCTGCCTTCCGTGAACGTGCCACAGTCATTCCCTGGGCCAACGACGAAGGATACAAAGGCCAGGCCACCAACCGCTCCTTCAGTTACATGAAGAACCGCTGGGTGAAGATCCGCAAGGACGGCAGGGAATGCTACGGCCAGATCCAGGATGCGGGCCCGGGGGAGTACCAGGACAAAGAGTACGTCTTTGGCGCAAACGATGCGCGGCCTGCCAACAGGAAATTCAACGGCGCAGGAATGGACGTTTCGCCCGCCCTCAACGGCTGCCTCGGTTTCAGCGCCCTGAACGGACAAGCGGACAAGGTCGATTGGCAATTCGTGGACCGGCAGGATGTTCCGCCGGGCCCATGGCTGAACCTGGTCACTACTCGCCAGGTGAGGTAGCAGCCAGCGGTCAGCCCATCCTGCCCGGAAGTCCGGATCCCAGGAGATCGGAGAACCTCGTAGTTCCCTGGTCCACGCCGCTGCAGGTGAAGGTGGCGCCTTCCTCCTGCTCACCGGATGCGCAGGGAGCGTCGCGGTTGAGCGACCACATTGAGAGGCGTTGGACCTCCAACTCCACCGCGTAGTCCTTCAGGGCACGGGCCGCGTCCAGTTCGAAGATCTCGCCCGGCAAATCGTTGCGGCCGATCATGGGCGTTAACCCGATTTTCTTCCAGGTCTGTTCGCGGCTGAGGTTGATGCCGGCGCGCTGGTACACGATGCCCAGCTGGTCATGCGTTGCGTCCGCCGCGGCCTTGGCGGCCTCCAGCATGCTTTGGGAACTCCCGCGGCTGGCCCCGTAGTTCATGGTCATGATGTTGACGCCGGCCAGCTGGACGCCCGCCTGGAGCATCTGCTCCACTGCCGCTATGCCGGCGTCGGTCAGGCCGCGGGGAGAAGCCGGAAGCGTTAACCAGACAGCGAGCTCTTTTCCGGAAGAATTCCGGTCACCCTGCAAGGCGGCCACTGCCCGTGCCCTGCGCTCGCCGCCGGCCTGGTCTATGAGGTCAGCGCCCTCAAGATCGAAATCGACGAATGCCGGCTCATAGCGTTCGACCACATCCCTGTACGCAGTGCGGAGCTTCGCTTCATCCCGGCACGTGGTGGCCAGTTCACTGTTCCGGGCGCCGCCAAAGGACACGGCGGCGGACCCTCCCCGGGAACGGAGATCCGAGATCCGCTTCTCCAGGCCCAAGGCGCTGTTTGCCTCGTCAAGGCCGTAGGCTGCGCCCCAGCTGGCCACGCAGAGGTCCTCTGGGGATGCGACGAGGAATGCCAGCACCACATCCCTGGTGCCGTCCGTCGCGGCCTCTTCGAAGTCATAGGGCGGAGAAACAGTGACGTCCACGTAGCCGGCAAACCAGGTGGGTTGCGCTGCCCCCGTGGCCAGTCCGGACCGCCAGGCCCAGAAAAAAATGACGACGGCCAGGATGACGGCCACGGTCAGCCCGGTCATCAAGGGCGACGAAGGCCAGCGCAGCTGCAATCCGGAACGGGTGAACCGCTGGGCCAACCGCTGGGCGGTCGCGCGATGGACGGGGGACCCGTCGGCTAGCCCCGGTGGGGCAGGGTCCGTTTCCGCCGTGGCGCCCGGATCCGAGCCGCGGTTTATGGCTGTCATCTGGACCCCACGCCCCCCTCTGGTTTACTTAGACACCATTTCACCACGGCAGCCCTGCTGGTGGCCTCTACGGGCCGGCCCCTCCGGGTGTATTCGAGTGGGCAACGAGTAGCGAATCGCGTAGTGGGCGAGTGGCGCCAGGACCGCCCGTCAGCTGCGGCAATGAAAGACGGGTAGGCACCACTCGTGCCGCCGGACTTCCCTCTTAATAGGCTTTGGATGTCGGATAGATTCAGAGTTCCGGGGGAGAAACGGGTCTCGAAATGGGAATGGACGCAACGTTGCGGGCGAAAGCGCGCAGCCAGGCCCCTGAACGGCGTTTCGTGACGGCCACGGCGGCAGGAATGCCGGGGGCAACTAAACCCGCCGTTGACTTCCCTCCCTATTCTGCCGATGCAGCTGCCTCAAGGCAGCCAGCCCTGGTGCACAAGCCCGGGGCCCGTGAACGGGGGTCGGTGGCGAACAAGCCTTTGAGACCAAGGCTTCCCCCCAGTCGTCACCGACCCCTTCAAAGGGTCATTTCATGAAGTACTGCGGCCTGGGGATCCTCTTGCGGCCGGGCGATACGGATGTAAGAGGGGATATCTGTCATGAGCCAGAGGCATGAACTGCCGGGGGAACAGGCCGTTCCGCCCGGAGCCGGGGTGACGAAGCAACGAAAACGGACCACGCTCTGGGCTGTCTCGTGGCTGGCCGGGCTTGCGCTCCTGACAGGGTCCGCCGCCTTCGCCCCGGGCGGCGGGACGCCGCCGGCCGGAAACGCGCCGGGGCCACTGAAAAATTTTGCGGCACCGGTGGACACCAGCCTGGCGCTGACCACCGTAACACTGACGTTCGACGGCGGTCGGGCAAGCCAGATGTCAGCCGCCCAGACCCTGCGACGCCACGGTTTGCGCGGGACGTTCTTCGTCAACTCGGGATTCATGGGGGCAAAGGACCACATGACTGTGGAGGACCTGCACACTCTGGCCGCCGACGGCAACGAGATCGGCGGCCACACGGCAACCCTTGCCGACCTGACGGCACTCGAACCTGATGAAGCCACCCGGCAGGTCTGCAATGACCGGACCAACCTCAGTGACTGGGGGTTCAAGGTCACATCCTTTGCCTATCCGTTTGCCGCAACGTCGCCGGAAGCCAGGAACATGGTGGCCGGCTGCGGCTACAACAGCGCACGCAGCCAGGGCGAACTCCGCAGCCGGCTGGGTTGCGCTGATTGCGCTGTGTCTGAAACGGTGCGGCCGGCCGATCCATTCAGCACGAAGTCGACGCCGGAGGTCGGCGCTGCCTGGACCCTTGCAGACCTGCAGCAGTCAGTGATGCAAGCTGAAACCACTGGAGGCTGGTTGCAGCTGGGCTTCTACGACATCGATGACAGCGGCAGTCCGCGGTCCGTGGCACCGGCGCTTTTCAACGACTTCGTCGCCTGGCTGGTGACGCGCACGGACGAGGGGACCACCGCGATCCGTACAGTGCACGATGTCATTGGTGGCGGAGCCAAGCCGGCAGTTCCGGGACCGTCTGCCCCGCCGGCACCGCCGGGCACCAATGCGCTCCGCAACCCCGGGCTGGAAACGCCCGGCAAATACGGTCTCCCTGAATGCTGGCAAGTTTCCTCCTACGGCGAGAATTCGCACGTCCTCAGCACGCTGACTCCGGGCCGCACCGGCGCTATCGCCCGGCGGCTGGACGTCACCGGTTACGCTTCCGGCGACGCGAAGCTGCTGCCTGTCCTGGACCTGGGGGCATGTGCGCCGAGCGTTGTCCCCGGCCACAGTTACACGCTGCGGGCGTGGTACACGTCCACGGCATCCACGCAGTTCGAGTTGTACTACCGCAACAAGGTTGGCACCTGGACCTATTGGACAGCTAGCCCTTGGTTTCCCGCCAGCGCTGCCTACCGGCAGGCTGAGTGGACTGCACCGCCGGTGCCGGCAGACGCCGTCGGCATCAGTTTTGGTTTGAATCTGTTTAGCGACGGGGAGCTGACAACAGATGACTACGAGATGTTCGATACGGGGGCGCCGCCGGCGCCGTAGGCCCCGCCCGTTGCCAGCGCAGACGCTCCACGGGCTCGAAAACCAGAATCGAGTCGATTCCCATGAGGTTGGAAACTTCCGGGCGATTAGCAAGTCATAGTAGTGCGGACCAAAAAAGCGGCCGTGATATTAGCGGCGACAACCTAATGCATCCGCGGTTAGTGGCCTTGCCATCGGCTGGCACTGCCCGGCGCGCGCGTAATGAGCCGTCCAACGTGTCCAGCTTGTTCAGTAACGGCACGCTCGTCACGGATGACTATGCCATGTACGACACGATTGGAGCGCCGTCGCTGTGATAGCCGTTTACATCGTCCTTGTCCTCGGAGTCAGCACCATCTTCTGGTCGTTCGTTGGCCTGTTGCGTCTTGCCAACGAGCAGTACGTCCGGCGGGTCACGCTGGGACCGCCGCTGAGCGGCCGGATGCTGCGGTTTCTCCAGCGCATGCCGCTGGCCAGCCGGGTGGGCTCAGGCGCCCATGGCGCCCACACGCTGCCAGCGCCACGGGCGCACCGGGGGATGATCCAGCGGGAGCACGGCCGCCACCGGGTCAGGGGCCCGAGGATATTGCCGGCAAATGTTGCCGTGCTCATTGCAGCCCACAACGAAGCCCTCGTCATCAGGGAGACCCTCCGGGCAGCATCCGCACTGGTGCCGCTCAGGAACATCCACGTGATCTCGGACATGTCCACGGACGACACATCGGCCATAGCCCGCGCGTGCGGAGTCAAAGTGCTCGATCTGGAAGCGAACAGGGGAAAGGCGGGGGCACTGGCCGCCGGGATCGCCCATTTCGAGCTGTGCCGGAAGTTCAAAGTGGTGCTTCTGCTGGACGCGGACACCCGGCCAACACCGGACTACCTGGAGACCGGGTTGCCGCTCTTCCAGGATCCTTCGGTGGTTGCCGTGGCCGGACGGGCAAAGTCCATCATGACCCCGCCTGCACCCACGGCACTTGGCCGTTTCCTGGTGGCCTACCGGGAACGGCTGTACATCGTGGTGCAGTTGCTGCTCAAGTACGGCCAGGCGGCAAGGGGCGCAAACGTCGTGTCGATCGTGCCGGGCTTTGCCAGCATGTACCGGACAAGCGCCCTCGCGAAGATCAAGGTGCTGGCACCGGGACTGGTCATCGAGGACTTCAACATGACCTTTGAGATCCATGCCAAGAAACTGGGGCGGATAGCCTTCCACCCGTCCGCGGCCGTGGCGTACACACAGGATCCGGACAACCTGCAGGACTACACCAGGCAGGTCAGGCGGTGGCTCCTCGGCTTCTGGCAGACGGTCCGGCGGCATCGCCTGCAGGCCGGAAAGTTCTGGTTCGTGCTGGTCCTGTATATCATCGAACTGGTCCTGAGCTGCATGTTCTTCGTGTTGTTGATTCCAGTCTTCCTCCTCTCGCTGGTGGCATCGATGCAACTCCAGGCGTTCGGGGCCAACGGCGAATCCTTCCTTTACCTGTCCGGGCTCCTGCGTCCGCAGGACGTCTTCCTGGGTGTCCTCATTCCTGACCTCGCGCTCACGGTAGTCGCGGCCATTGCCCTCCGCCGGCCGGGAATCCTGCTCATGGCGCCGTTCTTTCCGCTGATGCGGATCCTCGACTCCGTGATCTGCCTGATGGTTCTGCCCAGGGCATTCTCCGCAGCCTCATCGGGTGTGTGGGTCAGCCCGGTGCGGCGCGTCCAGGGCGAGGCGCTCGAGTTGGAAGAAGCCACCGCGGGCGCCGGCATCACCCGGTAGCACACAAGGACAGAAAAACGCCCCTGGTGCTAGGACACTGCGGTCCTGCACCAGGGGCGTCTCTGCGTTCAACGCGAGGGCGCTGCTACCAGTTCACGCCTGACGTAGTTTCCACCTTCAGCCACGGTCCGGCCGGAACGTCTGCGCGGTCAACAAACCTCCACGAGACGTGATCGCCGCTGCCGTCCAGTTCGGCGAAGCCGAGGCAGCCGTTCAGTGCCGGGGAAACATCCATTCCCGCGCCCTGGGTGCCGTCGGCGGAGAAATCGGTGTTTGCCGGGCGGGCGTCGGCGGCGCCGAAGACGTAGTTCGCGTCATGGTATTCGGAACCGCTGGAAGGACCTGCGTCCTCGATCTGGCCGTAGCAGACGTTGCCGTTCGGTCCGGTCATCTGCACCCAGCGGTTCTTCATGTATGAATAGCTGCTGTCCGCGCAGTGGTTGACACCGGTGGCGGCGTTGTCCGCGGCGGCCCACGGAATGACCTGGCAGCGCTGCTGGAACGCAACACTGTCATTCACGTCGTCGTAGGGAAGGTCAAGGTAGAACGGGTTTTCCAGCGGGGTGGGCTGGTTCTTGGGGAAATACCCGTTGGACGCATCGCGTGCTTCGGTGGCGCAAGTAAACGAGCTCCCGGAACCGGAGCTCACGCCGTCGCACCCGCCGTAGATGCTGCCGGGGCAACCGGAAGCCGAGGCGGGCGTGGTTCCCGCGTTGATTCCCGTGTGCTGGAAAGCCCACTGGCCGTTGTACGTGGAGCAGACCTGGGATCCGTCAGCCAGGCTGGCGTTGAAGATTTCGCCCACCCAGAAAGTGGTGCTCACAACGTTGGTGTGCAGCGGGTATTTGCTGGCAGCCGGTGCGGCCACAGGCTCAGCTGCGGCCACGGCCACCGGCGCAGGGGCTGCGGCGGCAGGCTCGGGGGCGGACGCCGCAGCGGGTGCAGGCTCTTCGACGGGGGCCGCGGCCGGCGTCGAACTAGGTGGCGGTGAGGCCTTCAGCGGTGCCTGCGACGCTTCGGCGCTGGCTGACGAAGGACTGGGGGAGGCCGACGGGCCGGGCGCCGATTCGGCGGCACAGCCGGCGGTCAATACTCCGACAAGGAGGATCAACACAGCCATGATGGGTGTGGTCGTGTGTTTCATTTATGGGATACATATCTGTTGGGGACATTAACAGGGATGGCGGGAGCCCCATGAGGGCACGCCAAGTACGGGTCATGACCGCCGGAAGGGCGCAGCGATGGCCGCGCCCGGAATGGATGCTGATAGTGAAATCAGCTGAGCCGCTTACTCCCCAGAAGTAGCCAGCGGGACCGTCAGGAGACCCGAAGAGACCGTTAACACCCGCTCCACTTTACACGGATGCCCGTGAGTAGCCTGAACTGGCGTGAGAGCAACGGTCCGGCATATTCGAGTAGTCACTACTCACGCCAGCCGCGGCACCGGATAGGTAGCGTTGGAATTGCTAAAGCCGGCAGATGGTTGGGGGCGGTCCGGAACTTCGCGCTCCGCGGCTAAGGAATCGACGCAACCATGGACGTTAGGGCAGGAAATTCACCTTTCCCCCCGGTAATTCGTGTGGCCGAACTTCGGAAGACAATCACTGCCTTGTCCGGTTCAGACGGTAAAGGCGTCATTGTCACCGGTGCCGCGGGCTCGGGCAGGACAGGGCTCCTTGCCGCGGCGGCGGAGGCGCTCTCCGGTCAGCTCACGGTCATTGTCCACAGTATTCCGGAGTCCTGCCGCCGAATGAAGTTTGGCATCGGCAGCGTGTTGGCGCCCGCCCTGCCCTCCGGGTCCAAAGTGTCGCCGCTGAACATCGTTCGGGCGTGCCGGGATGCACTCCGAAGCCAGGACCCGAAAACAAACGGGATCCTGATGGTCCTGGACAATGTGGACTACCTGGACGGGACATCCCTGTGGGTCCTGAACCAGCTCCTGGCCGAACCGGACATCAAGATGCTGGCAAGCCACCGCGCCGACCGGCAGCTGCAGATGGAGCTGATGGAATCCGTGGTTGCCCGGCAGCTGTCCATCGTGACGCTTGATGACCTGACACTGGACCAGCTCCGGACCTTCCTCGACTACAAATTGCCCGCCCGGCCCGGCCGGACCCTGGTGCGCGACATCCACGCCGCCTCGGGGGCCAATGCGTTAACGGCAAGCTGGCTCGTCGAGGAAGCGCTGGCGTGCGGCAACATTGTGGAGAGCGGCGGCCGGTGCGCCCTGGTCCGGCCGCCTGACCCGGCAGAGGCACGCCAATTCGACCTCGCCCGCAGGCGGATTGAGGCCCTGCCCGCGGAGCAGCGCCAGGTTGTCGACTTCCTGGCGGCCGGTGATCCTGCTCCGCTGTCCGTCCTCGCCCGGGCCGTCCCTCCGGACGATCTTTCTGCGTTGGAGCAGGGCCAGGTCATCCGGATCCAGATCCGGAGTGACGGCGGTGCTGACGTCATCCTGAACCACGAGGTGGAAGCCAGTGCGGCACGGAATTTTCCGGGCGGGACGGGGCCGCTGGACCTGCACGGCGAAACGGACCTGCGCGAACGAGGGGCCGGTGCCCCCGGGCGGGCGGGGGATGAGCCTCTGTGGGATCTCCTTCGGCGGGTGGAAGCCAGCTTGGATTCCGGGGCCGCTGTTGCGGACCTGGACCTCCTGGCCGTGGCCACTGCCGCGAACAATCTCTATGACAGCGACCGTGCGCTGAAGGCAGCCGAAGCGGTCAAGGCACCGGAACTCCAGCTGCCGGCACAGACGGAGGCGGCCCGCGCGCTGTTCCATTCCCACGAGTACGGCC
Organism: Arthrobacter oryzae; assembly: GCF_030718995.1. Taxonomy (NCBI): domain Bacteria; kingdom Bacillati; phylum Actinomycetota; class Actinomycetes; order Micrococcales; family Micrococcaceae; genus Arthrobacter; species Arthrobacter oryzae. The sequence goes on from NZ_CP132204.1 coordinate 3,056,315, forward strand.
GGAGCGCCGAGGTGCTCCGGGGCCTGGTGGAAACCACCCCCGCAGTGTTGAGCATGGAGTTTGCCAGGGCAGTGGCCCTGCTCCTGCAGGCACTCATGCCCACGAATCCGGGCCGCGACACCCTCCAGTCCGTGCTGGACAGTGCAAGGCGGCGGCTGACCCTTGCGGCGGCCGCATCCATCGGAGACGCGGCCGCTGACACTTACCAGAACGCCGTTCAGGATGAGCTGGACGTCCTGCAGCTCTACCTGGAGTCGCGGGATGGAAACTGGCCGAGCCCGGGCGGGGAGCTCTTCCACCGTCTCTGCCCGCCCGGCGTCTACGACGTCGGCCCCGGCGCGGAGGAGCCGACGGGTACCCACGCAGGCATCCTGCTTCTGGCGCTTGCTTCCCAAGGGGAGTCAGTGCAGGGAAAGCCCGCTGACGCCGTCGCCCTTTCCGCCCGCGCGCTCAACGCGGTGGAGCGCTTGCCGCGGTGCAGCGTTGATTTCCACACCACGGTGCTCACCATCCACGCCTCCAACCTGGCACGGCTGGGGCAGAGTCCTGAAGCCGGGACCACGGACAAACGCGCCGGCCGCAACAAATGGATGAGCTACCCCGGCGGGCCGCTGCAAATCTTCCGGGCCATGATGTTCTGCCGGCACGCCGCCGCAGGCCGTGCAGGCGTGGGCGCGTACGGCGCGGAAGCCTTAACTGCCGCTGAACCGGACGATCCGCTGGCTCTCACTGTGGGCGCGCAGGCCACCGCGGAGTGGCTGACGTGGGACCTTGCGCCGTTGCCCGGCTCTTTACATTCCGCGGCGGTTGTTTCCGGGGATCCGGCGGGTGAACATCGGGCAGGTGCCGGCGGGGCATCCGACGGCGACGTCGCGGCCCGTCTGGTCGAAACGTACGCGTCGGTGGCACGTCCGGCCGTTACCGGGGCCTCCGGTCCGCCCCAGAGGTCGTCCGGAAGAACGGCCAAAGCGACGGGCGGCGGGAGGGGCCGCCGGGCACGTGAGCTGCTGAACCTTGGTGCCGCAGCGAGGCCCGACAGTACGGCGCTTGAGCATGCCGCGGACGGACCGCCGGACTGGCGGTGGTCGAGTGACGGGAACGGCACTCCTTTGCCCGGCCAATCGCAGGACCGGCCGGGAGCCGCAGATCCCGCCAGGCTCTCGCAACGGGAGCGCGAAGTGGTGACGCTTGTGGTCACCGGGATGGGAAGTGCCCGCGTGGCGGAGGAGCTCGGGATCGCCGTGAACACGGTGAACGCGCACCTGCAGAGGATCTACGGCAAGTTGGGCGTTTCCCGGCGACAGGAGCTGGCTGAACTCTGGAACAGCCTGGACGGGCAATAGTGGGACAATTGTGGAGTAGCACCGCGGACGCAAGCGGTGTGCCTGCCCGTGGCGGCGAGCCGTCGGCAGGTCTTGCCTATCAAGGAGCTCCAGTTTGGTCATGGTATCCACTCCCGCTACCGCAGTCAGCCAGGTCGCGCTCAGTGATGTCGAGGTCCTGCGGATCCGCAACGACTTCCCCGTCCTGGACCAGGAAGTCAACGGCCGGCCCCTCGTATACCTGGATTCCGGCGCCACCTCACAGAACCCCCGAAGCGTGCTGGAAGCCGAACAGGAGTTCTACGAGCTGAGGAACGCCGCAGTGCACCGCGGCGCCCACCATCTTGCCGTCCAGGCCACCGACGCGTTCGAGGACGCCCGTGCCACCGTGGCCGCCTTTATCGGCTCGGCGGAGGACGAACTGGTCTGGACTGCCAATGCCACCGCTGGCCTGAACCTCCTGGCCTACTCCTTCTCGAACGCCAGCGTCGGCACCGTCCGGGGCGAGGCCGGCCGCTTCGCCCTGGGACCGGGAGACGAGGTCGTGGTGACGGAGATGGAACACCACGCGAACCTGATCCCGTGGCAGGAGCTCTGCCGGCGCACCGGTGCCACGTTGAAGTTCATTCCCATTGACGACGACGGCGCGCTGCGGCTTGAGGAGGCCGCGCGGCTGATCACAGGGCGTACCAAGGTCCTTGCGTTCACCCACGCGTCAAATGTGCTCGGAACCATCAATCCTGTGTCCGAGCTTGTGAAGCTGGCCCGCGACGCGGGCGCGCTCGTGGTGCTGGACGCCTGCCAGTCTGCTCCGCACCTGCCCCTCGACGTTAAGGCCCTGGACGTCGACTTTGCCGTCTTCTCCGGCCACAAGATGCTGGCTCCCACCGGGATTGGCGGCGTCTACGGGCGGCGGGAGCTCCTGAACGCCATGCCTCCGTTCCTGACCGGAGGCTCCATGATCACCACCGTGACGATGGAAAAAGCGGAATACCTTCCGGCGCCCCAGCGGTTCGAGGCCGGAACCCAGCCCATCTCCCAGGCGGTGGCGCTCGCCGCCGCAGCCAACTACCTGCGCGAGACCGGCATGGAACGCATCGCCGGCTGGGAAGCTGCCCTGGGCCAGCGGCTGGTCACCGGGCTGGGCGCCATTGACGGAATCCGCGTTGTGGGGCCGGGGGCAGGTGTGGAACGGCTCGGCCTGGCAGCCTTTGACGTCGCTGGCGTGCACGCGCACGACGTCGGCCAGTATCTGGACAGCCTCGGTATCGCCGTCCGCGTGGGCCACCACTGTGCGCAGCCGCTCCACCGGAGGCTGGGCCTGACTGCCACCACCCGGGCGAGTACGTATTTGTACAACACCACCGAAGAAGTGGACCTTCTGCTTGAGGCTGTGGCCCAGGTCCGGCCCTACTTTGGTGTCGCGGGCACGGGGGCATCGAAGTGAGCGCACTGGACGCGATGTACCAGCAACTGATCCTGGAACATGCGAAGACCCGCAGCGGATCCGACCTGACGGATGAAGATGCCGCGGCAATGCCTGACCAGGCGGGCGTGGGCCAGTGCCACCAGCTCAACCCGGTGTGCGGCGACGAAATTACGCTACGCCTGGAGTTGGCGGAAGCGGGTAACCAGTCAACGGTGAAAGGAATCCACTGGAACGGTGACGGCTGCGCCATCTCAATGGCCTCTGCCTCAATACTGAGCGAACTGTCCGACGGTGCATCGCCGGATGAGCTGGCGGAGATGATCGATCACTTCAGGGAGCTCATGCGCTCACGAGGCCGGCTGGAGCCGGACGAAGAGATTCTGGGTGATGCGGCGGCCTTGGCCGGGGTCGCAAAATATCCGGCCAGGGTTAAGTGCGCCATGCTGGCGTGGGTGGCTGCAGAAGATGCGCTGCGGCAGGCCGTAGCCACCAGCCGCTAGGTCTTGCCGGCCTCCGGATGCTCATCGTCCGAGAGCGTGGAATGGTGCTGGACGTAGTCCTCGATGGCGTGCTCGGGAACCCTGTACGACCGGCCAAAGCGGACGGCCGGCAGGTCGTGCGCCTTGACGAGCCGGTACACGGTCATCCGGGACAGCCGCATGACTTCGGCGACCTCGGAAACTGTGAGGAAACGGGTATTGGAAAATCCTTCAGCGGCCACTGTTCTCAGCTCTCCTGGGACGTAGTTCAATCCTGGGGACGTACTTCGATCCTGAGATAAACGTCGCTGAGCCGATCGCCGATCCTACGGCTACTTTATGGCATGGTGAGCTTGATGTGAAGAGCGCACCGCTATGGGGAAAAAGACAAGTAGTGGTTACTCTAGTCGCGTTCAGGGGAGGCACGTAGCCTCGTCATATGGTCGATAGCCAGGACGAGAGCGAATGGCGGCAAACGCAGCACAGGATTCACAGGGCTGAAATTGTCTGCGTTATAGCGCTGGTGGTGCTCACGGTGCTGACGATCATGGCAGGGTTCTCCGATTTTGTCCGGTAATTCCGCTTGCGCTGGTCGCGGGACGCAATATCCGCCGGCGCGGAAAACAAAAAACTCCGGCAGGTGGAGACCCGCCGGAGTTTTGTTTGGTTTGGAAATTCGGAAGATTAGTGGGGAAATACAAGAATTACCCACGCGATAAGCCCCAATAGGGTCAGTGCGAAATACAGCGACCAGTTTCTGCGGTCGACTTTACGGTGGCTGCCATGCCAAACCCGTTCCATATCGTTCGCGTCCATAGCAGAAATTTACGGCTTATCACGTTCCGATAACAGCGTGTCGCACACCTCACTTATGCCCCCTCATACTCCATTTGCAGCTCCGGGTACTCGAGTGGCCGGCCGGGCCGCCCGCTAGCTGACCAGCGCGGCGATGCCGATGGCCGCCGTGGCGGCGCCAAGCACCAGCGAGACGGACACCAGGACCACGTGGATCGTGAGGAACCGGGTGGCCTTGCCGGCCGTGTCACGGGCCCGCGGATCCTTCATCACTCGCTTAAGGAACTGCGGCCAGACCACCAGGGACCAGACGCCGGCGACGATCAGGACCCAAGCCAGGGCAACAGGAAGCTGCACCGGTCAGTGGCTTTCCAGCCAGGCCTGCGCCTGCTGGGACTGGATGTTCAGTGCCTTGCCCACCATGGGCTCGGCAGCATCGGCAATCTTGCCGCCCAGGAACGGAACCGAGGATGTCACGTTGCCCTCGAGTTCAACACGGGTGCTGCCGCCGTCGGCGACCAGCCGCTGCACTGCGCTGACGTCCAGCGGGGCACCGGCGATCTTCAGGCTGATGCTGCTCTGCCGTGAACCGTCAGCACCAGGGGCTTCCCACGTCTCGAGCTGGGTGACAGTCAGGCGTTCGCCCACGAACTTGCGGGCAATCTCCGGCAGCCGGGTGGTGGGCAGGGTGCGCACCGAGGTGGTGCTGAAAGCGCCGGCAACATCGCCGTCGACCTTGAACGATTCAAGGGTTCCGCCCACCAGTTCACTGGTGTGGCGCTGGAAGTCTTCGTTGGCGAACACAGCGGTGATGCGATCGACGCTGTGCGGCAGGGTGGTGGAAGCACTCAGTGCCATTGTTCCTCCATGGGGTTGGGGGGTGTGGGGCATCGGTTTTTTGCCTCACACATCCTACGTGGTGGAAGTGGCGGACTCCGATTCGGCCTCAGCCAGTTTTTGGGCAGCAGCTGAAATGTTGTGTGACATGGCCGGAAAAATGACGCTGTGGAACGGCAGCACGGCGAGCCAATACAGTTTTCCGCTGAGCCCCTTCGGGAAGAAGATGGCGCGCTGCCGGTAGAGGCTGCCGGTGCCTTCCGGCTCCACTGAAAGCTCCAGCCACGCGCGGCCCGGTGCACGCATTTCCGCCCGAAGCCGCAGCAGGCGGCCCCGTTCGATCCGTTCGGCGCGCCACCAGTCCACCACTTCACCCTCGGCAAGCAGGTGCGGGTGCCGGCGGCCGCGGAGGAGTCCGGCGCCTCCGGTCAGCTTGTCCAGCCAGCCGCGGACCCGCCACGCCAGCGGGAGGGAGTACCAGCCGTTGCGGCCGCCGATTCCCTCGATGATGGTCCAGACATACTTCGGATCCACCGGGCTGGAGTAGCTTCGCTCATCGACGTAGACCCTGTGTCCGGCCCAGTCCGGGTCGCTCGGCAGCGGGTCGGCGTCCGCGCCGGCGCTTGCCCAGGTTGTTTCCACCTGGGCATCGCGTTCCTTGCCCAATGCGAGAGCGACGGCCCGCCGGTACGGCGTCAGGCCGCCCTCAGGCTGAGGTATGAAGTCGTCAATGTCGTGCTCCCGCGCTACGGCGTCGTGCTGGAGCGATTCAACGAGCGGCAGCGACATGGACAGCGGGATGGGCGTGGTCAGGGCTACCCACATGCCTGCGAGCTTCGGCGCGGGAATGGGCAGGGCGAGCACCACGCGGTAGGGCAGGCCCGCCTCGGCGGCGTACTCCTTCATCATTCCCGCGTAGGTAAGAACCTGCCTGCACCCGATGTCGAAGCTGCGGTTGATGTGCCCTTCCAGGGACGCCGCGGAGACGAGGTAGTACAGCACGTCCCTGACGGCGATTGCCTCGATCCGGTTCCGCACCCAGCTCGGGGCCGGCATGAGGGGGAGCGTCTCTGAAAGGTGCCGGATCATCTCGAACGATGCCGAGCCGGATCCGATCACGACGCCCGCCTGGAACACCACCGCGTCCACCGGACTCGCGAGGAAGACCTTGCCGACGGCCTCCCGGGAGCGCATGTGCGTTGAGAGTTCGGCGCCCTCCGGGTGCAGGCCGCCGAGGTAGACAATTCTCTTCACGCCTGCACCGGCGGCCGCTTTGGCGGCGGTCTCCGCCATGGCTTTCTCTTTGGCCTCGAAACCGGCACCGGCAGCCATTGAGTGGACCAGGTAGTAAAGCACGTCGACGCCGTCCAGCGCAGTCCGGAGCATGTCGCCGTCGTCGAGGCTGCCCTGGATGACCTCGACCTGATCCAGCCACGGCACGCCGGCAATTTTGGCCGGAGTCCGGACCACAACCTTCACCGTGTGCCCGGCCTCGAGGAGCCGGGGGACCAGCCGCCCGCCGATATAACCGGTGGCGCCGGTAACAAGCACGGTTTTCGGGATGCCGTTCATGTGGATCTCCTTGGAACGTCGCGGAATGCGTCGATGCACAGCCAGCTTATCAATCCAGGTTTTTCCAGAGACGCCTGATTGAAGCCGGGGCAAGTGAACCGGGCATCCACTACGCGCACGGCGCTCCGCCATCGCGGTAGGCTGGGAAGACCCGGGATTCTCGCGAATTTCGGGTTTTCGTGTTGCCTGCCTTCCCGTGATCATTTCAGGAGCTTCTGCCATGAGCCTCACCGGCCCGTCACTTACAGGCCTTCGCCGCGCGCTCGCCGGAGACACAACGTTTGCCCGCGTGCAGGCTGAAGCGTCCCGGAGTTTCGGAACCCGCAGCGAGGATTACCAGATCAGCGCGCCGGCGGGCCTGCGCGCGGCGCTGTTGGCGGAGATGTCGGACGGCCTCGCGGCCCTGCACGACGACGCCGGGACGCCCCTGGTGCTGGCCGTCACCGCCACCGGCCGTGAAGCAGAGGACCTCACCGCAGCCCTGCGCGCCTTCCTGCCCGCCGATTCGGTGGCTGAATTTCCCAGCTGGGAGACCCTTCCGCACGAGCGGCTGTCCCCGCGTTCGGACACGGTGGGACGACGACTGTCCGTACTGCGCCGCCTGGCGCACCCCGCCACGGCTGCGGGCGGACCACTCCGCGTTGTGGTGGCTCCCGTGCGCGCAGTGGTGCAGCCGATAGTGGCCGGGCTCGGCGAGCTCAAGCCCGTCACACTGAAGGTGGGACAGGAAGTGTCCTTCACCGACGTGGTGCGCAGCCTTTCCGACGCCGCCTACGCGCGGGTGGACATGGTGTCCCGCCGCGGCGAATTCGCGGTCCGCGGCGGCATGCTGGACGTCTTCCCGCCCACCGAGGACCATCCCATCCGCGTGGAGTTCTTCGGCGACGAGGTGGACCAGATGCGCTGGTTTGCCGTGGCTGACCAGCGGTCCCTCTCCTCGCCCGGCCTGCACCACCCCACGGAACTGAACGCCCCGCCGTGCCGTGAAATCCTGATTACCCCGTCCGTGATGTCCCGGGCCGCAACACTCAAGGCACAGCTGCCCGCCGCTGCCGACATGCTCGAAAAGATCGCCGGCGGCATCGCGGTGGAGGGCATGGAATCCCTCGCTCCCGTGCTGGTGGATGCCATGGTGCCGTTCGTGGAGCAGCTGCCCGGCGGGTCCATCTCGGTGGTCATCGAACCCGAGAAGGTCCGCACGCGCGCCCACGACCTCGCCGCCACGAACGAGGAATTCCTGGAAGCGGCCTGGTCCACGGCGTCCGACGGGGGCACCGCGCCGCTCGATCTCAGCTCGGCGGCGTCGGCTGCCCTGCATTCGGCCAGCTTCCGCTCCCTGACGGAGACCCGCACCTCGGCCCTTGGGCACGACGTCTCGTGGTGGTCCATCACCTCGCTGGCCACCGACGAAGAGCTGACCCCGGACATCAACGTGCTCAACCTGCACGCCCGGGAACCGCGCGGCTACCAGGGCGACGTGGCGGAGATGATGGAGTTCATCGGCTCGCACGTCCGGGACCAGTGGCGCATCGTGGTGGTCACGGAGGGCCCCGGCCCCGCCCAGCGCCTGGCTGAGCTGTTCCATGACGCCGACATCCCGTGCGCCCGGGTGGACTCGCTGGATGACGAGCCGCAGGCGGGCATCATCGAGGTGACCACCGCCGCCGTCGGACGCGGTTTTGTCCTGGACGGGCTGAAACTCGGCCTGCTGACGGAAGCGGACCTGCTGGGACGCACCTCCGCGGGGTCCACGAAGGATATGCGCCGCATGCCGTCCAAGCGCCGGAACGCCGTGGACCCGCTGCAGCTGGTTGCAGGGGACTCCGTGGTGCATGAACAACACGGCATCGGACGGTTCGTTGAACTGATCCAGCGCAAGGTGGCAGGCGGCGGGGACGGTGTCCGCGAATACCTCGTCCTGGAGTACGCACCGTCCAAGCGCGGCGCCCCGGGCGACAGGCTCTTTGTGCCTACCGACCAGCTGGACCAGGTGACCCGTTATGTCGGCGGGGACACCCCTGCCCTGAGTAAGATGGGCGGGGCGGACTGGGCCAGCACCAAGTCCAAGGCGCGCAAAGCGGTCAAGGAGATCGCCGGCGAACTCATCAGGCTGTACTCCGCCCGGATGGCCTCCAAGGGCTTTGCGTTCGGGCCGGACACGCCGTGGCAGCGCGAGCTCGAGGAAGCGTTCCCGTATGTGGAGACCCCTGACCAGCTGACCACCATCAACGAAGTCAAAGCGGACATGGAACGGGAAATACCCATGGACCGGCTGGTGTCCGGCGACGTGGGCTACGGCAAGACCGAAATCGCCGTGCGGGCGGCCTTCAAGGCCGTCCAGGACGGCAAGCAGGTGGCAGTCCTGGTGCCCACCACGCTGCTGGCCCAGCAGCACTACGAAACCTTCACGGAACGCTTCTCCGGTTTCCCGCTGCGGGTGAAGCCGCTGTCCCGCTTCCAGGCCTCGAAGGAAGCCAAGGAAACCGCCGAAGGCGTGAAGAACGGATCCGTGGACGTGGTGATCGGCACGCACCGGCTCCTATCCAAGGACTTCGCGTTCAAGGACCTGGGCCTGGTGATCGTGGACGAGGAACAACGCTTCGGCGTCGAACACAAGGAAGCGCTCAAGAAGATGCGCACCAACGTCGACGTCCTGGCCATGAGCGCCACCCCGATTCCGCGCACCCTGGAGATGTCGCTGACCGGCATCCGTGAAACATCCACCCTTGCCACCCCGCCCGAAGAACGCCATCCGGTGCTGACCTACGTGGGCCCGTACACGGAGAAGCAGACCTCCGCCGCCATCCGGCGCGAGCTCATGCGTGAGGGCCAGGTGTTCTTCGTCCACAACCGCGTGTCCACCATCGAGCGCACGGCCGCCAAGATCCGCGAGCTGGTCCCGGAAGCCCGGGTGGAAGTGGCCCACGGCCAGATGTCCGAAAGCCGGCTCGAGCAGATCATCGTGGACTTCTGGGAGAAGCGCTTCGACGTGCTGGTGTGCACCACCATCATCGAAACCGGCCTGGACATCTCCAACGCCAACACGCTGATCGTGGACGGGGCCGACAAATACGGGCTCTCCCAGCTCCACCAGCTGCGCGGACGCGTGGGCCGCGGCCGCGAACGCGCCTACGCGTACTTCCTGTACCCCTCCGAGAAACCGCTGGGCGAAGTGGCGCTGGAACGGCTCAAGGCCGTGGCCACGCACAACGAACTCGGCGCCGGCATGCAGCTGGCCATGAAGGACCTCGAAATCCGCGGCGCCGGCAACCTCCTGGGCGGCGAACAGTCCGGCCACATCCAGGGCGTGGGCTTCGACCTCTACATCCGCCTGGTGGGCGAGGCCGTTGCGGACTTCCGCGGTGAGGCCGAAGAGAAGGCCGCCGAAATGAAAATCGAGCTGCCCGTCAACGCCCACCTGCCGCACGATTACGTGCCAGGGGAACGGCTGCGCCTCGAGGCCTACCGCAAACTGGCGTCCGCGCTCACGAACGAAGCCATCGACGAGGTCCTGGCCGAACTTGTGGACCGTTACGGCGAGCCGCCGCTGCCTGCGCAGAACCTGATCGCCGTCGCCCGCTTCCGGGTGGGAGCCCGCGAAGCCGGGCTGTCCGACGTCGCCCTGCAGGGAAACTTCATCAAGTTCTCGCCGGCCCAGCTGCCCGAATCAAAGACCATGCGGCTCAACCGCATGTACCCCGGCTCACAGTCGAAGCCCGCCCTGGACGCAGTGCTCATCCCGAAGCCCAAGACCGCCCGGATCGGCGGCCGCGACCTGCAGGATGCCGAAATCCTGGAGTGGGCCAACGGCGTCATCCGCAACATCTTCTCCGACGCGGACGCTCCGCTCGAAAAAACAAGGGGCTAGCCCTTGATGGGAGGACACCACGCCGCGTCGGGAGCCGCGGCGTGGGTAGCCATTGCCTCAACGGGGCCGTACACGCTGGGCTGGTACCCGCTGGACGCCACCGGAATCCTGATCGGCGGAATGGCGACGGCGGGCACCGCGCTGGTGTGCGACTGGGACCACCGCCACAGCACCGTTGCCAACTCACTGCCGCCGCTGTCCAACGTCATTGCCGTCGGGATCGAAAATGCCAGCGGCGGGCACCGGCGGGGCACTCACTCGGTGTTGGGGGCGGCCTTCTTCGTGCTGCTGGCCACCCTTGCCGGGCAGATTCAGCTGGAGACGCAATGGGGTCTGCTGTCTGTGGGGGCAGGCCTGCTGTGCATGTTCATGATCAACATCGCCGCCAAGGCGCTCAAACTGTTCCCGAAGGCCGGATTCATCAGCAACTGGCTCTTCGCGCTGACCATGGCGGGCGTGGTGACCTGGTTCGCGCCGGACCAGTGGACGTGGCTGCCCGTTTCAATGCTGACCGGCGTGGTGGTGCATATTGTGGGAGACATGATCACCACCGGGGGAGTGCCGCTGCTGTGGCCGATCGTGATCAAGCCGCCCCGGTTCCTGCGGAAACTGCCGGTGCTCAACGACATCTGGAGGGCAAACGGGGCGTTTTCCCTGCCGTTGCTGGGGCGGGCCGGCTCCAAGCGGGAGTGGCTCGTGCTGATCCCCGTGAGCGCCTATGCCATGGTGGGGATGTGCGTGGCCGGCTGGGGGCTGGCCAAAGCGCATTTCCCGGCCGCCCTCGCGCTCGGAAGCACCCTGGTCAACAGCCTGTTCGGCCGGCTGTTCGGCAACGCCTAGCTGATCGGCGCTCAGCCGCTTAAACAGCTGAAGCCCCCGGAAGATCCGGGGGGCTTCAGCTGTTTGGCTTGGAGGCTTAGTGCTCGCCGGCCGAGTCCGAACGGCCCAGGAGCGTCTGCGGGATCCAGAACGCAGCAGCGAAGAGGCCCAGGCATACGGCCATCGGCCAGGGGTTGCCCAGCGTGAGGAAGGACAGGGAGTAGATGGAGCCGAGGAACAGGACCATCATGACTGCAAAAATAGCGATGCTGCCTGCAAGGCTGTTCTCGTTCTGAGGGGTCTTGGGGCTATCAACGGTCTTGGACATTCATTCCTCCTCGGCCCCGCAGGGCTCAAAACGCCCCGAAGGGCTGAAAAACTGTGGCGCTTCCGAAACAGGTCAGTACGCGGACGAACCCTGTTCGCCCTTGACGATCGCAATACCGGAGCTGGCGCCAATACGTGTTGCACCTGCAGCAATCATAGCCTGCGCGTCGGCCAGCGAACGCACGCCGCCGGATGCCTTGACACCGACCTTCGGGCCTACTGTGCGGCGCATCAGCGCTACGTCGTCAACGGTGGCGCCGCCCCCGTTGAAGCCGGTGGACGTCTTGACGAAGTCCGCTCCGGCTTCCACGGCGGCCTCGCAGGCCAGGACTTTCTGTGAATCACTGAGCAGCGCAGTCTCGATGATCACTTTCAAGATGGCGTCGCCGGCGTGCACGGCGTCGGCCACGGCCCGGATGTCATCAACCAGCGCACCCATGTCATCGGCACGTGCGGCCGCAATGTTGATGACCATGTCCACCTCGTCGGCGCCGTCCAGCACGGCACCGCGCGCTTCAAAGGCCTTGACGTCGGTGGGGGCGGCACCCAGCGGGAAGCCGACCACCGAGCAGGTCAGGACGCCTGAACCCTTCAGGGCGGTGGTCACGGTCTTGACCCACACCGGGTTCACGCAGACGGACTTGAAATGGTACTCGGCGGCCTCGGAACAGACCTTGAGGATCTCCGCTTCGCTGGCTTCCGGCTTCAGCAGCGTGTGGTCGATGAAGGAAGCTATGTCTGCGGGTGCGGTGGCCCCGGGTGCTGTGGCCGCGGCGGCGTCAGGCATGCCGGTGGCTTCGTTGCTCATGGTGGTCCTTCCTGGTGGCCCTGCCGGGCCTCGTGGGCAGCAGGCGCCGTGTTCTACGTGGCTTCTCAGGTGACCATCTTGCCATAACGACGCTAGGCTGCAGCCGGGACAGCTTCCTGCAGCGTTGCCTGCATTAGCCGGGCTGCGCAGGCCCCCGCCGCGGAGCCTGATGCCACCAGCAGGCCCAGGCGGACGCCGTCGAACGAGGCGGCGTCGCCGATGGCCCAGATCCCCGGGACGGACGTCCGGAAATCCTGTCCGATGACGATTCCGCCGTTTGCCGCCGTCTCAAGGCCCGCGCTGGCAGCCAGGCCGTCCCGGGCTACCCGCTCCTCGGCGATGACCACCAGGTCGCCGTTCATGCTGCTGCCGTCGTCAAAGACAATCCCGGCCGCGGGGAGCACCGAACCGGGCAGCGTCGGGACCACGGCGGCAGGCCGGAGCGTGGTGCGGATGGGCCGCACACCGCGGGCCCGCAGTACGGCTTCTGCCTGGCCCGCTTCGGGCCCGGTCCCCACGAGGATTCCCAACGGCCGCCGGCCCAGGACGCGGGTCACTTCCTTGACGGCGTCACCGATCCGGGCGGCATCGTCGATGGTGGCGTAGCTCAGGCAGCGGCCCGCACCGTCCACAGGCGCCAGTGCCGGCGCGGAACCGGTGGCAATCACGAGTTGGTCGTAGCTGAATTCCATGCCGTCCGCGGTGGTCACCATGCGGTTGGCGGCATCGATGAAGCTGGCGGGCTGGCCGAAGCGGATCGAAACCTGGGGGAGCGCCGCCAGTTCCAGGAGCTCGGAAGGGGCGTCGTCGCGGTTGCTCAGCACGGTGATGCTGCCGGCGAAGCGGGACCGGTCCAGCTGGCCCACCAGGGCACGGGCAGCCGGTCCGGCGCCGGCGATGACCACGCGCGCCAGCGTGGACGACGCCCGGAACGTGGTGGAGGAGGAGATGGACGCTGCCGGAGCGGACATGTGAAGGCCCTTTCGCTGGTGAGGCCCGTGTGAGGCCCGGGGTTGCTGTTGGAAACCAGCGTAGGCGGAGGGTTTTTCGAGGGTGTTTCCCGGTTGTTGCCGGAATGTCCCTGCCCGTTCGCGGATGTTTACCAACTGGCAACAAACGTGTTCCGTTGATGTGTTCTGCCTCACAAGTACCACTCAGCCGTACCGGCGAAACGCCTCCCTCAAGCCCTCTGCCACTACTTGCGCGACGACGCCTGCTCTGCCGCCGGGGCCGTGGACGCCCGCCGGCTCCACCGAGGCGATCAGGGCCGCCGCGTCCGCCAGCCCCATGGTGACCGGAACATCCAGCAGCGAACCGACTGAGAGGCGGGCCCGCCGGGTATCGTCCCAGGCGTCCGGCCCGGGGTCGTCGCGGAAGATCCGTGCCAGGGACAAGCGATGCCAGGCCCCGCCTGCATGGACGGACGCCCGGTAGGTCACCGCGTCGCCCCGGACGTCAACCCGTCCGCCGGCCAGGAAAACCCTCGGGCCGAAGGGCGCGAAGTCCAGGAAACCGGTGAGCCGCGCGGGCGCGCCCGAACCGTCGAGCGGGAGGTGCACCGTGACGGTGAGACGGACGTCCGAACCGCCGCCCGCATCCCCGCCGCTTCCCTGGCCGGCAAACCGCTCAGTGAAGCGGATCCCGGCGGGCGGTTCAACCATCGCCGTGCAGGAAGCGTCCTTGGGCAGGCCTTCGGCGGTCATGTCCTTGAGGTAGCGGCGGGCGTCCCGGTATCCCATGCCGATCAGGGTGTCCGCGTCGATGCGGTTCAGGTAGAACTCCGGATCCAGCGGCAGGGGATTTTCCGGCCTGACAACGTGGAGGATGAAATCCCTGCCGGCCGCCTTCGCGGCCTCGAAGTCGGCCAGGAGGGCACCCATGGCGCTCATCTCGATCATATGGACGTACTGTTCCAGCGGGCCGTCGCCCCAGTAGCCGGTGTTGCCGATGCACCAGACCAGCCACACCTCGTCCGCCCCGCGACGGAGGGCTTCGGCCACGTTGGCGTCCCGGACCCAGACCGCGTCGGTCCAGATCTTCCCGTCACGCCGCAGCGGGGTGAGGAAGATGGGCAGCGACATTCCCGCCGCCATCAGTCCGGCATCCACGTCACGGGCATCGATGGCGTGGCAGAGCTTCCCGGTGAACTCCACCACGTTGAAGGTGCCTTCGATGGCGCCCGGCAGGGCGGCACGGCGCCGGATCTCGCCGTCGTCGATCCCGAGGGCAGGAAAGACCTTGCCGAGCAGGCCATCGGCGTCCCCGAGGGCGGGTAGTGACCACGGTCCCCTTACATAGTCTCCCGGCGGCAGCGCCGAGCCGAAGTCCTTGACGCTGACGCCGGACCAGTTCCGGCACATGTCCTCGGGCGATACCCCTGACAGCAGCATTCCCGCGGTCAGGATGCCGCCGGACGTTCCGTCGACGTGGTCGAAGTGCAGCCCCTCTTCCACCAGTGCGCGCACCACGCCTGCCTGCCATGCCACCCGCATGCCGCCGCCGGCCAGGACCAGCGAGCGCTTCACTGCGGTCTCCCCGGTCCGGTCACCCCGCCGGCGTTCCCGGGGGTCTCCTGGCGCGTATAGAGCTGGCGGCGCAGATAGATGAGGCAGAGTGCCGCCGTCGCCAGGTCAAACGCGGCCACTGCGAGCGCCACGGGCGCGAAGACCCCGTTGAGGACCCCGACCGCGACGGCGGCGCAGGCTCCCGCTTTCTGCACGCCGGACCACAACAGCACTTCCGCCGCCGGCTGCGGGCGCAGCAGCGTGTGGAGCAGGAGTCCGCCCACCACCACCATGAACATTCCCACAGTGGCGAACAGCTGGCGCGCCGCCGTCGTCGGGTCCGCCCCCAGCAGCTCAAGGACGGCGCCTCCGAACGGTATCTGCACCGCACCGGAAAAAACAGTGACGACGGCGATGGCGGCCAGGACGGCGCGCAGCGGATCGGCCGCGATCCAGGCGCTGACGCCGGGAACAGCCGCACCGGACGGGCGGACCGCCCCGCTCATGCCCACGCCTCCCACAGCCGTCCCCGGTCCACCAGCAGCCAGACAATGGCCAGCCAGGTGAGCGTGGAGACGTAGAAGCGGATGTCGTTGAGCAGCATCCACCGCCGCAGCAGGGACCGCAGTTCGGCGTCGTCGGCGAAGTCGCCGCCCCGGATCCGGACGTTGACCGGGATGATCATGGCCTGGCCCACCACGGTCAGGACGATGATTCCGAGGAGGCAAAGCACCGCGGGAAGGAGCCGGAAGGTGCCCCATTCAGTCCACACCAGGACGATGCCGGAGATGAACATGGGTGGCACCACCACGGTAAAGAACTTGGTGGCCTGGCGGGTGGGGATGCCGAAATGCATGTCCACGTTGCCGCGGTCCAGGGACTCCCAGGTGGGGTAGAGAAAGAACTTCAGGACCCACATGGTGCCCACGTACATCGTGGCGCCGAACAGGAAATACAGCGCGTTCAGCAGCAGGAGCCAGTTCACGGCGTGTCCCCGGTGCCGGTGCCCCCGGTGACTCCTGTGCCGGTGCCTGTGCCGGCTCGAGCCGTGGTGCTGCGGTCCGGCGCCGGCAGCCATTCCTGGCCCTGGCCCAGCCCCACCACTGATTCGAGCGGGTCGCCGCCGGGGATCCGCGCGGCCTCCTCGGCGGTCGGGGCTGTCAGGAACCAGGCCTCGTAGTGGTCGTCCAGCACGCCGTGGGCTTCGGGCAGGTAGGCAGTGAACACCGGTTTGTCCGCCGGCTGGAGGGTTTTGAGGGCGGCTACCCCGGGTGCGTCGCCCAGGACCAGCCGGGCCTTGGCGTCGCCTCCCAGGGCAATGTCCCCGGTGGCCTCGAAGTAGATGTCGGACTTCCACAGCATCCCGCGGAAGGCGCAGTAGTTGGAGGCGGCCAGCTTGAGCGGGATCCCCATCGGCCCGGGCCGCTCAATCTCGATGAAGCAGCCCAGCCTGCCCCCGTCGTCGTACTGCGCGGAGACGGTGGACCCGGTGACCACGAAGTCCAGGCTGGCCTGGTGCTTGGGCATGCCCCAGATGCCTTTGCCGCCCTTGACCGAGACCTCAGTGCTCACGGGCAGGTCCACGACGTACTGCCCCAGCCCGAACGTTTTCTGGAAGATCAGCGGCAGGAGCGGCGGCGCGGGCCGGGAGCCGTGCGTGACGGCGATCGCCAGCGAGTATTCAATGTATTTGCCGATATCCGTCGACTTGTAGTTCACCACCGTGACCACCAGCAGCCCCTTGCCGCCAAGGCTGAAGGGCCGGAGTTCCGTGCCGGGCAGGATCGCGGCCGCCGCCCGCTTGTTGATGGGGAAGGCCGCCATCAGCACGGGCGAATCGTCGGAGTTGACGGGCATGGAGTATTTGATGCCGTCCACCGTGGCATGGTGTCCACGCAGGCGCTCCTGGCGGTGCGGCACGGGCGAGGGCACCAGCCGCAGCAGGGACGCGGCCAGCCCGATGAGTTTGTTCATCTGTTCAGCTCCTTGAGGATGATGGGATAGGTGTCCGCCCAGGCGCGGGCCCCAAAGAAGACGTCCAGGTGCCCGTACCCGGGCAGCAGATGCAGCGAATCCTTACCGGGGCGGTGGCCCTGGAAGAAGGCAAAGGTCCGCTCCTGGCTTTCGGGCAGGAAGCAGCGGTTGTTGCGCCCGGCCAGGAACGAGAAACGGGCGTCGGTCTGCGGAGCCCCGGCCAGGAAGTTCGCGGGCAGTTCCGGGTGGTTTCCCGCGGCCACGATGCGCCGGGCCAGCACACTGTGGCCCATCTCGGACAGGAACGTGAAGGGGACCTCGGCAAACTCCCCGCTGATCCAGTTGTGGGTGGCCTCATCCAGGTTTTCGTGCGACCAGAGGGCCGGCCGGCCGCTGCCGTAGGTGAAGCTGACCAGCCGGCACACCAGGTTGTCGCATTCATGGTGGGTGGCCTTGACCATGGACCTCAGGATCCGGGAGAGGTACCCGTTGGATTTGTAGCCCCATGCCGGGGACAGGTAGGGAGTGAACGGCTTGAGAATTTCGGCCAGGTAGGTGATCTTGACGACCGACCACAGCGGGATCACCGGATGCAGCGACACGGCGTTGGAGACCACGGTGTCCACCCGGGGAAGGAGCCCGGCAACGGCCGCCATGGTGAAGGACACCGACCCCTGGCAGTGGATCACGGCCTTGAGGGTTTCGGCGCCGGTCGCCTTGAGGACGTAGTCGACGGCGACGGGGTGGTCGTACACGGCGGCGTCACCCAAGGTCCACGACAGGGGTTCAAAGTCGATGGAGGCCCGCCAGTTCAGGAGCCAGACGTCCCAGCCGTCCTCCAGCAGGGCGTCCACCAGGGTCCGCGGCAGGGGCGGGCGGAAAAGCTCGGCCCGGACCCCGGCCCCGTGGACCAGCAGCACCGGCCCCTTCTCCGCCGTTCCGGCGCCGGGGGTCCCGGCCGCGGTGACGTGCAGCAGGGTCAGCGGCGTTCCGTCCCCGGCGGGGAACGGGATCACCTCCGTGATGTGGTCCGTCCGGGTGATGGTGCGGGGGCTGCTCATGGCGAAAATCCCTCCCTGGCGACGGTGACGGGCGGTTCGAAGAGCCGGAGCGGCGGCAGTCCGCCGGCCGGCACCGGGCGGAGGCCGCCGTCGCCGTTGTCCTGCAGGTTCCAGTCCCGGCAGATGCGGTCCACTGCCACCGGATACACCGTCAGGTTGCCGTCCGGGGTGATCCGGATCCGGAGGAAACCCTTGTGGTCCTCAACGGCCTGGCCGGACATGGCCCAGGAGGCCACTTCTCCGCTTGCGGTCCTCAGGATGAAGAACGCAAACGCTTCGCTTCCGGCCGCGTACCCGGTGGCGAAGATGACGGCGAGCACCAGTGCAAGGGTGAGGAAAGGCGGCCACGCCGCCGGCCACGGGAGGAGGAGGACGACGGCGATTCCCGCCCCGAGCGCTGTGAGCTGCCAGAGCGCGCCGCGGGAAACGGTAAACCCGGCGCCGTTTTCCCGCGGCTCCCGGGCGAAACCGAGCGCAGTGCCGAGCGTGACCAGCAGCAACAGCAGGAGCAGGGGGACCGCGAAGATTGTCAGCGCAAGCAACCCGGTATTGCCTGCCTTCAGGCTGAGCAGGCTGTCCACGAAGGAGAGGCCGCGGAAAGCGCTGAAGACGGTCCAGAGGGTCAGGGCGGCCACCATGTGCGCCACGCCGAGGGCCGAGCCGAATCCCGGGTTCCGCAGCGGGAGCCAGAACGGAGTCAGCGGATTGGCCAGGCGTCCGCGGAACTGCCGGGACTCTGCCACGCCCGGGAATGTTCCCGGCGCCAGGGCGAAGCGGCGTCCGGCGCGGGGACTGCTCCCCGGGAGTGTCACGTCGGCAGGCAGCCACCGGGCTTCTGCCAGGAACGCGCCACCCAGGCCGCAGGTGATGAGCTGGGTCCGGCGCGGGTCGGCTCCGGCGGCGGCCGGGAGACTCTCTTCAGCCGGTCCGCCCTGCGCCGTTTCCTCGTAGCGCGCGTAGTGGTGCAGGTCCCCGGTGAGCCACAGCCGTACCGATGCGCCGGTTTCCTCGAACGTGCCCGCGCGGTGGTTGAAGCGCCGCCGAAGGTAATCCTGCTCGAAGAAATGCACCTGCCGGAACGCGTTCTCGTCCTCCGTTGCGCGCACCCAGTACGGGGCTGCGACGCACAGGATGACGGCGTCGCCCGGAATCAGCCGGGTTGTCACGGTGTTGTAGAAGTAATCCAGCTGCGGTTCGTCGATGTACTGCCCCAGCTGGCTGTCCAGCCCCACCAGCCACCATCCCGGGGAGCCGTCGCCCCCCGTCAGCCGGAGGGCGAAGTAGCTCCGTGTCTGGATGGTCCGCCAGCCGCCGATGTTCCGCTGCCGCGTGAACAGCCGGATGAAGGACGTCAGGCCGTCGTACCAGTCGTGATTGCCGGGAAGGGCCAGCAGCACCGCGGCGCCGCCGGGGGAGCGGCCGCCGGGAAGCGCCGTCCGGTACGGACCCACCATGCGGTCCTCGTACGCGGCGGGCGCGGCCACCGGGTACACCTCGTCCCCGCCCAGCACCAGTACCTTGCCGCGCCGGAGCTCATGTCCGTCCACCCGCAGCGACTCTTCGGCCAGTAACGACGCCACCGTGTAGGTGGCATCAAATCCGTCGCCCAGGTCGGCCGTGAAATCCAGCCACAGGTCGTCGGCCACGGAAGCCGTTTCAGTCCCCGCTGCCTCAGCCCCGGCGGCGCGGGCCCCCGCACCGGGCAGGCCGAGGTCACGGACCACTGGCTGCGCAGGCTGGCCCGCTACGGGCAGCCGCTCCAGATCGAGTTCGTAGCCGGGAAAGCCGCCCTCCAGCTCGCGCTTGTCGCCGAAGTCGGCGAAAACGGACGCAAGGACTACCCGCACGGCGGTCCTGCCCAGCTGGGCCGGGGCGAGCCAGCGCACGGCGTCCCGCGGAGTGAAGCCCAATCCGTTGCTGTGCCGCGCCAGCTCAGCCCGCTTCATCCCCGCCGCCTTCCATGGCCGTCGCTTTTCATCACCGGGCGGGTCGGGCGTGGGGCCGGCGGCCGTACACCTGCCACAGTTCGCCCAGGAACACCCTGCCGAATGCCGCCAGGGCGCTAGCAGGGGCCGGTCCGCTTGTGCGGAACGTGGTCAACTGCCGGGCGAAGTCCCACGGCCGGATGTACAGGATCCCGGCCCCCGCCACCGCTTCGGAGTTTTTGTCCACATCAAGGGGGTTCCGGGGCGCGGAAGTCCCCGTATCTGGACGAAAACTCGTGGCAGCGGCAGCGGCACTATCCGGGGGCGGGACATGCCCGCGCAGGACGGTGACGTACAGCGTGGTGGTGTCACCCCAGACGTCGAAGCCCGCGTCATTCCGGACGTCCTTGTGGCCCACGAAAGTCAGCGGGGTGCCGCCGGGATCCCGCAGCCAGAGCCGGTAGAGCATTTTCCGTCCGGCACCGTCAGGCGCTTCCCTGACAAAGAGATTGAACCACCCCCGCTCCACCGGCAGGCGGCCGCCGAACTGGTCGGCGAGGACGTAGCCTTCAGCTGTCGCCGGATGGAGCGGATCCCGGACGAACGCGTCGATGTCAGGCGCGGTGATGGTCAGTTCGAACATCATCCGGCGGCTGCGGTCGCGGCCCAGGCTGCGGCCCCTCTCAGGGTCGTGCACGCCCGCGCTGAACCACCCGTGCATCTGTTCGGTGAAGCTGACGGACGTGGGACCTGCTTCGGCCAGTTCGGCCTCCTCCTCGATTTCAGCTTCCTGCAGGGCCTCGCTTTCGGGAAGTGCGGCGGCCTCCGCGGAGCCCGCGGCATCCCTGGATCCGGCGGAGCGCAGCCCCCGAGGGCGCGTGCCGGTCCGAACGGCGAAGGTGCTCTCTTCCCGGGGTGCCTTTGCCCCTTTGGTGGCGTCCGGCACCAGGGCACGAAGCGGGCCGGGCTGGTAGCCGGGAATCCCGGCGTCGGGCGTCCCGACGCCGACGTTTCCCGGCGGGACACCGGGGGTGCCCAGTCCGCCCCGCTGCCGCAGCCGCCCGCCGTCGTCGGTTCCGGCCAGGATCCGGTGGCAGGCGCGTTCGGCAAATGCGGCAATGGTCAGGGCGGGGTTGGCTCCCACCGGCCCGGGCATCGCGGCACCGTCCACTACATGCAGGCCGGGGTAGCCAAACACCTCACCGTAGGAATCACACACTCCCTCGCTGCTGTTCCGCCCGGCCGGGGCGCCGCCCAGCGGATGCACGGTGATGACCCGCTTGCTCCACCAGAGCGGGTTCTGCTTGAAGCTGCCGCCCAGTTCCTTCGCGATCGCCTGCATCGTGTCCTGCATCCGGCCGAAGTACGCGGCGGACGTGGCGAGGGTCCAGTTGATGGCCAGCCGGCCGCCCTGCAGGGTCATCACGCCGTCCGGGATGTCCCGGCCCATGCCGAGCAGGGGAACTGACGACGCCGAGAGGCGGCCATCCCCGAGGGCTGCGGCAAGATCCGCCGAGATGTTGGAGCGCTGGGCGTGGAAGAGCCTGTCCTTGAGGAGCTGCACCATTACTTTGCCGGCGCGCCTGGCCACTTGCCGGAACTGCCCGGTCTCCAGCAGCCAGTTCATGAACGAGGGGTAGCCGGCATCCTCGATGTAGTAGCCGCGGCCGTCGCCTCCGTCCGTGGAGTCGGGGGTACGGATGGCCGTGGTGATCACCGGACCGATGCTGCCCGAGAGCGTGCGCGTCACGCCGTCGGGGTCCTTGGCGTCCAGGACGAAGCCCAGCAGGTCGCCGTTTCCGCTGAACCGGGTGCCCAGCGCCGGGCTCAGCGCGGGCAGCGACGCGCGGTTGCGCAGCAGCAGGAACGTCGTGCCGAAGGTCCCGGCGGCGAGGATGAGCCGGCGGCAGTGGATCACCTGTTCGCGCAGGAGTCCGGGCGCGGCGTCGGCCGGATCGTGGACGACGTAGCGGACCTCATAGCCGCCCGCCGGAAGGGGACGGATGCCGCGGACGTCGTGGTGGGTCCGGATGTCCGCCCCGGCAGTCTTGGCCGCGGACAGGTAGTTGTGGTCCAGGGTGTTCTTGGCGCCGGTGTTGCAGCCGATGTCGCATTCCCCGGACAGGGTGCACGTGGTGCGCACCGTCCCTTCGCCATGGACGCTGCCGAACGGCCCGGGTGGCAGCACCTGGTTCCGGGCGGGAGCTGCACCCGGCGAGGCTGAAAAGGTGACGGCGATGGGCGGCCGTGTGATGCTGAGCCCGAGGGCCCGTGCGGCGGTTTCCATGGCCAGGGTCTTGGGCGTGTCCTGGTAGGGGTAGGGCACGGGACGGAGCATGGCCTCGGCGGCTTCGTAATACGGCTCGAGGTCCTGCCTGCTGAACGGCCAGCTTTCGTAGCCGCCCCCGGGAACGGGAGATTCCTGGACGAACCACTTCTCGTCCTTGCGCAGCAGCACGTTCGCGTAGATGAGGGATCCGCCGCCCAGTCCGCTGGAGACGATTCCTTCCAGGCCGCGGAAGGTCCAGGCATCAAAGAGGCCGTAGAGGCCTTTGTCCGGATCCCAGAAGTTCCGGCCCATCTCCGACGGTGTCCTGGCGAAACTTCCCGGGGGGTAGGCCCGTCCCCGCTCCATGAGGACCACCGACTGTCCGCCGGCCGCCAGACGGTAGGACGCTACCGATCCGCCGAAGCCGGAGCCCACCACCACGGCGTCCACCGACTCCGCGGGTTCATCATCGCCTTGCACCACCGGTTCCACGCAATTCCCCTTGGAAGAGCAGACCCGTCCCACCATCCTGCGGCCGGCGCACCTCGGCGGTGCGAAGCGGCCACGGGGCGGTCAGACGCAAACCATAGCGACATGTTCCCACTGCGGACGGGGTCTGTCCACGGACCCGGGGAGGAAAGCCCGGCCCGGGAACCCAAAGGGGGAGTGCTAGACCCGGATCCGGTAACCGCGCTTGACCACGGTTTCCACCATCCGGCCGTCCGGAAGGGACGAGCGCAGGCGGCTGACGGTCATGTCCAGCGCATGCACGGAGCCGCGCAGTTCCAGCAGTTCGGAGAGCGATTCCCGGGACAGGACGGCGCCCTCGGCACCCAGCAGTGCGCGCAGCAGCAGGAGAGGCGCCGGCGCCATTTCAACGGCTTCGCCGTCGATCCGGAGCGACCGTCCGCGGAGCTCCACGTTGCCGGACCGGGTGTCCAGGCGGCGCACATGGTTCAGGGCGAGATGCTCGCAGACCAGCCGGATCAGGGCGCCCATCCGGAAGCGTTCCGGAATGAGCGGGGATAGCCCTGCGTCGATCAGCGGCTGCGCGGTGACGGGACCCACGACGGCGGTGGTGACAGTGGTTTTCAGGGCGTCGACGAGCTGCTTGTAGAGGCCCATCTCGTGGGCTGTGCTCCACATGGCGTCGACGGCGGGCGCACTGGTGAACGTCAGGACGTCCAGGTTGCCGCTGCAGACGGCCTCGATCAGGCGCGGAAGTTTGTCCTCGCCGTCGGGCTTGACCCAGCGGTAGGGGGTGACGGTCAGGACGGTGGCGCCGGACATCCTCAGCCGCTCAAGCTGGCGGACGTCCGTGTAGCCGTGCAGTTGGACGGCCACAGTCTTGCCGCGGACGCCTTCCTTCAGCAGCATGTCCACCAGGGTGGCCGTGGTTTCGTCGCTGCTGATTCCGACGTCGGCAAGTCCGGCGGCGCGGACGGCACCGCGGGCTTTGGGCCCGCGGACAAACATCCGGCACGCCGCCAGGGTCTCCAGCAGTTCGTCGCCGATCCCGGACGCGTCGGCAGCCTCGCACCAGCGGCGCATGCCGTATGCGGTGGTGGCGATGCAGAGATCGGGCTTGGCGGCGATGATGGCCCGGGTGTCGTCGATAAGCCGCATGTCCTCCTGCACCGGTGCGATCTTGAGCGCCGGCGCGTGCAGCACCTCGGCTCCGCGCCGCTCCAAGGCCTCGATCAGGTCCTGGGAACGCCGGTGCGACGTCACGCCGATCCGGAACCCCTCCAGGGGTGCATCGGGGGCGTCGGCGGCAGGGGAGTCCTGCGGACCGGAGGCGGGGGCAATTGAGTTCAAGGCGCTCATGGTTTTACTTTCACGATTCCATCAGTGACGCTGCGAGGCGGTCGAGGTCAGCCGCCGCCTCGGCGTGCCCGCGGTTGGCTTCAGCCACCCGCACCACCTCGCCGATGACCAGCACTGCCGGGTTAGTGCAATCGGCGGCCGCAGTCACAATCGTACCCAGCTGGGCGATGGTGGTGCGCTGGCCGGGGCGGTAGCCGCGTTCGACGACGGCCATCGGCATCTCTGCAGGCATGCCCGCCCGGCGCAGGCCGGCGGCCAGCTGGTGCAGCGTCCCGATGCCCATGAGGACCACGATGGTCCCGCCCAGCCCGGCAAGGTGCGTCAGCTCCTTCTCCGTCAGCGGGGCGTGGCCGGACACCACGGTGAACATGTGGCTGACTTCGCGGTGCGTCACCGGGATGCCGGCTGCCGCCGGAACGGAGATGGCGCTGGTGACGCCGGAAACAACCTTGACGGGTACGCCGGCGGCCACGCAGGCCGCAACTTCTTCGCCGCCGCGGCCGAACACGTAGGGATCCCCGCCCTTGAGGCGGACCACGTTGTTTCCGGCCAGGGCGCTCTGCACCATGAGCTTCTCGATGTCGCCCTGGCTGACCTTGTGGTGGCCGGGCTGCTTGCCCACGTCCACCAGCTCGGCCGAGGTCAGGGACGGCAGCTCCTGGTAGGGGGCAAGCCGGTCGTAGAAGACGACGTCGGCATCGCGCAGCGCCTTGACGGCGGCAACCGTCAGCAGCTCCCCGACGCCGGGGCCGCCGCCCACCAGCGTTACGTGGCCCACTGCTCCCGCAGCCGGTTCCAACGCGACCGGGATGCCGGTCTGGCGGCAGCGGTTCAGCAGTGTGTCCCAGCCGGGCTGGCCGTCGTCGACGGCAGCCACGAGGAAGGGGCGCTCGGGCAGCGGCCCGTCGTGGCTCGCGCCCTGCGGGGTGCTGAGGCGGGAGACGACGGCGCCGGCGGACTGGTAGCGGCGGACCGCCTGCCGTGCGGCGTGGTCGGATCCGGTGACCAGGACTTCGCGGCCGGTGAGATCAATGCTGAGCTGCATGCCTATACCTCGTTCTTGTCGAGTTCCGGTGTGGTGGGCCGCATCGGGATGGTGGATCCGATGAGGACTTTCCCTTTTTCTTCAGCCGTTGCCGGGCGCATCTGGCCGCGCTCGTCGGAGACGAAAGTGATGGAGTCGTCCTTCTGGTCGGGGGCGTTGACGAAGGAGCGGAACCGGCGGAGGCGCTCCGGGTCCTTCAGCGTGTCGGCCCACTCGTCGACGTAGGTGTCGACGTGCTTGGCCATCGCGGCTTCGAGGTCCTCGGCGATGCCCAGGGTGTCCTTGACCACCACGTCCTCCACGTGCTTGATGCCGCCGTCGAGCTCTTCCTGCCAGCGCGCGGTGCGCTGCAGGCGGTCCGCCGTGCGGATGTAGTACATGAAGTAGCGGTCGATGTACTTGATCAGCGTTTCGTCGTCCAGGTCCTTGGCCAGGAGCTGGGCGTGGGCCGGGGTGGCACCGCCGTTGCCGCCGACGTACAAGTTCCAGCCGTCGGCCGTGGCGATCACACCGACGTCCTTGCCGCGGGCTTCGGCGCATTCGCGGGCGCAGCCGGAGACGCCCATCTTGAGCTTGTGCGGGCTGCGAAGGCCGCGGTAGCGAAGCTCGAGCTGGATGGCCATGGCCACCGAGTCCTGCACGCCGAAGCGGCACCAGGTGGACCCGACGCAGGACTTCACCGTGCGCAGGCTCTTGCCGTAGGCCTGGCCGGATTCGAAGCCGGCGTCCACCAGTTCCTTCCAGATTTCCGGGAGTTCTTCCAGCCGGGCGCCGAACATATCGATGCGCTGGCCGCCGGTGATCTTGGTGTACAGGTTGTACTTCTCGGCCACGGCGGCAATGACGCCGAGCTTCTTCGGGGTGATCTCACCGCCGGCGATGCGGGGGACCACCGAGTAGGTGCCGTCCTTCTGCATGTTGGCGAGGGCGCGGTCGTTCGTGTCCTGCAGGGTTCCGCGGCCGGCGTCCAGCACGTAGGCGCTGTTCTGGCTGGCCAGGATGTTGGCGATGGTCGGCTTGCAGATGTCGCAGCCGGCGCCGGTGCCGTACTTGGCCATGATCTCTTCGAACGAGGTCAGCTCCAGGACGCGGATGGCGTCGAACAGCTCCTGGCGGGAGAGCTCGATGTGCTCGCACAGGGCCTTGGAAACCTCGACGCCGGACTTGGTCAGTTCGCTTTCCAGCAGTTTCTTGAGCATGGGCACGCAGGAACCGCAGCTGGTTCCGGCTCGGGTGCAGCCCTTGAGCTCGCCGAGTTCCTGGACGGGAGCGTTGCCGTCGCAGGCACCGCAGCCGTTGACGGTGTCGCGGATCGTTCCGGCCGTCACGTTGTTGCAGGAACACAGGATGGCGTCGTCCGGCAGTTCGGTCTCCGGGGCGTCGCCGCCGCCGGCAGCGCTGAGGAATGCGCCGGGCTCGGCGGGCAATTCGCGGCCCAGGAGCGGGCGCAGGCTCATGTACGGTGATGCGTCGCCCACGAAGATGCCGCCCAGGAGGGTCTTGGCGTCGTCGGTGGTGACGATCTTCTGGTAGACGCCGCGCGCCGGGTCCGCGTAGACGATTTCGAGGGCGTGCTCGGTCTTGGCGAATGCGTCACCGAAGCT
Source organism: Arthrobacter oryzae (assembly GCF_030718995.1). Classification (NCBI taxonomy): domain Bacteria; kingdom Bacillati; phylum Actinomycetota; class Actinomycetes; order Micrococcales; family Micrococcaceae; genus Arthrobacter; species Arthrobacter oryzae. The sequence continues at coordinate 3,082,780 of NZ_CP132204.1, forward strand.
GGCGACATCCACACCGGACAGCTTGAGCTTGGTGGCGGTGTCGAAGCCCGGGAAGGTGGCCTCTCCGCCGTGCAGGCGGTCCGCCACGATCTCGGCCATGGTGTTGGCGGGGGCCACGAGGCCCAGGCACATGCCGCCGAAGTTGGCTACCTCACCGATGGCCCAGATGCCGGGGATCTGGGTTTCGCAGCCGTCGGTGATGACGACGCCGCCGCGGGGGCCAAGGTCGAACAGCTGTTCCTCGCCTTCGGCAGCGCGGAAGAGCTCATCGCGGGGCTTCACGCCGATGGCAACGATCACGATGTCTGCGGGGATGATGCGGCCGTCGGCCATGAGCACGCCGGTGACCTGTCCGTCTTCGGACTGCACCTCGGAGGGGAACACGCCGCCGTGGACGGTGAAACCTTTGGCTTCGATCAGGCGGCCGAGCGCCTGGCCGGCGCCTTCGTCGAGCTGGGTGTTCATGAGCCAGGGGGCGCCGTTGATGACGACGGGCGTCGCGCCGAGCTGCTCGGTGCCGGCTGCCGATTCCAGGCCGAGGAGGCCGCCGCCGATGGTCACGGCGTTGATCTTGCGGCCGAGCTTCTCAGTGAGCTCGGCGATGGCCTTGTTAATGGCCCAGACGTCCTCGAGGGTGCGGTAGACATGCACGTGCTCGGCGCCGGGGATCGGCAGGCGGGCGGCGTCCGAACCGGTGGCCACCACGAGTTCGTCGAATTCATAGGTGTTGCCGGCCGCCGTCTCCACGGACTTGGCAGCGTGGTTGATCTTGATGACGCGTTCGCCGGTCTTCAGGGCCAGGGCGTCGTGGTCCCACATGGAGGCGCTGCCGAGGGTGAGGTCCACCTCGCTGTCCGTGAGCGCCTTGCTGAGGGCCACCCGGTCGTAGGGGAGGTGTGCTTCCTCAGTGAGGACCGTGACATGCCAGCCTTCGAGGCCACGGGCATGCATTGCGTCCGCAAAACGGTGGGCCGCGGGGCCGCCGCCGGCGACGACGATGCGGCGCGGAGTCTCGGTGCTTGAAGTCTGTTCGGTCACTGTGGGCCTTTCGCATGGGGCGCAGCGGTGATCTGCGACCATCTCAATCGAGGTGTCCATCCAGACTAGGTACGCGCAGTTTCGCTTCAGTTTCCCTTATGTTTCGTGAACTTAACTTCTGCATCACGAATGGATTTCCGGGCAGGTGAGTTGCCTTTTACGTGCCGGACACATTGACTGCACGCCGTCGAAACACCGGAGCCCTAGCTTGGAGATGTGGCCGCGTCGGCGGTCCGGGCCCGGCAGCCGTTCCAAGGAGCGCCGGGCTGCAGGCAATGCGAGAGGGGCCGGAAATGACCGCAATACTTGAACTTGAAGACCAGACCACCGGATTTGCGACGGGCTGGAACCGCGTCTGCGCCGTGGAGGAACTGGAACTGGCATGGGGCGAGGCTGCATTGATCGCCGGCCGCCAGGTGGCGTTGTTCCGTACCGCGGCCGCCCAGGTTTTCGCCGTCGCGCAGGAAGACCCCGCCACGGGCGCCCATGTGATGGCCCGCGGCATTGTCGGTTCACGCGGAACGCGCCAGACCATTGCGTCGCCGCTGCACAAGGAGGTCTACGACCTCGAAACCGGTGAGTGCTTTGGCACCGCCGATCTCCGCCTGCCCACGTTCCGCACCCGGTTGGTTGACGGCTACGTGGAAGTTGAGCTCTAGGCCGACGAGCTTTGGCCGCTCGCGGCTAGAGCCCCAGGGCCTCCCGTACATCCCCCAGGACGCCGTCGAGAGCTGCCCGGGCCGCCTGCCGCGCCTCGGGCAGCTCTGCGGCTGAGCCCACGCTTCGGATGACTTCGAGGTAGCACTTGAGTTTCGGCTCGGTGCCGCTGGGACGGATGATCACCCGGCTGAGGTCCTTGGTGAGGTAGAGCAGGCCGTCGGTCGGCGGCAGGGTTTCGCTGCCTTCGGCCAGGTCCCTGAATGATTCGACGGCGGAACCGCCGAAGGACTCCGGCTGGCTGACCCGTAGCCGGTTCATCATGGCGTCCAGCAGGCCCAGGTCCGCGACGCGGATGCTGAGCTGGTCGCTGGCATGCAGGCCGTGCACCAGGTACAGCTCGTCGAGCGTATCGAAAATGGTCTTGCCGTCAGCCTTGGCCGCGGCCGCGAGTTCCGCGATGAGCACCGCGGCGGAGATGCCGTCCTTGTCGCGGACCAGCTCCGGGGCCACACAGTATCCCAGCGCTTCCTCGTAGCCGTAGAGCAGGCCCGGAACCCGGGAAATCCACTTGAATCCCGTCAGCGTTTCTTCATGGGCGTAACCTGCAGCGGCGGCGATTCGCGCCAGGAGGCGCGAGGAAACAATCGAATTTGCGAAGACCCCGTGTGCCGCGCTTTCGGCGCCGGCGAGCCGGGCCACGATGTGCGCACCCAGCAATGCCCCCACTTCGTCGCCCCGCAGCATGCGCCACGAGCCCGTGTCCGGATCCTTGGCGGCCACGGCGGCACGGTCGGCGTCGGGGTCGTTGGCAAGGACAATGTCGGCATCCACGCGGGACGCAGTTTCCAGCGCAAGATCCAGCGCTCCGGGTTCCTCCGGGTTGGGGAAGTTCACCGTGGGGAAGGCCGGGTCCGGCCGGGCCTGTTCGGACACCAGGGTGACGTCTTCGAACCCTGCCGCCTTAAGGACGGCAACGGCGGTGTCGCCGCCAACACCGTGCATGGGGGTCAGGACGATCTTCAGGTCGCGGGCCGGGAACTGTGCGGGCAGCGCCAAGTCCGCCACCGCCGCCTGGTAACCGGCTGTGATCGAGGGCTCCAGCACGGTCCAGCCGGCAGGGGCGAGGGTGATCGAGTCCAGCCCGCCCACGCGGTCGATTTCCGCGGCGATCCGGGCGTCGTAGGGCGCCACGATCTGCGCTCCGCGCCCGCTCTCCTCCACGGCATGCCTGCCCAGGTACACCTTGTAGCCGTTGTCCTGCGGAGGGTTGTGGCTGGCAGTCACCATCACGCCGCCGTCGCAATCCAGTGCCCTGACCGCGTAGGCGAGCAGCGGCGTCGGGAGCGCCTGCGGCATGAGGAAGGTTTCGATTCCCGCGGCCGTGAACACGGCGGCGGTCTCCTTCGCGAAGATGTCGGAGTTGTACCGGGCGTCATAGCCGACGACGGCGCGCGGCCGGGTGCCCGGCGCGGCTTCCGCCACAGCGGCGGTCAGGAACGCGGCGAAACCTGCGGCCGCCCGCCGGACAACGACGCGGTTCATCCGGTTGGGCCCGGGGCCAAGCTCGGCGCGGAGGCCTGCGGTGCCGAACTGCAGCGTGCCGCTGAAGCTGTCCTCAAGCTGCTGGCGGGCGGCGCGAACCCCGTCGCCGGAGAGCTGGATTAGTTCTGTCAAAGCGGCGGCAGTGGCGGGATCCGGATCCTGGGCGGCCCAGTTGCGGGCATCGCTCAGCAGCTGCGGAAATTCGGCATCGGAAGACGTCATAGGAACAAAGCTATCGCCTAACGACCCGGATGCGATGCCCGACAAGCACAGGCGGGCCGCTTGACAGTAAATTTTCCGGACACGTAATGTCTGAAAAATGAAGATGGGCCAGGGGGTGGAATGGTCGTTGCACTGCTGCGTCAACATGTCCTGGGCGCCCGCGGGGGAGGCCGTCAACAGCGCCCGGCTGGCCGAGCTCTACCAGTTGCCCGCCGCCTACCTGAACAAGCAGTTGCAGGCACTGGTCCGCGCGGGCGTTTTGACGTCGGTCTCCGGACCCCGCGGCGGCTTCCAGCTGGCGCGGCCCGCGGACAAGATCACCGTGCTGGACGTGGTGCTGGCCATTGAAGGTCCGGAACCCGCTTTTCGCTGCGAATCCATCCTTGCCAACGCGCCGGGAGCGGACCCCGGTGAAGACTACCTGCGCAGCTGCCTGGTGTCGCAGACCATGCGGCAGGCTGAGCTGGCATGGCGGCAGACGTTGTCCCGGCAGACCATCGCCGGCATTGCCGCCTCGGTGGAGCGGAAGTTTCCCGGGTCCCGGAAGGACATCCTCCGCCGGCTGAGGCCCGCCCGGTATTAGCTGCCCGCCAGGTACTAGACGCCCGCCAGGTACTAGGAGTAGACACCGGCGGGCGCCGCGGCAGCCGGGGTGCCGTCAGAGCTTGGCGATGATTTCCGCCAGCAGCTTGGAGATGCGCGGACCGGCGGCCTGCCCGGCTTCCAGGACTTCCTGGTGGCTCAGCGGGACCGGGCTGATTCCGGCGGCGAGGTTGGTCACCAGCGAGATGCCGAAGACCTCCATGCCTGCGTGACGGGCGGCGATGGCTTCGAGAGCTGTGGACATGCCCACCAGGTCAGCACCGATCCGCTTGGCGTACTGGACTTCCGCCGGGGTTTCATAGTGCGGCCCGGTGAACTGCGCGTACACGCCTTCGTCGAGGGAGGGATCGACTTCGCGGGCCAGCCCCCGGATCCGTGAGGAGTACAGATCTGTCAGGTCAACGAAGGTTGCGCCTTCCAGAGGTGAGGTGGCGGTGAGGTTTATGTGATCTTTGATGAGCACGGGCGTGCCCGGAGCCCAGGCCTCGTTGAGCCCGCCGCAGCCGTTGGTCACTACCAGGACCTTGCAGCCGGCCGCCGCGGCCGTCCGGACGCCGTGCACTACGGCGCGGACGCCCTTGCCTTCGTAGTAGTGCGTCCGGGCGCCGAGCACCAGGGCCCGCTTGCCTTCCCTGGTCAGGACGGAGCGGATGGTGCCAACATGGCCCTCCACCGCCGGTGCGGAGAAGCCGGGGACCTCGTCCGCGGAGAGCGTGGCCGTGGTCTCGCCGATCAGGTCTGCGGCGTCGCCCCAGCCTGAGCCCAGCACCAGGGCGACGTCGTGACTGTCCACGCCCGTCTCCTCGGCGATGTAGTCCGCGGCCGCCCGGGCGGCATCAAAAGGGTCCGTGTTCAGGAATTCTGTATTACTCACTGGTACAAGTTATCGTGCCCGCGGTGCCCTGCCCAGCTGTGGCGCAGCTCCCTTTATTGGTGTGCGGCGGCGGATGGGTAGAGAATGGATCTTTGTGACTACGCATCCGGATTTCAGCTCACCTCGCATCGCAATACTCGGCGGAGGGCCCGGCGGCTATGAAGCCGCCATGGTGGCCGCCTCACTGGGGGCGCAAGTCACCATCATCGAGCGGGCCGGCCTGGGCGGCTCCGCGGTGCTCACCGACGTCGTACCTTCCAAAACCCTGATCGCGACGGCGGACCTGATGACCCGCGTCGGTGAGGCGGGGGAGCTGGGAGTGAAGTTCGACGTCGACGGCGGCGATTTCGCCCCGGTGATGAGGGCGGACCTGAAGCACATCAACGACCGGCTGCTCACCCTCGCGCGGAAGCAGTCCGAGGACATCCGGACGGGCCTCGAACACCAGGGGGTGCGCATCCTGATCGGGTCCGGCAAGCTCTTGGACAGCCGTACCATCGAGGTCCTCACCGCGGAGGGCACCGAGACGGTGGAAGCAGACACCATCCTGCTCGCAGTGGGCGCCCACCCGCGTGAACTTCCCACAGCGCGGCCTGACGGCGACCGGATCCTGAACTGGGCGCAGATCTACAACATGGACGAGCTCCCCGAGGAACTCATTGTGGTGGGCTCCGGCGTCACCGGCGCGGAATTTGCCTCCGCGTACAACGGCCTGGGTTCCAAGGTCACCCTGATTTCCAGCCGTGACCGCGTGCTGCCGGGCTCGGACACCGATGCCGCGGAGGTCCTGGAAGGCGTCTTTGAGCGCCGCGGCGTCACGGTGCTATCCCGTTCCCGTGCGGAAACGGTGGAGCGGACGGACGACGGCGTGGTGGTCACCCTGGGTGACGGCTCCAAGGTCACCGGCAGCCATTGCCTGGTGTGCGTGGGCTCCATCCCCAACACGGCAGGGATTGGACTGGAGGAAGCCGGCGTGGCGCTCAGCGAGAGCGGCCACATCAAGGTGGACGGTGTCTCCCGCACCACTGCGCCGAACATCTACGCCGCCGGCGACTGCACCGGCGTCCTGGCCCTCGCGTCCGTCGCTGCGATGCAGGGCCGCATCGCCGTAGCCCACTTCATGGGCGACAGCGTGACCCCGCTGAAGCTGCACCAGGTGGCCTCCAATATCTTCACGTCACCCGAAATCGCCTCGGTGGGTGTGTCCGAGGCGGAGATCGATTCCGGCAAGTACCAGGGCGACGTGGTCAAGCTGTCGCTGCGCAGCAATGCCCGCGCCAAGATGCGCAACCACCGGGACGGGTTCATCAAGATCTTCGCCCGCAAGGGCTCCGGCACCGTGATCGGCGGCGTGGTGGTCGGGCCGAACGCGTCCGAACTGATCTTCGCGATTTCCATCGCGGTCACCCAGAAACTGCACGTCGACGACGTCGCCAGCACCTTTACGGTGTACCCGTCACTGAGCGGTTCCATCTCGGAAGCGGCGCGGCGCCTGCACGTGCATATGTAACGTCAGGTGGGCAGACACCGTCAGGCGGGCGCGGCCCGGAGGTGGTCCGTGGACACGGCGGTGCGGGTCAGCCGGGCTGCTCCGAGGTACAACAGCCCGGTGATCAACGGGATCACGCTCATGGCGGAGAGCGAGACCACTCCGGCGAGGCTCCCGAGTGCCGAAAACCCTATGGGCCCGAGTCCCAGGGCCAGCAACAGCCAGCCCGCAGCGGCCGTCCGTTTGAGGCCCAGTACGGCTGCCGGAAAGGCTACGACCAGGACCGCCACGGCGCGGACCGGGCCGTTGGCGTTCTCGAAGGTGCGCCACGACACCGAATCCACGGCGAACCAGATGCCCGCCACCACCAGCAGTGCCGTCAGCGCCGTCAGCGCGGGGAGGGCCCACGACGGACGCAGCCAGGCGAGTGCGGCCAAGGCAGCCAGCGGCACAGTCCAGGACGTAACCAGTGCGATTCCCTCGCTGCCCCCGGGATCAGCCAGGGCGTAGCCGCTGATGAACAGACCGGCAAGGACCGTGAAGGCTGCCATGATGGCCGTTGCCGTCCAAGTCAGTGCCTTCGCCCGGGTGGAGCGGTCCAGCTTCCGCAGGGAGACGATGCCCATCACGGCAGCAAGCACGATGAGTGCGGCCGCGGCAAGGAAGATCGTGACTGCGAACATGGCAGGCCTCCCTCGGACTCACGGACTCTAGCTTCCATGACACCCCTTGCCCCGCTGTCAGGGCAAGGGGTCCAAGGTCCCTGGAAAACCGGGCGACCTGCGCCCCTAGCGGATGACGGCCAGAATAGTCTTGAGGGCATCCTCCGGCACGGTGCCAGGAATATTGCCGAGTGAGGCGTTGTAAATATGGCTGCCGGTGCAGACCTGGGCTTCGTGGACACCAGCTTGCCTCGTGGAGGTCCACGCGGACCATCCCCGTTCGCGGGCAAGGGCCTCGAGCGTTGTCACTCCGGGGGCCAGCCCGCCGTAGTTGCAGCTGGCAGCCATCAATGCCTGCATCTCACTGGCAACAGATAGATCGGTGACGGTCAGCACGGCAAAGGGAACAGCTTCGTCACCGGACTCAGAATAGGCGCAGCCGCCCGAGGCCGGGGACACCGGGCGTCCGCCTTCGGGTTCATAGCGCGGCAGCCCCGGAAAGCGTGCCAAGTACACCGCTCCGGCCGCGCAGAAGTCCGGCACCGGCTGCCCCGAGGAAGGAAAGCCCGCCGGGGAATCGGACGGAGGGCCGGATGGTTCCGACGACGTGGAAGACGACGCGGAAACGGTGGCCGTAGCCTGCTGGGCAACTGGCTCGGTGCCGGGCTCAGCTGATCCCGCTCCAGGGGCGGCGCAACCCGGGGCCACCAGCGTCAAGACAGCAGCCAGAGTCAGCGTTACAGCCTGATTCACGGCACCCCCAACATCGATGTTGGTTCAGGCTAACAGGCGGGGATGCAGAAGTGGCAGGGGCCCCGGCGGGGGTCCTGCTTCTTCACGTCACGTCAGGCGGCTGCTGCCGCCTGGAAGTGTTTTTCGATGATGTCCTTGATGTCGGAGTGGCAGCCGCCGCACCCGGTGCCGGCGCGGGTGGCGCCGGAAACCTCGGCCACGGTGGAGCAGCCGTCAACAACGGCGTCCTGGATTTTGGTGCCGCTGACTCCGGCGCAGCGGCACACGGTGCGCGCCGGGTCACTGTTGCCCGCGGCAGCCAGCTGGTCCGGCCCGTCCAGTCGGAGCAGCAGCGACCGGTCCGCCGGAAGCTCGTCACCGCGCTCAAACAGGGACACCAGTTCCGCCGCGGTGCGCTGCATTCCCACGGCCACGAGGCCTTCCAGGACTCCGCCGCGCGTGGTCATCTTGACGTAGCGGCCGTGTTCGGGGTCCGACCACTGCGCAATCTGGAGGCGCGGGCGGCCGTTCACGGCACCGGCCGTCAGGACTTCGTCGTCCCACGGTTCCGCGGCGTTATCGCCGGCCACGGCCATGTTCAGGCCGCGGGCCTTGAGGACAATGACGCCCGGCTTTTCCATCGGCAGCTCCGGCAGCGAATTGGCAACGGCAGCCGAACCGGCCTCGCTGCCTTCACCGGACCCGTTCGCGAATCCCTCCGCCAGCAGCATCAGGTACTCGGCGAGCCACTCCGCCTGGCGCCAGCCCGGGCCCACCAGGCCGGACGGGCCGGGGGCGGTGCGGCACTCACTGCAGGACGGATCCGGGCAGCGGACCTCGGCGCAGTCGCCGATCGCGAAAATGTGGGGCTCGTGGTGTGCCCGCAGCTTGTGGTCCACCAGGATGCCCGTGGCCGTGGAGAGTCCGCAGCCCTCGGCCAGCTCCACGCGCGGACGGACACCGCAGGACAGGACCAGCAGGTCGCCGTCGATCGCTGAACCGTCATCGAGCAGCAAGGCGGAGAAGCCGCCGTCGGGAGCGTTGTGTTCGAGTCCGGTGGAGCGCGCATTGCCGGCCATCCGCACGCCGCAGTTCCGCAGGCTGGCAGCCAGCACGGCTCCGCCGCCGCGGTCGATGTTCCGGCCCAGCGGGTGCGGACCGTTGTGGACCACGGTCACCGTAGCGCCCTCCTCGGCGGCGGCCAGGGCCGTCTCGAGTCCCAGGACGCCGCCGCCCAGCACCACCACGCGCTTGCCGCCGGCAACAGCCTGGCGGAGCACCTCGGCGTCGCGCAGGTCGCGCAGCGCGGTCACGCCGGCGGGCAGCACCGGGTGGGCGGGGTCCGGGTTGAGGCCGGTGAGGTTGGGGATCACCGGGCGTGAACCCGTGGCGAACACCAGCCGGTCGTAGTGCGGGGTGCTGCCGTCGGTGAGGATCACCTGCTGGCGGGCGCGGTCCACCCGGCGGACGCGGACCCCGAGCCGGACATCCACGCCGTCGGCGATCAGCGCGGCGGCGTCGGAGAGCGCCAGGGCCCCGGCAGTCGTGCGGCCGACGCCGAGGTCGGCCACCAGCACGCGGTTGTACGCGGCCTCTGCCTCCTCGCCGATCACTGTCAGGCGGGCGAGCCCGCTGCGCACGGCAGGCAGCAGCTCGTCGATCAGCCGTGCGGCAACCGGACCAAAGCCAACAATTACAATCTGCTCACTCATGAGGCCTCCGATGTCTGAAGAACGCTGTGCTGTAGTCCGTTTGCGGCCGCCCGGACCCACACTTTATTGAATTTGAACTCGGGCATCCCGGAGATGGGATCGGTGGCGGCTTCCGTCAGGCGGTTGGCGCTCTCGAGCTCCGGGAAGTGGAACGGCAGGAAGACCGTCTCGGGCCGGATCGCCGTGCTGAGTTCGGCGCGGCAGAGCACCTCGCCGCGCTCGTTGGCCACGGACACGAACGAGCCGTCCGTGATCCCCATTGACGCCGCGGCCGCAGGGTGGATCTGCATTTTTGCCTCCGGCTGGGACTCCAGCAGCTCGGACACCCGGCGGGTCTGCGACCCGGACTGGTAGTGCTCCAGCAGGCGGCCGGTGATGAGCGTCATGGTTTTAGCGTCCGCGGCTGCGCTATCCCTGCCGGGGTTTGCAACGGGCGCACGACGGCGGCGGGGTGCCACCGGGGTCATGACTGCCTTGCGGTCGGCGTGGGCAAAGCCGTCCAGGAACAGCCGCGGGGTGCCCGTGCTGCCGGCGGGGTAGGGCCAGTAGGCGGCCTCACCGCGGTCCAGCATGGCGTAGTCGATGCCCGAGTAGTCGGCGAGGCCGCCGGCAGAGGCCAGGCGCAGTTCCTCGAAGACCGTCTCGGGATCCTCGCTGTACGTGGACGGGGCGTCGAGCGCTTCGGCGATCCGGGCCATGATCCAGAGTTCACTGCGGGCCCCGGCCGGCGGCTGCAGGGCACGGCGGCGGCGCAGGACGCGACCCTCGAGGTTGGTCAGGGTGCCTTCCTCCTCAGCCCATTGGAGGACCGGCAGGATCAGGTCGGCTTCGGCGGCTGTCTCGGAGACGAAGAAGTCGCAGACCACCAGGAAGTCCAGGCTGCGCAGGCCCGCAATGACCGCGTTGGCGTCGGGGGAGGCCACGGCGATGTTGGAGGCGTGCACGAAGAGGCAGTGGACGCCGCCTGGCTGTCCCAGCGATTTCAGGAGCTGGACCGCGGGGAGGCCGGGGCCGGGTATCAGCGTTTCCGGCACGCCCCACACCTTGGCCACATGCGCGCGGGCGGCGGGGTCCGTGATCTTGCGGTAGCCGGGGAGTTGATCGGCTTTCTGGCCGTGCTCCCGGCCGCCCTGGCCGTTGCCCTGTCCGGTGAGGGTGCCGTAGCCGCTGCGGGCGGAACCTGGCAGGCCCAGCAGCAGGCTGAGGTTGATGGCAGCGGTGGCGGTGTCCGTTCCGTCCACGTGCTGCTCCACGCCGCGGCCGGTCAGGATGTAGCTTCCGCCCTGGGTGGCGCCGTGGGCAAGCCTGCGGGCCGTCTCGCGGATCAGGTCCGCCGGAACTCCGGTCAGGGACTGGACGCGCTCGGGCCAGAACGCGTTGACGCTGCGGACCAGGGCTTCGAAGCCGCTGGTGCGCGCCTGGATGAAGCCGGTGTCCGCCAGACCTTCGTGGATCACCACGTGGGAGAGACCCAGGAGGAGTGTGAGGTCGGTGCCTGGCAGGGGCTGGAGGTGGAGGCCGCCGCCGTCGGACGTAAACGCAGCCGTGGCGGAACGGCGGGGGTCCACCACAATCAGGCCGCCGGCGTCGCGGGCTCCCTGGAGGTGCTGCACGAAGGGCGGCATGGTCTCGGCCACGTTGGAGCCGAGCATCAGGATGGTACTGGCGCCGTCGAGGTCTTCCAGCGGGAACGGCAGGCCGCGGTCGACGCCGAAGGCCCGCATGCCGGCGGCGGCTGCGGAGGACATACAGAACCGGCCGTTGTAGTCGATCCGGGAGGTGCCCAGGGCCAGGCGGGCGAACTTGCCCAGCATGTAGGCCTTCTCGTTCGTCAGGCCGCCGCCGCCGAAAACGCCGACGGCGTCCGCACCGTAACGGGCGCGGGTGTCCTTCACGGCTGCGGTGATGAGCTTCAGGGCGTCATCCCAGCTGACGGGGCGGTGGACGCCGTCGGAGCCTTTGAGCATGGGCTCGGTGACGCGTCCGGGGTGGTTCAGCAGCGACGCGGACGTCCAGCCCTTGCGGCAGAGTCCTCCGCGGTTGGTGGGGAAGTCCCGTCCGGAGACTTCCAGGACCGGCGCAGCCGCTGCCGTCACGTTCGGAGCCGGGGGAGCCGGCACGGGGTCTGACCCCGGCTGGAGAGCCGGGGTCAGAGCCGCTGGGGACTTCAGCGTCATGGCGCACTGCAGGGCGCAGTAAGGGCAGTGCGTGTCGGCGCTTGTGGTCATGTTAGACGTGTCCCATCGCATTTCGGTTGGCGTTGCGGATGTAGCAGGCCCAGCAGACCACGAGCATCAGGACGTAGGCCCCGACGAAGCCGTAGAAAGCGGGGGTGTATGAACCGCTGGCCGTGTTGGAGGCGTTCAGCACCTGCGGGATAACAAACCCGCCGTAGGCGCCGATTGCCGAGATCAGGCCCAGGGCCGAGGAAGCCAGGCGCTGGGTTGCCACCGAGCTGGCACCGTTGCGGGCTGCCCGGCTGTTGGTGGCGAAGATGATGGGGATCATCCGGTAGGTGGCGCCGTTTCCGAAGCCGCTGGCGGTGAAGAGCATCAGGAAGAGGACCAGGAAGAGCCAGAAATTCTTCAGCGGCAGGGTCCAGATCATGGTGAGCGTGATGACCGCCATGGAGGCGAAGGCTGCGACTGTCATGCGGGCGCCGCCCATCCGGTCCGCCATGCGTCCGCCGTAGGGGCGGGCCAGCGAACCCACCAGCGGGCCGAGGAAGGCGAGGGACAGTGCCACGGTGCCTACTCCGATGGAGGAGAAAGCGGGGAAGTAGTCCTTGATGAGCTTGGGGAACACACCGGCGAAGCCGATGAACGAACCGAAGGTGCCGATGTACAGCAGCGCCATGATCCACAGGTGCGGTTCCTTCAGCGCAGCCACCGAGCCGGCCACGTCACCCTTGGCGCTGGTCAGGTTGTCCATGTACTTCCAGGCGCCGAATGCGGCGACGAGGATGAGCGGGACCCACATCCATCCGGCCATGGGCAGGTTGACGCTGCCTGCGGCCAGGAGCGTGATGGCGATGGGGACGGCAAGCTGTGCGACAGCGGCACCGAGGTTACCGCCGGCGGCGTTCAGGCCGAGGGCCCAGCCCTTTTCGCGGGCAGGGTAGAAGAACGTGATGTTGGCCATCGAACTCGCGAAGTTGCCGCCGCCGAAGCCGGCCAGGGCTGCCACGAGGAGCATGACGCCGAACGGAGTTTCAGGGTTGGAGACGCACAGGGCGAGTCCAATGGAAGGAATGAGCAGCAGCAGGGCCGAGACGATGGTCCAGTTGCGGCCCCCGAACCTCGGGACCATGAACGTGTAGGGGATGCGGAGGGTGGCACCCACCAGGCTGGGCATGGAGATCAGCCAGAAGATTTCGGACGTGGTGAACGTGAAGCCTGCCGCGGGGAGCTGGACCACCACGATGGACCAGAGCTGCCAGACGACAAAGCCGAGGAATTCGGCGAAGATGGACCAGTTCAGGTTGCGCCGGGCGATCGAGCGGCCCTGGGTCTCCCACTGCTCCTTGTTCTCGGCATCCCAGTTGGCGATCCAGCGGCCGGGGCGGACTTCAAGGGCGGGGGCGTGAACGGTGCGGGTAGTGCCGGGCTGTGCGCCGGCCTCTGCCGTGCGGTCAACAGTCACGGTGTACCTCCTTCGGGGGTTTGTTGTCCTTCCAAGGTAGGGAGCGCGCGTTTCGTGAAGCGTCGCCGTTTGTTAACGTGCTGTGAAGTTTGCCTATCGGGGCTTTTGTGACGGTGTGAGGCGCAGTTAGTGAGACAAATCAAAAAGTCCGCATAGTGGACCCTTTGTCCAGTCGTTGGACGGCGGGAACTATTATTGAGAGATACGTATCCCTTAGCCGGGCAGTCTTTTTGGGGCGCCCGCCCGGTTTCTCACGAAAGCGTTACTACATGTCATCCACTGCAACCTCACCGCAGCCGGGGTCAGCCAAACAGGTTAACTCGCGCGGGCGCGTGATCGTCGCCAGCCTCGTCGGTACCACCGTTGAGTTCTACGACTTCTACGTCTACGCCACTGCCGCTGTACTCGTATTCCCCAAGCTGTTCTTCCCGGGACAGAACGAGACCACCCAGCTGCTGAGCTCCTTCGCCGTGTTCGGCGTCGCCTTCATCGCCCGCCCGCTCGGCTCGATTGTCTTCGGCCACTTCGGCGACAAATTCGGCCGCAAGGGCACCCTGGTGGCTTCGCTGCTGACCATGGGCATCGCCACGTTCCTGATCGGCTGCCTCCCCACGGCACTGGTTCCGGGTTGGGGCTTCTGGGCTCCGGCCCTGCTGGTGGTCATGCGTTTCGCCCAGGGCCTGGCCCTCGGCGGGGAATGGAGCGGCGCAGCCCTCCTGGCCACCGAGAACGCCCCTGCCAACAAGCGCGCCATCTACGGCACGTTCCCGCAGCTGGGTGCGCCCATCGGCTTCATCATTGCCAACGTCATCTTCCTGGTAGCCAGCTACACGCTGTCGCCGCAGGCATTCGAAGCGTGGGGCTGGCGGGTTCCGTTCCTGCTCAGCGCCGTCATGGTGATCATTGGTCTCTACGTCCGCCTCAAGCTCATTGAAACGCCGGCCTTCACCAAGGTGCTGGAAAGCAACGAGGTTGCCAAGCTCCCGCTGGCCCGCGTCTTCAAGACCAGCTGGCGCCCGCTCATCCTGGGCACGTTCATCATGCTGGCCACGTACGTGCTCTTCTACCTGATGACCACGTTCACGCTGACCTACGGCACGCGTCCGGCGACGCTGGACGCCGCCAAGGCGGCTGCCGAAAAGGCCGGGAAGCCCATGACCGAGGCCGCAGCTGCCGCGTTCGTCCCCGGCCTGGGCTACACGCGCAACGACTTCCTGTGGATGCTGATTGCCGGCGTCGTATTCTTCGGCATCTTCACCCTGGTCTCCGGACCGCTGGCGGAGAAGTACGGCCGCCGCAAGATGCTGCTTGCCGTGACCGGCGGAATCTTCGTCTTCGGCCTGCTGTTCGTCCCGCTGTTCAGCGGCGGCTTTGTGGGCACCATGGGCCTGCTGATCCTCGGCTTCTCCCTGATGGGGCTTACGTTCGGCCCCATGGGTGCCCTGCTGCCGGAACTGTTCCCCACGAACGTCCGGTACACCGGCTCCGCCGTCAGCTACAACGTCTCCAGCATCCTGGGCGCAGCGGTGGCGCCGTTTATCGCCGTCGCGCTCTGGGAACTGGCTGACGGCAGCCCCGTCCTGGTGGGTATCTACCTGACGTCCATGGCGGTGCTGACCCTCATTGCGCTCTTCATGAGCAAGGAAACCCGCGATCTGGACTACGAGAACAACGTAGCCTGACCGCGTTCCGCCCGCGTAAAGATGCCCGGCACCCCTTGACGGGGTGCAGGGCATCTTTCATTTCCCGCCCCTACCGCGCGTAGCGCTGCACGAAGTTGCCGAGGATCTTCATCGGTTCCGTGGCGGTGAACTGCCGGGCGTTCTCCATGAGTGTTTCGGCCGATTCCGGCGGGAAGTAGCCGGCGTGGCGGTAGATATCGATCCTGGTGATCAGCCCGTCCGCGTCGAGTTCGGGGTGGAACTGCGTGGCGTACAGGTTGGCCTTGATCCGGAACATGTGCACCGGGCAGGCCGCCGAGCTGGCCAGCAGCACCGCGTGGGAAGGGAGGACGGTGCAGGCTTCCTTGTGTCCCGTGAAGGCCGTGAAGCTTTCCGGCAGGCCCCGAAGGAGGGGGTCCTGCAAGCCGTCCGCCGTCAGCTTGATGGTGGTCCCGCCCAGCCCCTCACCGTAGGTCCTGTCGATGACGGCGCCCTGGTGCAGGCCCAGCGTGCCCACCCCGTAGCAGGCCCCAAGGAACGGGAAATCCGCCGGCACAATGCGGTCCAGCAGCAGGCGGAGCTCATGCTCCACACGGTGCTGGGCCGGGCTCTTCTGGTCTGCCGGGTCGCTCGAGGTGAACGGGCTGCCGCCAACAATCACTCCGGAGTAGTCGGAGAGGTCCAGCTCCGGCAGGGGGCCGGCTTCCATCCGGATGCGCCGCAACTGCGCTGGCTTGAGTCCGCCAAAGCGCAGGTAGGCTTCGTATTCCTCTTCGGCGGCCTTGTCCTCGGCGCGCGACGCAAGCAGTAGAAATGGCTTCACACGCTTAGTCTGCACGGAGCCGCCCCCGGGCGCTATGGGCGCGCCGGGGGCGGCTCGGAATGCAGTATGGAGGGAAGCCGGCCCGTTGGGGTCAGTCCTCGATGGTGGCGATCACGGCACCGGCGGAGACTGTCTCGCCGGCGATGGCGGCCAGCCCGGTGATGGTGCCCGCCCGGTGCGCCGTAAGCGGCTGCTCCATCTTCATCGCTTCGAGCACGACGACGAGATCACCTTCCGCAACAACGTCACCTTCTGCGACGGCCACCTTCACGATGGTTCCCTGCATGGGGGATGTCAGCGCGTTGCCGCCGGCCGCTGCAGCCGGTCCGCCCGAACGGGAGCGCTTCTT